>JAVBJR010001040.1:0-38729 GCA_031546965.1 Dysgonomonas sp.
CGAAACCGTTTTGTTTAGAAAAAGTTATTCAACAGTAAAACTATCGTTTTGAACAGTTTTGCCATCTTGTGTTGAAATTTCGATAGAATAAACTCCTTTGGGTAGTTGTGTCCCATTTATAGTCGGACTTATCTCTAGTGAAGTGTCTACTAATTTATAAAAAACCAACTCACCTTTTGAATCAGTTACATTCACATTTACAATACCCCAACCAGCATTTAGATTCGAAGACCTAATTATTGGAATGGATGAAATTGTCATGGCATCACCATTCATACCTCCACCACTGGTTCCACCTTTTTCCATTTCATCTTTATCGCAGGAGGTAAGTAGCAAGGAAATTGAGCTAATAGCAATCAGTAAAAGTTTAGTTTTCATTATCTTTAATATGTACGTTTATTAATTAGAGCAACAAGGTTAAAGAAACTCTTTTTGTAATTCCAATATATAAAAAAATAAAATCAAAATTGATTTTTAGTATGATCTTGAATATTTAACGTCCAATGTTCGAATTATTAGATTTTAGAGAGAAAACTAAAGAGAGATTGGCGACCAACTATAATAGTTTTCACTATGCGGATCCATCGTAGGAAACTAAAACGGCTACTCATTTTGAGGTGTAGCCGTTAGTAGTAATTCACATACTTTATTGTAATCCTAATATTCTTAAAGTCTTATCTTCCATGCGTAACCTTCAGTATTTTACAATCGCTTTTTCGGATTTCAATGTAGGCAGTACCTCCTCTGCAACCAGGCTCATCACGACAAGGCATAAGCCCTCCAACTTTCCAAATATCATTAACTAATATTGCATTGTATGGTCTTTGTGCCAGGACTTCTTCTCCATATATTGGAAGCCAAATCGCTTCTGCTATTTTTTTAGCGGTTTCTTCATTCGGAACATAATTTGTATTTACTGTGTCTTTGGGGGCTGTTCTATGGCACTCCTGCGAATAGAGGTTCAATGTTATTAATAGAACCACTAAAAATGAAATTATTTTCTTTTTCATGATTATTTCTTTTTATTTTCTGGTTTATTGTATTCATCAACTACACTAAAGGGTCTCTCGTCTATATTTCGTCTATCAATATAATATGGTTTAGTATCTTTAGCATCAACCTGATTTACTCTTTTTCCTCTTGCAGCAGACTCGGGATCACTAGGAATATCTGTAGCTGCACCAACAGGGTTTAATGTCTCTTTTGACTTTACGTCGTATTCTAATAACTCGCCTCCTGGAGTTACAACATATTCATTCTGCCCATGCTTTTCGGCAGCAGCTTTATCTCCAGTCCCATCTCCTTTTATAGTCTCATCTGAAAAATCATAACTACCGAGTCCATAATCTGGGTCATCTCCTCCATGTGTATGGATAGCCCCTTCTCTAGTTGCCCCTTTTGGTATGTCATAATTTGTAGCAGACCATCCTTTTCCTCCAATACGGGCAACATTATAAGAATATGTTCCATTCGAATTTTGATATATTGTTGATGCAAATTCATTATTTGTAACAACTGATGTTCCGTTATAATACTTTGCAAAATCATTGGCAGCACCAACTTTAGATTTAAATGGATCTCCTGGGTCACGTCCATCTTTATCAATCCATCTCATTGGGTTATTAAAGCAGTAAGCGTACGGTGACCAGCTATAATATCTTTCACTATGCGGATCTCTAGTAGGAAACAATGACGACTACTCATACACGAGTAGTCGTCATTGACTTTATTTCACTCGGGTCTCAAAAATCTGAGAGGTTCCGTCTTTTTTCTTTATGGTTATGAATGAATCGCCTCTCTTTTTTATTATAGAATCGCCTATTGTGGCATAATCCCACGATTTAATATAATATGCAGCATAAATATCATCGTTTGAGGTTGAAATTTTAAATCTATACAAATCATGGTTTTTTTTATCTAGGTAAATATCCAAAATAATCGCTCGATATTCAAGACCTTTGTTATAAGTATAAATATTCTCATTCCCTCCTCCACATGAAATACAAGAGAGTAATAAACCTATGAATATAATTATATTGTTCATTTTTTATATAGTTGTATTGTTTCTAACGTAAATGATTGTGAATATGTTGCCCCAAGAGGTTTAGTACCGAATGTTATACTGGTGGAGCTAACTTTCCAGTTGTTACCATCTATAAGGGTATTATATTTCGTTGGGATTTTCCCATGAAAAGTATTTTGATACCCATCTTTTTCGACTTTAACTAGATCGTGAGATTCACCCTTTCCTACAAAAGCTACTGAGGCTGTCCAACCTTCACTAGCCCCTTCCAAGCTAGTAACTGTTGGTGTTTGAGGTCCAGTATATTCTCCTCTTTTGTAATTTCCAGAGACAGATAAGTCGAACCCTGTACCAAAAGATAAAGATTTTTGAATAAAAACACCATCTTCAGGAACAAATCCTATGGCCATCTCACACGAAATACCAACCCCAACAATCCCTGTCACGCTTACACTAAATCCTACATAATCCTCAGATGAATATTTTGTTTCTGCTTTTCCTTCTACTACAACTTCCGGCAATGGTTTTACACGTTCTATCCTATCAGGAGTAGCATCATTGGTCTTGACTATTGTTACTCCTTTTTCATCGACATAGTCAGTATATGATTTCCCCGTCGGATCAACCAATCTCATCGGATTATTGGCACAATATACATAAGGGCTAATGCTATAGAATTTCTCACTCAATGGATCCATTGTATCGAATCGGCCTCTTGCAACATCAAAATACCTTGCTGCATAATCATATTGATTCACACCATGACTCTGATCAAATTCTTTTCCATTGTATTTATACGGCTGCTTGCCCTGCTCGGCAGTAGACCCTTCGGCAAACGCCATCCCAAAAGGATAATACTGGTTACTTTGAATAACTGCTGCTGACGCATTTGCTATTATCCTATTGTTACCCAGATGATCACGCACATAAAAGTAATAAATATTCCCTTCGATATAGCCATTATCAGTTAAAATTCTTTTTAAAGCCCCATTTTCATAAATAATACTACCTACATAGTCAGTAGTCTCAGTTAAAGTAAGCAAAGCCGGATTAATAGCAGTACCGATAAGGGGAGTCGTAGAATACGAAGGATTCCATTTCTTTATCACTTTTAATTTAGTTCCTGTAGCGGTATAGGTATATTCATTGCGTGCCTCCGCAACTGGACTCTTAATATCCATTTGTTTCGGCAGATTCAAACTGTTATACTGAATATCGGATATACCTTTATTCAAATCCTTAGTCATCGCCCCGTTTTTATTGAAAACATATTCCGCTGTAGTTACTTTACTGTAATCCTTAAAATCAGCAGAAGTAGCTAAACCCACATTTGGACCTGCATCGGTAATGTATAGTAACTGATTACCTGTATACCCAAAACTCAAATTATCTATCACTCCATAAGTCGCCGCAGCCGTCAGCCCATTCCGTACGATGGTTTTTATATTACCCATCTTATCATAAGAGTATGAAGTCCCAAAACTACCATCCCCAGCATAAGTGGCTGATTTTATCCTTGACAAATTATCATAAGCAAAAGTGTAAGTACGGTTCTTACCTGCCTGTAACCAGTTTTGAGTAGCGATATTTCCATTTAAAGTGTATGTAAGATTCTCCACAAAATGATAATTGGTGATACTATTCGTCCATGAACGGATATTATAAGCATAAGTGGCCTTCAAGTTTACCTGATTATTTGGCATAGCATTACTTAACCGTCCCAATTCATCATACGTATTTTGTGCCAGAATAACTTCAGCTCCAGTATTCAGCTTATGCTTTACTGTAGTCATTCGCCCTGCATGGTCATACACATAGGTGTAGACTTCCGTTTGAGTCGTTTTACCAGTAGCTATATGAATATGCTGCTTCAAAGTAGGCTGCCCAGTAAAATTATAAGCTATATACTCCTTTTCAATACCCCCTGTCAGATGGTTGTTGGATTTAGTCTGAATAACCCTTCCACGATAATCGTAATACATCACATTGTAAATACCATTGGCTGATCCATCCAATAAGGCTGTCCAAGTTCCTGTCAACAGGCTTTTGTATCCTCCGGTATATTGTACTCCATATCCCGTGATAGTTTCAGGTTTAAAATTAGTATCTGTAATAGCCGGAATGCTATTTAATCCCATAAAATCATAACTGTCGTAATAATTGGCAGTAAGAACCGAAAAGGTAGATGGAGTAGCTCCACTAATGGTATAACCTTTAAATGTATTTGTTGCTTTCGCCCAAGTAGCGTTAACTACAATATTATCAAGTGAGCCTATGGTTATAGCTGTTTCTGTTGTTGCAGTCCCGATTTTCATCTTGGTACAGATACCACTCAATCTCACTCTACCCAAAGCATCCGGAATCGAGAAGAGCCATTCGCCTTTGACACGCTGTTCCCCATCCTGAGTAAAGATCATACGATCCGCTTTATCATAAACACAAAAAATAAATTCAGCTCCGGGAAGTTTCTTCTGTACACACCGGTTACGTCCGTCATAACGGTAGATATAGGCATATTGGGCAACAGGTGTACTGTTCGTATTATCCCATGAGCCGGTTACAGTAGTTAATACATCAGAACACAATGATGGCAATACAAAACATTGATTTCCAAAATCATCGTATACGTAATAAGTGTCATGATTTACATTGTTTTCTATCTGCCGGGTAAGTACCACTTGTCCAAGTTTGTTTTTGAATTCATAGGACAGATTTCCAGCTTCGTCTTTCATTTCGGTTACATAAAGCTCATTGTCCGCATAATTGCCACTTCTTTTAACTTTAGTAGCTAATCCGGTTCCGTCTACAGTAAACAGCGAACAAATCAATTTGGTATCACCTGTAGCTACATTAGTTAAAAATCTAGTTTTAATGGATGCCCCGGCAGTTTTCCAGGCTAGTCCCGGTCCATATTGTTCCAACACACGGTTTAAGGGTGAAGCTTCATATACAGGCTTAGAATAAGCTATAGAATCCCCATAACTCGTAGTCGCTTTTGTTTTGACAGTGGCAAGGGGCATATAGGCTCCGTTGTTACCTGCTGCTACAGAAGGCATCCAACTTCTTTCTTCCCGTCCGAAAGCATCATATTCCTGATAGGTGACCAAATCCGCTTTTAAAGGTGTTATTCCTTTTTGTACGGTTTGGATAGGTCGTCCCAGTCCGTCGAAATATTGGATATTGTCGATGTATTGTGTACCTGCTTCATTGATCATGGTGCGGCTCAAGACATAGTTCTGATTGGCACTTTGAGAGAATAGTCCTATATGCATCAGTACAAACAGGAACAGCAGAGTATATTTTAAATAACTTGTTTGCATAACTGTTTTGATTTATTGGTTTTGATAATGGTACGTGTTAGACTGAATAACTTTCTTGGCACTGTTTTCTATAATATAAGCTTCTTTTAATCGCCCGAAAGAATCATAATCATAATAGGAAGTTACTCCTCTTGGATCAGTAGCTGTCAGAATGCCAAATGAAGGCTTATAGGTATAAGTCGTAACTAAAGCATTCGGTAAAGCATTCTGCAAACTTCCATCTTTGAGTTTAGTTTCGTTGGGGATTAACAATTTTGACAAAGCATTAATGTCTGTTACAGAGAATACCGATTTTACAAAAGTTTCAATTTGGTCAAAGGTATAGCTCATATTTTTGATTTCGGCAATAGGGTATTGTCCGTTATATGACCACAAATAAACAATTTGAGTAATGTCGTCTTTGGTTACATAGATCGGGTTGCCGTAACTGTCGTATTTATTATACTGTAAGATTCTCGGAATAGTTGTAAGAGTGCTTTCCTTGATGTTCTGTAATTCTATGATAGGTGTGGCATTAAAATAGCCATAAGTAAATTCCGCTGAGCTGGTTGCTACGTTGTTTACTTTGCTGTCTATTTTAAAGGGTTTGCTTATCATGTTTTTAGCCGTCATATCATTACTTACGGTCGTATTGTAATCATAACTGTATTTGTTGATAGTCTCATTTACAACACCGTTACTATTGTACTGAATAGTACTCGTAGGCTGAAAGTAAACAGGATTATTGTAATAATAATTACTGGTAGTTGTTACCATTCCTGTTGGAGTGGTTTCTTCTACTTTTTTGGAGGATAGATATACTTTGGCGGATTTAATATCGTAATAGCCAATGATGTATTTATCAAGAGTGCGTTTACTGATATTTTGCAGGAGATCGAACTGTCTGTAGTATTTCTCCAGTGAAACAGCTGTAAACATGGGAATATCAGTGCCCAGGTCTTTTATAGTATACGTATTATATTCTTTTCTAATGGGTGTATATGCATTATCTTTGAATTCATAGTCTGTCTTGTATAAAAGAAGTCCTTCTTCATAATCATTCGGAGAATATGGAGTATGGTTATAACCCAAGGAAGCCATCGGATTTCGGGTAAAATCTCTCTTTTTGTATTCGTATTCGGTTTTGAAATTCCCCTTACCGTAACCTATCTTTTCTTCGGTTACAAAAGTATACTGAACCGGACTACCTGTGTAATTATTGAGATCGGTTTCTCCTATTTCCAAAAAAACCGTTTCAGTATAATTATTAGAAATAGAGGTTCCGGGTGACAGTATTGTTGTATGATATTTTTGTATAAATTCCGGAACAGGAGCTCCGATTCCGGAGCACAATCCGCTTTTATTTAAGTAGCCATAACGGGTTTTCCCTATAAGCCCTCCATCCCTGTCATAATTGGTGATCTGGGCTATTCTGAGTCCTCCCACTATATTTTCATGGGTTTCGTTCTTGGAAACTAATGTGTAATAGTTATTGTAAGTTTTAATGGGATAAGGTTTGGGTCTATTAGGACGGTTGTCTTTACTAATTATTCTGGTAACCCATTTATAAGTTCCTTCTTCAAGAGGTGAGTCAGAACTATTATAAACAAACCTTAACGTTCCATCAGGGTTATAACCCATGTTGACAAAGCTATTTCCGGGTACGCTGGCATTGTTAACACGTAATTTGGTCTGACCGGTATTAACATTAACTAAGCTAATATCCACTGAATATAACCCTGCAGGGTGAATAGACATATCAACTTGCAAATTAACTTTACATGTCATTGTAGTGAAACTGGCACTACTTACTTCCCCAAAATCTGCTTGAGAATGATTAATGGAAGATTCTTTAATTTCAGGGATAATTTCTGATATTGTACCGTCTATCTTATTATTTTCGAATTCAAACAGGGTTTTGCCTCCACTCGGATAAACAATCTCTTTAATAGTTCCGGCAACAGCATCTTGGGTAGGATAGCGGTCTGCCTTGATATAATTATAATAAAACAAGGCTTGTTGATTAGGATATAGGCTTCTATTTGTATTTTTTCCATTATAATAGCCCCAAAAATCCTGAGCATAAGAGTTATTTCCAGGTAAACCGGGATAATAGGTGAATGTCCTGTACTTCACAGTAGTTCCATCCGAACCTGTTTTCAATATTTGGGTTAAATAGGTATTTGAGTAGGAGAAGTTGTATTTATTTACTAATACATTATTATTATCAAGATACCTTATTTCGCTGATTAGCTTCCACGATTGGTCTGAGCGAACAGTACTCGCATCAAGAACGATAGAGCCTTTACCGGGGATATGGATTTTTTTCAAATCCCAGCATTCGTATTGATTTGGATTTGCATTAAAAGACACCTCTTCTCCATTTTTAGAGACTCCCGTTGATCCTCCATATCCTGTTACTGAAAGCATAAATTTATTCGTACTTCTTTTCACATTGGCATAAATAGTGTTAGTCGCATTGTATTCAAACGAAGCCAATGTATTACCTTCAGCGGAAACAATGCTAAGTAGCCACCAAGAGAGAGTTCGATTTTCTCTCAAACTGCCGGAATAGATTCCTTCCGGTAAGCCAAAAATGTAGTGATTGCCGGATTCATCTATTATTTCCCAACCCATCCGCCCTTCGCGATTCGACAGAGGGTGACTCTTGAACTTTATGTTGGAATAAGGAATGGTATGAAACTCCCCGTCGTTCCCTAAAAAGAACTTATAGCTACGTCCCAAGATGTTCAACGAAAAAATATCAGGAGATGGATCTAACTGGCCTCTTGCTATGGAATCCATAGTCGGGCTGACATACATTTCATTATTAATCATAAGAGGCAATTTAAAACCCTTACGTTTCTCAATAAGATTATAAAAACCAGCCGTTCCGGCTTCTTCGTCTTTTTGTCCTTTTAACTGTCGGGAAATATATCCTCCCGCTATCAAGCTCCATCCCAAGCCTACACGCCCACTTATTTCTTCGACTTTGATACCCGAAGAGTGGTAAGCAAGGTTTACATCCAGATTTAATCCTTTACCTAACGGAAAACTGTACAAATCTGCGGATATATTCACTGTTCCTGTGTTGTAACCTATCGGATAATCTCCAAATTTTTCCAATCCTGCTACAGTGGGTGATTGTTGTATGTATTTGGGCATATCTGTATTATTTATCTGAGCCCAAATATTCCCTAATGTCAAAAAATATAATGCGATTAAGTATATTATCTTCATACTATTTTATAGTCTTATAATTTTGGTACTTGTTACTTTATCATTCACTCGAATTCTCAGTTTATAGATGCTTTCTGATAAACTGCTACAATTAAAATACCCTATGAGTACTCCTCTATCATGTTTGCTAACTTTAGAGTAATGGTATCGCTTTTTGGTCAGTGCAACCTTATGGCTATCCAGGCAAACAGGAATAGAGCGGATGTCTTTTAAATCTTTGATTTGCATAGTTATATCGATTTATTGGTTATGATAATGGTACGTGTTGGCTTGAATAACTTTTTTGACACTATTCTCCATAATATAGGCTTCTTTTAACCGTCCGAAGGCATCATAGTCATAGTAGGAGGTTACTCCCCTTGGGTCGGTAGCTGTAAGAATGCCAAACAGAGGCTTGTAGGTATAAGTCGTTACCAAAGCATTCGGTAAGGCATTTTGCAAGCTTCCGTCTTTGAGTTTGGTTTCATTGGGAGTTAGTAATTTTGACAGGGCATCGATACTGGTTACAGCAAATGTGTTTTTTATGATGTTTTCTATTTCTGCATAGGTGGTATAACCTATGTTCTTAATCTCAGCAATAGGGTATTGCCCGTTGTACGACCAGAGATAAACTACTTGGGTTATATCGTCTTTGGTTATATAGATCGGCTTGCCGTAACTGTCGTAACTATTGTATTGCAGGTTTCGCGGAATAGCTGTAAGGGTGCTTTCTTTGATATTCTGCAATTCTATGATAGGTGTGGAAGTGGGAGTAAAGTACCCATACGTAAATTCCGCTGAACAAGTTGCCAAGTTATTTACTTTACTGTCTATTTTAAAGGGTTTGCTTATCATGTTTTTAGCTGTCATGTCGTTACTGATGGCTGTATTGTAATCATAGCTGTATTTGTTGATAGTTTCATTTATAATACCGTTGCTGTTGTACTGAATCGTAGCAGTGGGTTGTAAGTAATTGTTATTAGCATATTTAAATTTCATCGTAGTTTTCAGGGTATCTTTGTCATTATAAAATTCCCATATAGACTTTTCACTCAAGTATTGTTTGGCTGATTTTAAATCGTAACAACCAATTTTGAACTCATCAATGACCCGAAGAGAAGTACTCTTGCCCATAATGGCTACACACAGATCCGTATCAAATAGCTTACTAATAAATATGGATTTTACTTGTGGCACATCTGTGTTAATTTCTTCATATACATTCCGTTCTTCCCTGATTGGACGAAAAGTTCCATCTATTGTTTTATAATCTATTTTTCGAAGCAACTTACCTCCTTCATAATCGTTTGCCGAATAAGGCAATGACGGGTCTATAGCACTTGGAGGTATCTCCTCCGATCCTCTGGTGAATGATCGACGCGAATAATAATAATCGGTAACCAAGGAGCCTTGTTGCGATCCTGTTCTTTCCTCTCTAACATACCCGTATTGTAAGGGAGACCCACTATACCTATTAAGATCCGTATCTGTTATTTCCTTAATAATTGCATATATAGGACGAGGAAGTACCGGGAAACTACTTTGAGGAGTATAGCAGTCTCGAAGTCCATATTTTCGTTCAAAAACAGGTTGTAACATACTACCTCCTACACCATAAGTATACTTTATATTCTCTAGCAAAGAGTTTTGGCTATCATAATTGGCAATATTGGCAATTCGTATTTCTCCGGTTTTTCTTCCTCCTGCAGGTACATTTATAGTTCTAATATTATTATAAGAATAGGTAATCATCGATTTATATATAGGGGCAAGTGGTAAGGAGCCATTCCGTTTTAAGGACAAAACAATTTTATATCTTCCTTTATTTAAAGTAAGGCTTCTTGTGAATCTAAACCAACGTGAGCCATCTGGATTCGTCGTAATTTTGAGGTCTGGAAACATATAACTGCTCATGTATAACTGCTCATGTGTGATTTTCATTAAACTATTTCCGGTAGTCAGATCTATTAATTGTATTTCAGATAGATAATTCCTGTGAGCATAATCGAAAATTTCCATCTTTATTGTAGTATTATTTACAGGAGTATCATTAAAATCGTTCTTAAACTCTTTAGAGATCTCCCCAATTTCATCTAGGTGAATTGATTCATTAATCTTTATCTCTTCGGTATAACTACGAGCAGGATAAAACTCTGTGTTATTCTCAAAATCAAATTTGGTATATCCTCCTGTCGGGTAATGTATTTCTTTGATAATACCATTCATTGCATATTTAGTCGCTTCTCTGCCATTCTGAGTACCACAATAATTATTATATGCGGAATTCTCGCGAAGGCTCTCCATATATGGTAAATTGCTAGAATTCGAGATGGCATTATTATAACCCCAATAATCGACACTTGTTGCCGGTCTATAAGGGGCAGTACCATTGTAAACAAATTTTCTTTCGAGAATAGAATCTAATCCGTTTTTTTTATTAATTTCAGACAAGTAATCCCTCCCATTTGCACCGAGGTACTTAAAAGAATATTGTAAACCTTCTTTAATCTTATTATCAATATATTTAATATATTTTAGGCAAGAAAGCCCAGACCCATCCGGAATTTTATCTCCCGTTTCAAATTTAAGTTTACTCCCATCGTGAAATGTTATTGTATTTAACATAGAAATTAAGACCCGATGATCATCTATATCTACGTTATACCCGAAGAGAAAAGGGCGTTTTTGTGAATATATGTGCAATGGGTCTTCTTCTTCCAAGATCCCATAGCGATATCGCTTTAAAGATGCTAAAGGGCTCCATTCAGACATCCTATAATCAAAAGAGGCTAGTGTAATGCCTTCAGGAGATATAATTTTCGTTAGCCACCAAGCTGTCTTACTTCCATAAGTGCCTATCGTTGCTGGTTTTCCTTCCGCTGCACCAAATACATACTTAGTTCCGGTTTCGTCAATTACTTCCCAAGTTCCGGCGCCAAAAGATTCGTCCAATCCACTTTTTACCACTTTAATATTTGAGTAAGGTATTGTTCTAAACTCTCCTTTCATATCTACAAAAAAAGTGAGCATTCGTCCATTGAGATTTAATGTAAATATATCTGGTTCCAGATCTTTCCCATATAAATAGAGACTATTCAAATCTGTCCAATCCATTGCTTCAACAGCCTGAAGTGTGATAGCGGGTTCATTTCTGGTTCGATAAAACCCACGACTACCAAGATCATCCGGTAGTCCCCTTACTTCTCTCGATATATAGCCGCCGGCTTCCAGACCCCATCCTGTTCCCACCCAGCCATTGATATCACTTACTTTGATTCCTCCCGAATGGTAATTTAATTGAATATTTAGACTCTTATCTTTACTTAAAGGTATTTGATACAAGTTTACAGAAATAGGTACTGTACCCGTATAATGACTCACCGGATAGCTCCCAAATCTGTCCAATGCTGAAACATTGGGCGATTTTGGAATAAATATGGGCATATTGGTGTTTGTTTGAGCATCTAGTGTTATAGTATTAGAAAATAGTACCAGAATTATAAGAGATAATATCCAATTATATTTTGAATTTATAGTGTGTTTCATTTTTTAATAAATTTATCAGAGGTGAATGTGTTGTTGGTTTCAATTCTCAGAATATAAGTCCCTTTTGCAAAACTACTGCAATCCAGATATTCTGTATGTAATCCCTTATCCTGTTTTCCGATAGGCTGGGTCTTAATCTGCTTGCCATCCATAGAGTATACTATAATATTTACCGTTGCCTCATTTTCCAGATAATATTCTATTGTCAGTTGCGATACCACCGGATTAGGATAGAAATTATAAGAGAGTTTGACATTATTATCAGGATTTGTCACAGGATTATCTATATCCTTGTGCTCTATATTCCATAAACTATCTAATACAGCTAAATTCTCTTTGTCGTTATCTAAATAAAGATGTTCCTGTGGAGGAAAGAAGAATGCAGTCTGAAACTCCGTTTGTTTTAAAGTGTCTTGATTATTGAAAGTTCGAACAGTTTCAAAAATTGGGTAACGGTATCCTTTGGAGTACCATTTATATCTTTCTACAGTTGTATGGATGAATACGTTTTCCTGATTATTTACATTGGGTATGACTTCTTCTATGGTTTGAATGGTTTTTACTCGTAATACATGATTCAAGGTATCTCCCGAGGGTAAGATGATTACTCCATAAGCGTCTGCTTTGACTTGTATGCTTCCTCCAGTGCTAAATGGTATCTTGGCGGAATAGATTCCTTCCGATTGATAACTGGACTGTTTGGTATCTTTATAATTCATTGGAAAGGAAGATACCAGTAACGGGTTTGTATAATGTAGGAAAGTAGTTGGGTTTTCATGTCCGAGTACTTCTGTCTGATTTTCTTTTTGATGATAATAATACATGGTATAGTGTTCTGTTCCTATTACCAGTTCATTGGGCTTTAGTCCTTTTGATTTAATGGTATCACCACCCAGAATGTAAATGGAGTCTCCGATCAGTGTGGGAGAACTGTACACCAATGTATATTCATCATTTACAGATTTGAGTTTTCCGAAATCCCAAATGACATTTTCTCCTTCTCGTCCGGGATCTTTGTATTCGACTTGTTGTTTGATAATCTCATCGCCGGAGCGGATTCCATTGAGAGGATAAATTAGTTGTGCACCTACATAAAATACACTAGATAAGAATAATAGGAATATAAATACAAGTGTTTTCATAGTTTATGAATTTCGTTTTCTAAGGTGTTAATTTTCGTTGTTAAATCTAAATAAACGAAGCAATATTTATGCAAGAATAGATAATGTTATAAAACATATCTCAAAGATTCCCGGAAGGTAATTACATACAGAATCTTATTCACATATTTTTTTGCATTCCCCAATGTGATATTTATAAAAAAATATAAAGAGATTATCCATTCACCGTTATCGGTCACCTATCTACAAAGGCAAAAGTAACCCCGTGTTTCCAGGGGCTACAAGGTCAAGTGCTACGCATTTTACGGGAAATCTCCAAACTTCGCTTACCGCTCAGCTCGTATTTCCCGTAAAAACCTTGTATCCCCTAAACACGGACTTTTGAAAGCCTTTGTAGATAAGCGCCAATAACGGCGTGACAAATATTAATAATAAAATAGAAGTCATGAAAAAAGGAAACAAAAATCTGGAGAAAATCGCCGGTCGGTTTTCTGCATTAATGATTCAACGAATTAAAGATGTAGAATCAGATTGGAATCAACCGTGGATTCCGGTAAAAAGGAAGAACTTTCTCCCACAAAACATCACAGGGCGTAAATACCACGGAGGAAATACATTGATGTTACTATTTCAACAGTTATTTACAGATTACAAGACTCCGGTATACCTCACATTTAAACAAGCACAGGAACGCAGTGTAAGAATTAAAAAAGGAGAACATTCATTTCCTGTTTATCATTTTATTAATATGTATCTGGATATTAATAATCCCACAGAAAAAATTACTGAAGAAGAATATAAGAAGCTCACTGATTCCGAAAAGGATGATTATAGAAGAATTCCTGTTTTAAAAATCTTTGACATATTTAACCTTGATCAAACGGATTACTCAGAAAAGCATCCTGAGAAATGGGAAGAACTTCTTAAACAAAGCCGTGAAGAGGTCATTCTGAACGAAAACGAATTATTTTCATATCCCTTTCTTGATCGTGTATTTGAAAATCAAAACTGGATATGTCCCATAGAAATCATAATATCCAATAGAGCTTATTATTCGCCGACTACCGATAAAATCGTATTACCACTTAAAAAACAGTTTACCAACGGTCAGGATTTTTATGCCACAGCACTCCATGAGATGACACACAGTACAGGAAAAGATACAAGGTTAAATCGGATTAAAGCAACCTCCAAAAGAAATACCGATTATGCCAAAGAAGAACTTGTTGCAGAATTGTCAGCAGCTTTGATGGCTTATTACATGGGAATTGAAACCACTATAAGAGACGATCATGCAGCTTATCTAAAACATTGGATAAATGCAATGAAAGAAGAACCTACATTCCTGATGGAAGTATTGAGCGATGTAGTCAGAGCGGTCAAATATACGTTAGACTATCTTAATTTCAATATGGATACGGAAACCAAAAATCCGGATAAAAAGAAATGCGAAAATATTCATTCTGAGTCAGAGACCTTAGTATTGGTCGATTAAAGATAACAGGTTATGAATAGCATCTTAAAAATCATGGCAAGGCGAGGGTATAGACAATACCGTATAGCTTCCAAAGCGAATTACCTGCATTTGACAATTAATAACCGGGATCGAAAGCTGGAATTAAAATTCAAGTACAAGCCTCCCTCGTACATCCGTAATGAAATCCGGATTAGAAACTTCCGGTGGAGCAGGAAGTACAGGTATTGGCATTCCTTCTTAAATCAAAACCAGAGTGAGAATCTAAAAAAGATATACCGATTTATTTCAAAATATCAAACCAACTATTAAAATGGAAAATACTTATACAAACATCCTGTATGTGGCATGTAACGATACACTACTTCTAAAATGCTTTATCATACAAGTAGAAAAAACATTTGAATGCTATTTTACAGTAGATAGCGATAAGAATTGCTATGAGATTGAGTTTGGTTCCAAAGGAATAGATTCAATACAAAAGTTGAAGCAGTTAACAAGAGAAGTAACGGATAATTCCCTATTTATACAAATCATCAGCTATAATCTGGATAAGGAAGAAGTCGCTTATCATGTTTACAAAATGGGGAAATGGATAGATAAGTTAGAGGACGAATATTAATTTAATTCCAAAAAAAAGATGAAACATTTAAATAAAGTAGAAAAGAAATATGCTTTGAATAATTCATATTTCAAGAACAGAAAAAGCGAGTATCCGGATACTTTACTGGAGATAGTCCAATATTGGAAGGAATTTGATCAATTACCCTTCGAATACATTGGTAAAAACTGGATATATGATGCCATGTGTGAAAGACAAAAGAAACTTGGAATTATAAATAGTCAATACCTGACTCCCGATAAAACAGCAAAGCAAATTGCTGAAATGACGAATAATTTTGTTCCTAAAGATTCAAAAGTACTTGATGCCTGCTGCGGAACAGGGCAATTGACCAAATATTTGATTGAAAGCGGTCTGAAAGTAACCGGATTTGATATTGATGAACAGATGGTTGAAATTTGCAAACTTCTTTATCCTACAGGAACATTCAGTACCTATGATTTTAACCAAGATAATAACCTTGGGAAGTGGGACCTGATAGTCGCTAATCCACCATACGAACAAAAAGAGATCGTCTCATTCCTGGAATGGCTTTCATTAGCACTAAATAAAGACGGAAAAGCAATCCTTTTGATTCCTAAAGATTTTCTGGCAAAAGATAAACCTAAAAAGCTTGTAGAAATGATCAGCCGTTTTGAGGTATTGCATCAAGAAGAAATGACTGAAACCTTCTTCCATACCAGTTGGAAAAGTGACATTCATATTTTGGGATTATCTGAAAAATTTAAGACTAAGGATACAGTAAATAAGTTACCTGAGGAATCTGAAGCCATATCCTTAAATCCAGAAGTAACAGAAAAGAAGATTGATAATGATAAAATTCAGTTAATCAATTTAGAAAGTATTACAGTTAGTTGCTTTAATCCAAGGAAGAAGATTGATGAAGACGAAATCATGGAACTGGCAACGAGTATAAAAGAAATAGGATTACTCCATCCAATTATCTTACGTCCCAAAAACGAAAAATATGAGATTGTTTGTGGAGAACGTAGATTTAGCGCGTTTTATGCGAATAATGCCACCCAGATTCCTGCAATAATTAAGTACTATAGTGATGAACAAGTCCGAATAATGGCTGTAGCCGAAAATCTTATACGGAAAAATTTATCCCCGATGGAAGAAGCACATGCTTTTCAAACTTTGATTGATCTTAGAGCCTATAATTTAGAAGAGCTAATCGCAAAATTTGGTAAAAGTGAATTCTATATCCGTAGCAGGTTGAGGCTGCTAAATCTAATACTGGACTTTTCACTTTTGTTGGATAATGATGAACTATCAATTGGAGCAGGTATTGAATTATCGAAATATACCAAAGAACTCCAATCCGACATATTCAGTGAGCATTTTCAAAATGAAGATAACAGTTCATGGAAATCTGTAGGAACAAAAGAATTGGCTGGCAGGATTAACCGGATATATACCTGTGATTTGACAAATTATTCGTTTGATAAAAAAGAATGCAGGAATTGTCCTTTCAATACAGAAAGCTACAGTTTATTTTCAGAATCCGGAGATGGTCGGTGCACTAACCGACAATGTTTAGAAAAGAAGAAATCCGATTTCACACATAGCTTTTGTAAAACATTAAGTGATAACAATAGTATTTCCGCCGTTTGCATATCTCATTATGATAAATTACTGGATGATACTGCCGAGAAACTCAAGCAAGAAGGAATTGAGATAAAGATTATCACCAGAAAAGAATGTCCTGAAATACCGGTTAAACCACAGCGATCCTCTTTCAGTACAGATAAAGAATATAATGAGGCATTGGACGAATACAAACTCGAAGAGGTTGGCTACATGGCAGAGATTGACGATCTGAATAAGAAAACTGAGAAAGGATTGTATGAGAGGGTTGTCTACATAGGTGAAAATAACCCGACGATATGCTTTGTTCCGATTGAACAGGATAATAGAACTGATCCAATAGAAGAGTTGAAAAGGCAAGAGAAAAAGTGTAAAGAAACAGCTATGATGAATATTTACAAATCTACCTGTGACTTTCTTAAGACGGTAGAAACTCCATCAAATGAATTATCCGAATTTGAATATTCAATCTTTCTTTTTGCCATGCTGGGCTACCTGAATAAATCTAATTTCAAACACTTCGGAGTAATAGATTCACAAAAGAATGCCTTGACATTTGAGGAAAAGGATCAGATAATTAAACACATTACTCCGGAACAGCATGCAATTCTACAAAGAGAATTTATTATCAAACATTTATCAGGAATATCCGATGTTTCAGCTAAAAGCATATTCTTCCTGCCTCAATATGCTATGCAACATTTTCCTAATGAAGTAGGAGAGATTACAAAGAAGCATATGGATGTTTATAATAAGAGTAAGTTGAAAATTGAACAGAAAATGAAGAAGATTGAAGGAGAAGGAGAAAAAGAAGAATATGCTAATTTGTCTAACTGAAAATATAGATTTATCTTTGTATTCATAGAATTTCGTAAAGAAGAATAACGTAAAATGCAGTAGTATAGCTAATGTGAAATAGGTGGAGTTTGTATTTTTAGATTTATAAAAAGTCGATTCACAATTAATTAGGTTCTATTTTCGAGCCCCAGGCGGATCACTAAAGTTAAGCTAAAAATGACGTAAACTCCTGAATTTCAGAAAAATTCGGGAGTTTTTATTTTAAGAGACCCACTAATGCCGCACAATACAGAAGTATAGCTATGGTGAAATAGGTGGAGTTTGTTAGTTTATAGTTTTAAATTACTGATTTACAATTAGGTAAAAATAATATTCGAGCCCCTCCGGGGTCACAGATTGAAAATAAGACACTTATGATAATTAATCGTAAGTGCTTTTTCTTTTAGGTGGTAACAAAATGAACAACAAAGTTTAACTATCAATAGAATTCGTTAAGTTATTTAAGAGTTACTCTTTCTTCGCATTAATTGTAAAAGTTAAGACTAGACCAAACTGTCAGATTTAGTCTAAGCTTTTACAGTTCGTGTCTGTACGACATATTGCAATATTTGTTTGTGCACTTGAATCAAATGTAAGCATTAATATTCTATAAAAACAAGAGGATATGTTTAATTTAATTCAACAATCATACAGCGTTTAGTTGGGATAAATCCAAGTTAAAAAAACTATGATTTAAGCTTGTTGAAATATTCATTAGCACCTGATTAGGTTATTTAAATTACTATTTTACAGCTAGATAAAATCACAACCCTACCCAAAACAGGCATTCATTTATGTTGGCTTTTCAAAATGCCTTTAAGCTCAAATCGATATTTGGAGCAGAGTAAATAATCGCTCCCGAAGAGATAAAATCGACCCCTGTTTTAGCAATAGCAAGTACCGATTGTTTAGTAATGCCTCCCGATGCTTCAGTTTTAGCCTTATCTCCGATTAGTTTTACTGCTTCGCTCATTTGGTCGAGAGTCATATTATCCAGCATAATAATATCTACCGCATTAGTTGCAAGGGCTTCTTTTACTTCCTCTATATTACGGGTTTCGACCTCTATTTTTAGTGATTTATTGTTCTCTTGTAAATATTTTACGGTAGAAGCAACTGCTTTGGTTATACCCCCTGCATAATCGTTGTGATTGTCCTTAAGCATTATCATGTCATACAGCCCGTATCGGTGATTGGTTGCTCCACCAATGTATACCGCCCATTTTTCGCACATGCGGAAGTTGGGAGTAGTTTTACGGGTATCTAATATCTTAGTACTGGTTTCGGCTACCAATGATACCATTTCACGGGCAGAGGTTGCAATACCACTCATGCGTTGCATGCAGTTCAGCACGAAACGTTCCATGCTCAAGATAGAGCGTGCCGATCCTTCTACGATCAATGCAATATCGCCTTTTACTGCCGTGTCACCATCATTTTTAAGCACCTCTATTTTGAGGTCTTTGTCGTAATAGTGAAATATTTCTTTAGCCAGTTCCACTCCTGCAATTACACAATTGTCTTTTACCAATAATCTGGCTCTTTGTTGCAAATTTTCGGGAACACTGGCTAGTGTAGAGTGGTCACCATCCCCAAGGTCTTCTTTAATGGCTTCGGTGATAAAATGCTGCAATCTTTGGTCGGTTACGTATGTGGGTCTGTTCATTGTTTGTCTAAACTTTTGTTATAAAATGCGCCTCTGTTTTCTTTCTGCTCAATGCTTTGTATGATAATCAGATAGGCTACACTTACTAAATTTCTTAATTCTGATAATTGAGGCGAAAGGAACGAGAAATTGTATATCTCTTTTACCGCCCTATATATTTCTTCTTCTTTCTGTTTTGCCAATTGAAGACGGCTATTCGAGCGGACAATACCTACAAGATCGCTCATCAGAGCTTGCAGTTGTTTGCGTAAATAGCTTAGGAGAACCATTTCTTCGTTCACTGTCAATCCTTTTTCGTCCCATTCGGGTACTTTATTCAGGTTGACGTAGTTGAATTGGTCTTCGTTCAGTCGTTCTACGGTTTTTATGGCTGCACGGTGTCCGAAAACCAATGCTTCGAGCAACGAGTTAGAAGCCAAACGGTTTGCTCCGTGTAATCCTGTATTAGAGCATTCGCCCACCGCAAACATATTTTTGATAGTACTCTGTCCGAAAGTATCCACATCGATACCTCCGCATAAATAATGACAGGCAGGAACAACGGGTATCAAGTCTTTAAACATATCGTACCCTTGATCTAAACATTGCTGGTATATATTAGGAAAGTGTTTCAGAAACTCTTCTTTGTTGAGAGATCGACAGTCTAAGCAAACATAATCGTCACCCAATAATTTCATTTCGCTGTCGATGGCTCTAGCTACGATATCGCGTGAGGCAAGCTCTTCCCTGTCATCGTATTTGTGCATAAAAGGTTCACCGGTAGCAGTGCGTAATTTGGCTCCGAAACCTCTTACTGCTTCCGAAATAAGAGACAACTGCCCCGATCGGTTACTGTAGAAAGCAGTGGGGTGAAACTGTATGAACTGCATATTGCTGATCTTAGCCTTTGCACGATGGGCAATACCTATGCCGTCGCCGGTTGCGATAATGGGGTTGGTGGTATTTTTATATACATGCCCGCATCCACCCGTTGCCATTAGGGTTATTTTGGCTGACATTTTTTTTACCTGTTGAGTCTTGAGATCCAACACATAAGCTCCATAACAGTTGAGGCTATATTTGTCGAATGGCTCGTTAGGTATATGATGCTCTGTGATAAGGTCTATCACGTAGTGATGATTGAGCAGTTGAGTATTCTCCAGTTTGTTTATGGCATCCAATAAAGCCCGTTCTATTTCGGCTCCCGTTATATCTTTGTGATGTATAACGCGGTTTTCGGTGTGTCCGCCTTCTCGTCCCAAATCGTAAACATCATTGCTATTTTTGTCGAAGTTGACACCCCATTCGATAATTTCCGTTATCCGTTGAGGTCCTTCTTTTATTACAATTTCAACCACTTCGCGCTTGCACAATCCACCACCTGCTCGAAGGGTGTCTTCGATATGCTTCTCGAAACTGTCTTTCTCGAAGTTGGTTACTACTGCAACTCCACCTTGAGCATATTTGGTGTTCGATTCTTCATCATCCGATTTGGTTATGATGGTTATTTTGGCATCGGGGCGTTCTTGTGCCACTTTCAAGGCATATGATAATCCTGATATGCCCGATCCAATAACTAATATATCTGTGTAAATCATGTTCTTTTTATAAAGTTGACTAGTTAACGAGGCTTGTCTACTCGTTTACTGGTTAACTTGTCAACTGTTTTATTACTTAATAGCTTTCGACATTTCGAGCATCCTGTTGATCGGTTTTAGAGCTTTTAATCTCACATCCTCATCCATTGTTATTTCGGGTAACTCATATTTCATACACAAGTAAAGTTTTTGCATGGTGTTGAGTTTCATAAATGCACATTCTCCACAATTGCAACTCTTGTCGTTTACGAGTGCAGGAATAAGCTTTTTGTTGGGGGCTTTCTTTTGCATTTCGTGTAGAATGCCTTCTTCGGTAGCCACAATATATTCTGTACCACTGTCTTCTACTACATAGTTGAGCAGGTTGGAGGTAGATCCTACATAACTGGCAACTTTTAGCAGGGGAGCTTTTGCTTCGGGGTGAGCTATCAATTTTGCTTTTGGGTGAGCTAGCATTTGTTGGGTGATTCTTTCTAACGAAAAAGCTTCGTGTACATAACAAGCACCATCCCAAAGGATCATTTTTCGACCTGTTACCTGATTGAGGTATGCTCCGAGATTTTTGTCGGGAGCAAATATTATCTCCTGATCCAAAGGCAGTGCATTTATAATATGCTCGGCATTGGATGAGGTTACTATAATGTCGCTTTCGGCTTTTACGGTCGAATCGCAATTGATATAGCTCACCACTATGGCATTGGGGTACTGTTTTCGCATTTCGCGAAGACCTTCGCCCGAACAAGAGTCGGCTAATGAGCATCCGGCAAGAGTATCAGGCAGAACTACTTTTTTAGTTGGGTTTACAATTTTTGCTGTTTCAGCCATAAAATGTACTCCACAGAATACGATCAGATCGGCATCCGTTTTTTCGGCTGCTCGGGCTAGCTGCAAACTGTCGCCCAAATAATCGGCTATATCTTGTATATCGCCCGTTTGATAGTAGTGGGCAAGTATTATTGCATTTTTTTCCTTACGCAGTTTGTTTATTTCGGCAATCAAATCTATTCCTTTTGGAATTTCTAGATCTAAATATCCCTTTTCGGATAATTGCTTGATGGCGTTTTCTAGTTGTTGAGGCATAATAGATAGTTACAAGTTTTTTTTAAAGGCATAAAGATAAGCCTTTCTGCAATTCGATAGCATATAATATGATAAGAATTAGGGAAACCGCATCAAAAAATATCCCTGTGTCGGAGCACGTTGTAGGGGCTGGGCTCTGCCCTGCCCATGAATTCACGAGCTGGGCAGAGCCCAGCCCCTACGTTCGATAATATTTAGCTTTGCTTACTGCAATTCGAACAGATCTCTCAATTCGGTATCATTTAGATTCCCAATCCAGTTTTCGCCTGTTGTAACCGTCATGTCAGCTAAGGCTTTTTTGCTCTGTATCATATCATTGATTCGTTCTTCGAATGTACCTTTGGTGATAAAACGATGCACCATGACATTGCTTTTTTGACCAATCCGGTAGGCTCTGTCGGTAGCTTGAGCTTCTACAGCGGGGTTCCACCACAAATCGTAGTGTATAACATGATTGGCAGCCGTAAGGTTGAGACCTGTGCCGGCAGCTTTCAACGATAAGATAAAGATTTTGTCTGCCCGGTTGTTTTGGAAATTATCAACCATCTCCTTGCGTTGTTTCAGCGTGCAACCCCCGTGATAGAATAGAGGTGTTTCGCCATATCTCTCAGTAATAAATTGTTTGAGCATAGATCCCATTTCGGTAAACTGTGTGAAGATGAGTACCTTTTCATTAGCATCCACAATGGTGTCTAATTTTTCGAAAAGCATGTCTGTCTTGCCCGATAGCGAAGCATCCATCACCTTGTTTTTGAGAAACAGTGTAGGATGGTTACATACCTGTTTCAGTGCCAATATCATTTGCAATACCAAGCCTTGTCTCACAAATAGCGATTTTTGATCCGATCCTTCGGCATCTTCAATGGCTGCCATTGCCTCTTGTAATGTTCGTTGATAGAGGCTGGCTTGTTCTTTAGCCAAATATCCGTAACTGTTGATTTCTATTTTGTCGGGCAAATCGCTGATAATTGTCTTATCCGATTTGAGTCGACGCATCATAAAGGGGGCAGTCACCAATTTCAGTTTATTAGCCGCCTCCAAGTCATTCTCATTTTGTATTGGATTGGCATATATTTCTTTAAATTCGGATATGTTGCCTAAGAATCCACGATTAGCAAAATCCATTATGCTCCACAGTTCGCTCAATCGGTTTTCGACCGGCGTTCCACTCATTGCAATAAATGTATTTGCACCTATACTTTTGATTGCCTTACTTTGTGCAGTATCTTGATTTTTTATGTTTTGAGCCTCATCAATAACAATTACCTGCCATTTCATCTTTTTGAGAGTTGCGGCATCGCTCCGAGCTATTCCGTACGAAGTGAGCAGAATGTCAAATTGAGCCTTTTTGTCTAGCTGTCTGTTGGTACCATGGTATAGTGCAACGTTGAGCGAGGGTGCAAACTTCTCGAATTCTGCTATCCAGTTGGTCAGCAAACCCGTTGGGGCAACTATCAACGCTTTTTCTTTGCCTATCGCTCCCTCTTGCTTATATTTGAGCAAAGTAGTTATTACCTGCAATGTTTTACCAAGACCCATATCGTCGGCAAGTACACTGCCAAAGCCAATCTGCGAATTACGGTATAGCCACGAGAAACCTCTCTTCTGATAGGGGCGAAGTTGTGCATTAAGCCCTTCGGGCAGAGGAATGTCGGGTTGCTTGGTGAGTTCTCTAATCATCTCCTCTACTTCGCTGGTCAACGAAATAGCAGCACCAAAGTACTCATTACCTAAAGCCACCCGAAGCATTTCGAGGGGCGAAAGGTCTTTGGTAGAACTAAACTGTTTATGTAATTTTTCGAGATCGGTTGGAGATACGTAGATATAGTTTGTCTTATACTTGATCAAGCCATCGCTATTTTTCAACAGTTTATGAAAATCGCTCTCATTCATTAATGTGTCGCCCAGAGCCACTTGCCAATCGTAATCGAGCAGATTGTCGAGCCGCATAAAACCTTTTGTGTCTTTTCCTTTCGATTTGAGACGTACACTCGCCTTGGGTTTCAATATTTCTTGCAATGATTTAGGCAGAAGAATATCGATGTCTAACAAACGTATGGCAGGAATTATCTGCATCAGGAAAGGGGCAAAGTCACCGTTAGGAAGAACAATATCTGTTTCGCCCTGCTCGTTTATATAATTATCCAACCGAGGAATAAAAGAACTTAGATGGGCGAGCGATTGCAATGCCTCGAACCGTATTTTATCGTATTGCTTTTGAAGCAGTATATCGCGTAATGGGATTCTTGTTTTTCCTACTTCTATCTCAATAGATAGTTTGAAAAAGTTGTCCTTTAGTTCGTCGACAACGATAGCCGGTTTATGACTCCCTTGGGTAATAAAATAGCGTTGCAACCAAGTATTGATACCACCCGGCAAAGCCTCTTCACCCGGATTTCGGAATGGATGTGCCTGACCTTTGAAAAACAGATCGAGAAAAATATCTTTTGTTTGGTTTCCTGATAATAAAGCAATTAGAGTCGATAAAAACGGAGATATCAAGTTGATAGTGGTATTTAAAGAGTCATCTTTAAAAGTATTTTCGAACATTTGTTGAAGATGTTCTGCCAACATTCTCACCTGCTTGCTTATTGTGGCGGGCAGCCAACGTATTTGGTATAATTTGGTATCAAGTTGTACTATTTGCGGAATAACTGCTCCACTTGCAACAAGGTTTATGCTCAACTGCAAGAGTGTACGTAACGATGCTACTGACGGCTGATAATTGTCTGTCAGATTAACGGGAATTTGCCATAGCGAAGTAATCAGCTCTTGCAGAGATAATCTTGAAGCCTTTCCGTCTACCGCGATTTGCACATTGTTGTTGGAGTCTAAGCCAATTTCTATATCAGTATGTTTGGTTATAAAAAAGGTATTAGGCGTATTTTTTTTCTTCGTCCCATAGTCCATAGCAAAGCTATCGAGACTTACTTTACCTTTGAGTATGCGTAAAGCATTGCGTTCTGCTCTTTTTAAGAGATCACTATATTTATCCTTAAAATTTCCGGTATTTTGATAAAAAACGGGAGATTCACTCAATAACTGTATCAACGGATCGCTGATAGATTGTAGTGTTGAACAGTCAAGCTGTTTGTGTTCTATTTTCTCTGTTTTTGTTGGCGATTTGATAGTGGCATTGCCTTTCTTTTTGCTTTTGTCTTGGATCAAATCGCTCAATGAGGGTACAAGGGTGTTTTGGGTCGAAACATGGATGTTTTCTTTCTCGAGTTCCTTTATTAGGTCTACATTGTGCAATTGGAAAACGAGGAATGGATTATTGTCAATCTCGGCACTCACCTTATATACAACTGCCGCCAAGTGTTTGCAGGGTACTGCCCAATCGGGACAATTGCATACCATCTTGAAATCAGTCCATTGGCGAGGAAACACTTTTAAGCCGTTGTTTTCGGCTATTGTTAACACTTCGGGATCGAGTTCACGGTTCAGCAGTTTGGAAATGATTACGGGTCTTTTGGCGATGGCGGTTATCAATTCCTTGATTTCTTTTTCAAAAAAAGGAGGAATCACAATCGTTACCTCATAGGGGCGTGGACGACTGCCTGTTACCTTAGCATATATTGCGTTGTTTTCGATTTCAATTTGTTCTACTGCCCCTTTTTTTGCATAAGCAGATCCTCTGGGTAAGCGGTTGTCGTAGTCTATATTTGCTAGAGAGTTGAGCCACTGTTTCCCCCACCATGTTTTCCCGAATTCTTTTGACATTTTCTGTGAAATTAGATTGCGATTTGGTTTTCAAAATTACATTTTATTGCTGAACTTTCAAGAGACTGTTTGGATTTTTCAAGACAGAATTATCAAAATTAATTCATTTTTATCATCGAACGTCGTAGGGGCGTATTACATACGCCCGACATTTTTATCCGCGGGCGTATGCAATACGCCCCTACAGTCATCTCAAACACTTTCAATTTTCGACTTTCCATTCAATAATTAATTTATTAAGACAAAAAATTCAATTTTCAATAGAATAAACTCTAATTTAGCATGTTTTTACGGATCGGCTCGATCTGAAAAATAGTTTCAATTTTTAATCATGGAATTTAGAGAACATCTCAAATATAGTTTTTTTGATTTATTGATCAATAAGAATATTAGTTTTGCCCTATACCGCTTACCGGGCGAATGTGACGTGCGTTTGGTGTTACAAACTTCAAAACAGTTGGAAACTTTCTCAAGCCTTTCGGATCTGAATAATAGAAAAGGGTTTGTTATAACACCATTTCAAATATCAAAGGCTACACCTATCGCATTAATCGAGTCCGACGTTGTATTAACCGGTGAAGATACTATCTTCGAGCATCTGTATAACTCATCATTTGCAGATTGTGTCAATAAGCAATCGGAGGTCTTTTTTGAAGAGTCAGAAGCTACAACGTTCAATCACTATCAAGAGGGATATGCCAAGTTTCACGATGCTTTGATTGATGAGACATTAAAAAAACTGGTACTCTCACGCACGTTTGAGATAGTTCGGGATGAGGATTTTTCTTCCGGATTATCCTTCCAAAGAGCCTGCGAAAAATATCCGGATAATTTTATCTTCTTGTGTAATAGCCCTAAATCGGGAACATGGCTCGGATGCTCTCCCGAAGTACTTGTATCGGGTCAAGGCGGCAATTGGAAGACGGCGGCATTAGCCGGAACCAAGAAAACATCAGATACTGATAACAAAATAGTGTGGGATGACAAAAACCGTCTCGAGCAGCAAATTGTTATTGAATATATGCAAGAACAATTACTCAAAGGCGGTATCAAATCGACCCACAGCGAGCCTAAAACTATAAGGTCGGGTAATCTTGCCCATCTCAAAAGCGAATTTAGGTTTCAGATAGAGGATTCCTCAAAAATAGGTAGTTTACTAAATCTTCTCCATCCAAGTCCTGCCGTTTGCGGTTTTCCCAAAAATGAAGCATTCGATTTTATTATCGAGAACGAAGGATACGACAGAAAATATTATTCCGGATTTTTAGGCTATCTGGATGTAGACAACAAAACAGATTTATTTGTAAATTTGAGATGTATGCAGATATTCAACAAAAATCTAAGATTATTTGCCGGAGGAGGTATACTGCCCTCATCGGAGCTGATCTCTGAATGGAAAGAAACCGAATATAAGCTGCAAACCATATTGTCGATAATAAACGAATAGCACAAGATATGTTTTCAGTAAAGAAAAATGTATTACAAACAGTGGCTTTACTCAAAGCTTATGGCGTAAAACAGATTGTACTTTCGCCCGGATCACGTAATGCTCCTTTGATGCAGACCTTTTCGCAAGACACATTTTTTGAGTGTCATACGATTGTAGATGAGCGAAATGCTGCTTTCTATGCTTTGGGAATAATACAAGCTTTGCAACAACCGGTGGCTATTTGTTGTACATCGGGATCTGCCTTGTTGAATTATGCTCCGGCAGTAAGTGAGGCATATTATCAACAATTACCCTTGATAGTTGTTTCTGCCGACCGTTCACCCGAATGGATCGGGCAAATGGACGGGCAAACATTACCTCAAGCAAATGTATTCGGTTCATTATCAAAAAAATCGGTTAATCTACCAGAGATTAATAGCGAAACAGACGAATGGTTTTGCAACCGCCTCGTCAACGAAGCTTTAATAGCTTGTACAGCCGATGCTTCGGGTCCTGTACATATCAATATACCTTTATACGAACCGCTTTTCGATTACACGGAAGAGAATCTTCCCGAAGTAAGAAAGATAGAATATGCACGACCTGTCAAATCGGTAGAAATACAGCCTTTTGCCAAACAGTGGAATAAACTACCCAAACGTTTAATAATTGTAGGTCAGTTATTTCAAACTCTTGAGTTAACTAAACTGCTCGAGAAATTAGCCGAAAAAACAGACTGTATAGTTCTTGCCGAAAATCTATCCAATAGTGTTTCGCCCTTATTTATCAGCAACTTTGATACTTTACTATGTACTGTGTCGGAAGAGAAGAAAGCAGATTTTTTTCCCGATTTGGTAATAACTCTTGGTGGACACATTGTTTCAAAACGATTGAAGCACTTTATCAGACAATATAAACCAACTAATCACTGGCATTTAACTGAATCGGGCGAAGTTGTAGACTTGTTTCAATCACTTACTAATTTAGTAGAAACAGATGCAATTGATTTCTTTACTAAATTATTATCCGAAATAACAAACGAGCAAGAAAAACCGTTCTATGATTTATGGAAAAGTGCTTCTAATTTGATATCCGAACCAACAGGTAATCTGTTTTCAGACATATCGGTTACAGGAGATTTTTTGAAAGTACTACCTAAAAATTCGGCACTCCACCTAGCCAATAGTTCCGCTGTACGCAATGTGCAGCTATTTCAGCTAGATAAGTCGATACAAATATATTGTAACAGGGGCATCAATGGTATCGAAAGTACCTTGCCCACCGTGGTTGGATTTGCTTCGGTTTACAAAGAACCTGTATATTTAATTGTAGGAGACTTAAGCTTCTTCTACGGATTGAATGCTTTGTGGAATATTCACCATATCAAAAATCTGCGAATACTTTTAATTAATAATGGAGGTGGCGGAATTTTTCACCTGCTTCCGGGGTTAAATCAAGCGCCTTCTTTAAAAGAATATGTGTCTGCCGAACATGATACGAAAGCAAAAGACTGGGCTTTGGCAGCAGGCTTGCATTATCTGTCTGCAGAAAATGAAAATGAGCTTGAAAATAGTCTCAAATCCTTCATTAATAATAAAACCAACCAATCGGTCTTATTGGAAATCTCTGTAAATATGGAGATTAGCAAAAAGTCTTTTCAAGAGTATTATAATAAAACCAATGTCCCACCCAGCCTCCCCAAAGGGGAGGAGTGACACACTCTCTGAACCTCCTCCCCTTTGGGGAGGCTGGGTGGGGCTATAAATATTAACAAATATGTCAACAACCAGACAATGGGAAACCATCAAAGAATACGAAGATATTCTATTTGATTATTTCGAGGGAATAGGTCGAATCACCATCAACCGCCCCCGCTACCGCAATGCGTTTACTCCAACAACAACAATGGAGATAAGCGATGCTTTACGTATCTGTCACGAAAACCAAGAGATTTATGTAGTAGTTCTTACCGGTGCAGGCGATAAAGCATTTTGCGCAGGTGGAGATCAAAACGTAAAAGGAAAAGGCGGATACATCGGCAAAGACGGAGTACCACGTTTACAAGTACTCGAAGTGCAAAAGCAAATCCGCTCGATGCCTAAGCCTGTTATTGCCATGGTAAATGGTTTTGCTATTGGTGGCGGACATGTATTACAAGTGATTTGCGATATTTCTATCGCTTCGGAGAATGCTATTTTCGGACAAACAGGACCCAAAGTGGGTAGTTTCGATGCAGGTTTCGGATCTTCTTACTTAGCTCGTATTGTAGGTCAGAAAAAAGCTCGTGAAATATGGTTCCTTTGCCGTCAATATTCAGCCAAAGAAGCTCTGGAAATGGGATTGGTGAATACCGTAGTTCCTTTCGATCAATTGGAAGACGAGACGGTAAAATGGGCAAACGAAATGATGCAACACAGCCCAATGGCTCTACGTATGATAAAAATGGGATTGAATGCCGAATTGGACGGTCAGGCAGGTATACAGGAACTTGCAGGAAATGCAACGCTTCTTTATTATCTGACAGATGAGGCACAAGAAGGTAAGCATGCCTTCTTGGAAAAACGCAAACCCGATTTCAAGAAGTTTCCTAAATTTCCTTGAGGTTCTAAACCTTTTGTGATAAAACCTTATAGCTGCCAAATGTAGGGGCGTATTGCATACGCCCGTTTACATTTATCTTTTATTTTTCGGGCGTTTGCAATACGCCCCTACGGTTGGATGGAATTTAAAACAAAAATAATACCCTATACCTTACGGTTCAAAAGACCTGCGGGTACATCACGGGGAGTATATCACGACCATAAAATTTGGTATGTAATGATATATTCGCCCTCCGACCCTCAACATTGGGGAGTTGGGGAGTGTGCACCGTTGTTTGATCTGAGTTGCGATTACAATAAGGATTATGAACAAACATTGCAACATTTCTGTAAGGAATTAGAAGAAACTAAAACGTTGGATAAGGAGGCTTTGCGTCCTTATCCTTCTATTTTATTTGGATTAGAGACAGCTTTACGCCATTACGAAAGCCGAAGTTTTAAGTTGTGGGACAATTCGTTTACAAACGGACAAAAAGGCATTCCCATCAACGGTTTAATCTGGATGGGCGATTTTGAGTATATGTATGAGCAGATTGAAGCCAAGATGCAACAAGGTTTCCATTGTATCAAACTAAAGATAGGAGCAATTAATTTTGAGGATGAAATAAAACTTCTCAAACATATACGAAAACATTTTTCAGTCGATCAAATTACTTTACGAGTAGATGCAAATGGTGCTTTTGCCCCTAACGAAGCATTGGATAAACTAAAACGGCTTGCAGAACTTGATCTCCACTCTATTGAACAACCTATCCGAGCAAGGCAATGGGGTGAAATGGCTCAATTAACTAAAGAAACCCCATTACCTATTGCTTTAGATGAAGAACTTATAGGCATCTATCAACCCAAAGAAAAAAGACGATTATTAGAGATCATTCAACCTCAATATATTATACTGAAACCCACTTTACACGGTGGTATTTGCGGATCCGAAGAATGGATAAAACTAGCAGATGAACTAAAGATCGATTGGTGGATAACCTCAGCCTTGGAATCAAATATCGGGCTGAATGCCATTGCTCAATGGTCCGCTACTTTCGATAATCCTCTACCGCAAGGATTGGGAACAGGTGCTCTCTATACCAATAATATAGAGATGCCGTTAACGATTAAAGGCGATTGCTTGTGGAATGATCCGAATGGTAAGTTTCCAATAGTAGATAATTTGATGTAACCATGTATCAATTAGACAGACAAAAACAAACAATAACAATTGAGGGTAAAAGGTATTTATCCGATGAACTTTCGGCAGAAAATATATCTGTATCAGAATTTCACAATGATTTATTCTTGTTTCTCAAAGACTGGTTTTCTGATTCTCCCACATTAAAAGTTCAAACATCGGGTTCGACAGGTATTCCAAAGGAAATGTTGGTTGAAAAAAGTAAAATGATGCAAAGTGCTCTCCTCACTTGCTCTTTTCTCGATCTGAAAAAAGGAGATTCCGCCCTGCTTTGCATGCCTCTCAACTACATTGCCGGTAAGATGGTAGTTGTACGAGCATTGATTGCAGGATTAGATTTATATCCTGTTTCGCCATCGGGCAACCCATTAAAAAATACCAACAAAGAGTTTTCTTTTGCGGCAATGATCCCATTGCAAGTATTCAACTCATTGCAATCGGATACAGAAAAAACACGATTGCGCAATATCAAAAATCTGATTATCGGAGGCGGATCAATCGATCCTCAAATAGAAAAAGCAGTAAAAGACTTTCCCTATAAAGTATATTCTACTTATGGAATGACCGAAACTCTTTCGCATATTGCATTACGGCAATTAAACGGAGAGGGAGCTGCGGATCGTTACCACCCTTTCGATTCCGTTGCTTTGTCCTTATCAGAAGACAATGCTTTAATTATAGATGCTCCTCGAGTCTCTGATGAACGTCTTTATACAAATGATATTGTAGAAATCTACCAAGACAAAAGCTTCCGTATTATCGGGCGCAAAGACAACATTATCAATAGTGGCGGTGTAAAAATTCAAATTGAAGAGGTTGAAGCCCTCTTAAAGCCTGTACTAAATAGTAATTTTGCGATTACATCTCTATCTGATCCTAAATTTGGAGAAATAGTAGTATTAGTTACAGAAGAAGAAATTGATGAAAAAATAATTTCAGAGATATTACCAACCTACTTTATCCCGAAAAAGATAATCAAGGTTACTCAAATACCTCTAACTGAAACAGGTAAAATAAACAGAGCAGAACTAAAGCAACTAGTATCAAAAAAGTAAACTTAACTCTATGCAAATGAAAAAAGCAAAGTTTTCATATATCACATTTATCTTTCTTTGTTTGATAACTTATACGTACCCTACTTTTGCAAATGATAAGGAAACATCCAAATGCAAATTAGTCGATTTATTTATCGGAACAGCAGGAGATAATGGACAGGTAGATCCTGCCGCTTGCATACCCTACGGAATGGTGAGAGTGTGCCCCGATATGGAGCCTCGCAGCCACGTAGGCTATGACTATACGATAAACAAAATATCGGGATTTACTGTCAATCGTATATCGGGAATTGGCTGTGGTGGGGCAGGGGGTAATCTTAGATTAAAACCTGTAAGAAAAACAATCTATCCCGAAATAGTAAAGGAGACAGAAGCTGCCAGCCCCGGTTATTACACAACAACTTTAGATAACAATGTAAAAGTAGAACTTTCGGCTGCAAACAATATGGCTATCGAACGTTTCGATTATTCCAAACAGCAAGAAGCAATATTGACTTTTGATGTTACTGCCGGATTCGAAGCGATACGCAATTACACTATAAATGTTATATCGAACCATGAAATCGAAGGATATATAACATCAGGAAATACGTGTAATCACGGAGAATACACACTCTATTATAATCTGACCACCGATCAACCTTTTACGATTTTGACAAACGAAAATGGTATTGCAGAACTTAACTTTGAGCTTGCAAACTCAAAAACAATAGAAGCAAGAATATCCGTTTCACCCATCGGAACACATACGGCACGACAAGAAAAAAACATGCTAAAAGATAAAAGCTTCTCTCAACTAAAAGAAGATGCCAAAAATAAATGGGAAGACATACTTTCACGCATCACTATTGAAGGAGCAAATAAGGAAGATGAAACATTATTTTACACCGGTCTTTATCGGGTTTTCCTTAGTCCTGCCAATGTAACATCGCAAAACGGATATTATTTGACCTCGGACGGAACAATTAATCGTGCTACCGATTTCACCTATTACAGTTCGTGGTCTATGTGGGATTCTTACCGCACCAAATTTCCATTAATCGCTCTGTTGGATGAGCCAACCATGAGTGATATAGCCACATCCTTATGCAAGTTATATAAATATGGCAAAAGGGATTGGGCAACCAAATACGAATCTACCCCTACCGTACGTACAGAGCATTCGATAGCCATCATATTAGATGCCTACCGTAAGGGTATAAAAGTAAATCTGGAGGATGCGTACGAAGGATTCCTCACAGATATGGCAACTTTGCAGACCACTCGTCCCGATCAGGCATTCGAAACCTGCATAGACTATTGGAGTATGGCGCAAATAGCCTCTATATTAAGAAAAACTACTGATGCCACAAAATACAATGAGCTTGCCGAACAGCTTTTCCGCACCACATGGGATAAGAGTTTTAAGGATATAGATCCTTCGTTTACCCAAATGAGAAACAGTGGATTATATCAAGGTACTCGTTGGCAATACCGATGGGGTGTACCTCAATATCTTTCGGTGATGGAAGAAACTTCCGGAGGAAAAGACGTTTTAGCTACCCAACTTGATTATTATTACGCCAACAATTTAAGTAACCAAACCAATGAGCCGGGACTGCATATCCCCTATCTCTATAATCGTTTCGGACATTATGAGGAAGCGCAGAAGATAGTACGCAAGATATTGACCGAGGAGATGACCCATCTTTATGGTGGAAATGCAGAATACTCAAAACCTGTTATTTCAAAAACATTCACCACAAAGAAAAATGGTTTTCTTCCCGAAATGGACGAAGACGATGGCACGATGTCAGCCTATTATGTTTTCGGAACTATTGGGCTTTATCCGCTTATTGTAGGCGAGCCTTGGTATGAGATTACTTCTCCACTATATGACAAAACAACTATTAAATTGGTAGGTAACAAACACCTTGTAATTGAAACGAAAAACCGAAAATCAATAAATGATTCTATACGAAAAGTAACATTCAACGGATTGGTTATTACTGATTTCAGGATTAATCACAACGATTTGGTTAAGGGAGGCGCGATGCTTATAGAGTACTAAAAAACAAGCGACTATAAAAAAAGGCTCTGAGATTATTTTTCTCAGAGCCTTCTTATATGTCAGATTTAGAATCTTCTTATTTTTTAGAAAAACGCTTTCTATCGTTCTCATCCAAATATATCTTACGTAAACGAGTTGCAGATGGTGTTACCTCTACATATTCGTCTTCTTTGATATATTCAAGAGACTCTTCTAAACTAAAGATAATAGCAGGAACCAGTTTTGCTTTATCATCAGTACCCGAAGCACGTACGTTGGTCAATTTCTTCGATTTAGTTAAGTTTACAACTAAGTCGCCCTCTTTTGAGTGTTCTCCAACAATCTGACCCATATAAATATCGGTTTGAGATTCGATGAAGAAACGTCCTCTATCTTGTAGTTTATCTAAGGCATAAGCAAAAGCATTACCCGATTCACTTGCAATAATAGAACCATTTTGACGTTTTTCGATATCACCTTTCCAAGGTTGGAATTCTAAGAAACGGTGAGCAATAACAGCTTCTCCTGCCGAAAGAGTCAAAGCAGCATTACTGATACCGATAATTCCTCTCGAAGGTATTGTAAATTCTAAGAATATTCTTTCGTTTTTCGATTCCATCATTGTCAACTCACCACGACGACGAGTTACAAGGTCGATAATTTTACTTGAATATTCTTCCGGAAGATTTATTGTAAGTTGTTCAATCGGTTCGCATTTCACACCATCAATTTCTTTGATGATAACTTTAGGCTGCCCTACCTGAAGCTCATATCCTTCACGACGCATTGTTTCGATCAATACCGATAAGTGCAATACTCCACGACCAAAAACGATCCATGAGTCTGTACTTTCGGTAGGCTCTACACGTAAAGCAAGATTCTTGTCCAATTCTTTCATCAATCGCTCATATATGTGGCGAGAGGTAACAAATTTACCATCTTTACCAAAGAATGGCGAGTCGTTTATAGTAAACAACATCGACATGGTTGGCTCGTCAATATCAATTGGCTCAAGAGGCTCAGGATTAGTAATATCAGCAATAGAATCACCAATTTCAAAACCTTCTATACCGATCAAGGCACAAATATCTCCACATTGTACAGCCGAAACTTTCGCTCTGCCTAAACCTTCAAAGATATTTAATTCTTTGATTTTAGATTTTACGATTGTTCCATCACGCTTACACAAAGAAACATCCATATTTTCTTTGATTTCGCCACGATGCACACGTCCGATAGCAATACGACCTACATATTTCGAATAGTCCAAAGAGGTAATCAACATCTGAGGTGTTCCTTCCAAAATTTCGGGAGCAGGAATATGCTCTACAATTGCATCAAGCAATGCAGTAAAGTCTTCTGTTGGGGTTTTCCAGTCATTTGACATCCAACCGTTTTTAGCCGAACCATAAATGGTAGGGAAATCAAGTTGTTCTTCGGTAGCGTCTAAGCTGAACATAAGATCGAAAACCATTTCGTGAACTTCGTCAGGACGACAGTTTGGTTTATCTACTTTGTTGATTACAACAATTGGTTTCAAGCCAATCTCGATTGCTTTTTGAAGTACAAATCGAGTTTGAGGCATTGGACCTTCAAAAGCGTCAACAAGTAATAAACAGCCATCCGCCATGTTTAATACACGTTCTACTTCACCTCCAAAGTCGGCGTGACCCGGAGTATCAATAATGTTGATTTTTGTTCCTTTATAATTTATCGAAACGTTTTTAGAAAGGATAGTTATCCCTCTTTCACGCTCCAAGTCGTTATTGTCTAGAATTAATTCACCCGCAGCTTGATTGTCTCTGAAAAGTTGCCCGGCAAGTAGTAATTTATCGACTGTAGTAGTCTTCCCGTGGTCAACGTGTGCGATAATCGCGATATTTCTAATATTTTGCATATCTATTTTTTGAGGCTGCAAAGATACAACAAAATATTGACAATACGCTCATTCTGCGAGAATACTGTTGATATTTAATTCGTTTATAATGACTTTATATTCTACCGGAATACCTCATCTAAAATGGCAGCTAAACGCAAGCCGCCACGTTGCAATTGCAGTTCTACCACTTCGGTATATTTAAAGGGATACTCATACGACAATTTATCGTCATTATTTACAGATGAGTAAATTTCGTTAGCTAAGCAATGCGATTCGTAGAGCCAGTTTTCTAACGTTCCGGCTTGTAAAGCTTTCTTTTCATCTTTGGAGATAGTGTTTAGTAAATTGGCGTATTCGGTATAACTATACTTTATATAATCGATCAGTTTACTATCCCAAACCGAATGAAGGTTACTCTTTTCGTTGAGCCACAATACCGAAATAAGATTACCTCCTTGATCTTCTTCACGACCTGCATGTAGTGGCTGATGAGCATCTCCCATCAAGTGTATCAAAAAGTAAAGAGCGATTCTCTTTTGCTCTACCGACGATACATTATCGGCTATCGTTTGCTCCAATTTAGGTATTTCGCTGTATACATTATCTTGCTTAATATTCTTTATATAAGCAATGAAATCTACTTTCGACAAATTGCCGGGAGTATTTACATAATGCCAAATACTGGTGTGATCGTATTTGCCGGTTTTATCCGATTTTATGAAATCGGGCCAATTTACCCAGTATGCCATAGGCATATCATCGAGCAAACTATTAATTTTTTTGCGTGTACTCGATTTTATATTCTGATCAGCAATTTGAGCCACTACTCTATGCCCCGTCATGCTCCAAGCAGGTAATTCGACAGGAAATAAAAGGGAAATAGCAAGAATACTTAGTACTAGAATTTTTTTCATGGTAGAATTATTTAAGTTTGAAATTAATAAGTAAGATTGGGTGAAAAAATTTTCGCCTCTACATATCTTATCCTCAAAAATAAACAATTTTTATGAATCTACAACAAATCCACACATTTTTCTAATTGCAAACCTCTTGAACCTTTAATTAAAATATACTGATCTTCCATCGGATTTTTTTTCAGATAAGTTGTAAAATCGTCCAACGTTGCAAAACATGGATAAGTAGTTTTTGTTTTGGAAAAATGATCGCCTACTAAAAATACCTTACCAATATTATTTGAAGCAATAAGATCTACTACTTTTTGATGCTCTGCTGCACTATCATTGCCCAACTCTCGCATATCACCTAGAATAACCATTTTATTCGGCACATCCATTTTAGTAAAGTTCAGCAAAGCAGCGCTCATACTCGTAGGATTTGCATTGTAGGCATCTATGATTAGTGTATTTTTATCGGTTTTCTTCAATTGCGACCGATTGTTGGTGGGTACATACTCTTCAATAGCCTTACATATTCGGGCTGTTTTCACACCGAAATATTTACCGATAGCCACTGCTGCCAAAGCATTCGACAGGTTATACTCTCCTATCAAATGTGTTTTTACAAGGTGATCGTTTTTCGAAAATCTCCATACAAAGCTCAAATAAGGATTATTCGCTACGGCTCTACCGCAAACGAACAGCGACTCGTCATTACCATAACTTATGGTGGCTATTCCGTCCGAAATCTCTTTCAGGTAAGGGTTATCGTTATCTATAAATATCTTGCTATTTTTTTGTGTTCTTAGGAAATCATACAATTCGCCTTTCGCCTTTATGATGTTTTCAAACGAACCAAAACCTTCTATATGTGCACGCCCAACATTTGTAATAAGTCCGAAGTTGGGTTTAGCAATCTCTACCAATGTTTTTATTTCGCCTACATGATTGGCTCCCATTTCGATAACAGCTATCTCGTGAGCTTTGGTCATCTTCAAAAGAGTAAGAGGCACACCTATATGATTATTGAGGTTACCATGTGTTGATAATACATTAAATTCTTGCGAAAGCACCGCTGTAATCAGTTCTTTGGAGGTTGTTTTGCCATTAGTTCCCGTTACACCTATTACGGGTATCGACAGTTTGCTGCGATGAAGGCTTGCCAGTTCTTGTAAAGTGGTCAAACAGTTATTCACCAATAGTATATTTTGAGATTCGTCTGCAAATGGAGCTTCATCTACAATTGCGTACTTACAGCCCAATTCTAACGCTTTTTTTGCATATTGGTTGCCATTAAAATTTGACCCTTTTAATGCAAAGAAAATAGAATCTTTTGTACAATCGCGAGTATCGGTAGTTATTGTCGGATATTGTTTAAATATTTCGTACAACTGTGATATTTCCATAATTGCGTATATGTATGTTATAATAAATAAAACTTATGCTTGATAAGGAACACACGAACCATCCATTTTGTTGTCGATAAAGCAAAAATGTTCTTTAAAAATTACTACCTTTCGATCACTTAATATTTTTACAAAAATACCCCATTTATGGTATTTTTTTTATCATTTGAAGCACCTAATTTTGTATCAATTAATAATAAAACAAAAAAACTGATTAGTCATGACTAAAATAGCAAAAAAACTTACCGACCTGATAGGTAACACTCCTTTATTAGAGCTATCAAATTACGAAAAAAATCGCAATATCGAAGCGAAAATCATCGGAAAGTTAGAATATTTTAATCCGGCATCGAGCGTAAAAGACCGCATCGCTTTTGCCATGATTACAGACGCCGAAGAAAAAGGACTTTTAAAGCCCGACAGCGTTATCATAGAGCCAACCAGCGGCAACACCGGAATAGGCTTGGCGTTTGTA
>JAVBJR010000345.1:0-2704 GCA_031546965.1 Dysgonomonas sp.
AAATAGGTGTATCCTACATATACATATTGTTCGTAGTATACGTATACACCATCACATGTACGTGTATACAATAAAAAAATTATTTCAAGGATTGTATTTTACAATCACATGCCTTCTTAAATGCATAGAAAAGTCACGAAACGGAAGGCATGCAATTAGAGAGGTTCTACTGTATATATATATCCATATATTTGTCATTTCTTTCCTGTTGCTATATGCAATGAATTGCAATAAGACTTATATACAGAAAACAAGTTGTTCAATGATTTTGTTGTAGCTGGGAGTTCCCAAACCTAGCTATAAATAAATAGTTATTGTTTAGTACACAGAGTGAACAAAGGGTTTGCTTTTGATTCATTGTACCAATTTATCATTTGTACTATCTACGTCATATGTTTCAAATATAATAAACCTTGCACGTACAACATTTATTTTATGCAGTATATGCACATATTTGAGATATTGCAAAACTTGTGGCCGCGTTAGCAACTTATATAGCATTCTAAACGGCGCTTTTTTGCAAATGGAGTTGGGCAAAAAATGGTATTCTTTCTCAAGTGTATAAGGCATTTTTGGCATTGAAATATATACAATTTCAAATGATTGTAGATAGAAATGGTTTTTAATAGTAAATTCTCAAGAAATATTATTTGAAAGTTCAGAAATGAAAATTCTATCGGCAATTATGCAAAATTCCTCATTTATTTAAATAATAACGATGTTTCAATAACAATCTTAAAATTTGATAAATGTAATATTCGATCAATTGAGCTATATGTATATGGACATGACTAATTTGTATAGGCATTTACATGAATAAAACCAATATTTCTTTGACCATAATATACAATGCCTTAAAGAAAGAAAATTTGTCTCCAGGAAACGGTCACTAAAATGCAACATTGTAATATTCAATGAATACAAAAGCATACTATTTCAATATGTAATTGTATTTATAATAATGCACAAAGCCCACCCATTTTTGTCATTGTACTTTACTCTGTTTTGCGGTAACTAGTGACATATTTGTGGCATTCAAAGTCTATACATTGTTACTATGGTTTCCACCTTCATAAAATGCCTGTATATACAGTATTCCATGTGATTTTACCAAAGACTTATAACGTTATAAGTCTTTGGTAAAATTGCTAGCCACAAGCTCCTTCAAGAAGTTCTACATATCCGTAGCTTAGAGTTACCCCTAGAAAGTAGTAGGGCACCATTGTTATGATATCAGCTATGGCAAAGCTTAACTGCGCAAAATTGGTAATGCTTTTAATAATTTATCCAACTGTGGGACTAACATCTACCACATTCAAGAAAGTGAGTAAAGAAATGAGAAGTGAATTGGGAATTATAGAGAGACAGAAAGTAAATTCTCGCGTCCATTGCGCACACTATTGCATTAAAAATACAAAGTGTGTTGCATTTCAGATAGATAAAATAGTTGGATTTAAGACTGAAGTAAGTTAAATATATTTAATGGAATAATATTGATACATATTCTGAAAATTTTACATTTAACATAAAAAATATCAATAGGCGAATTGTGTTCTTGTCAATGACAATGTTAATGCAATCGAAACCAAAGCATCAGATTTGGACTTTTTTCAGAATATGGACTGCAGAAGAGTAAGTATATTTGGTTATGGATGGTATAGTGTGATAAATGTATATTTTCTATATTTAGCTCAATTGATATTACACTGTACTTTTAAATTCTTAAAATCAGCATTTCCATTGTAATAAATTTATATTTCCATCGGATTTTGATTATAATTCAAATTTCAGGAGTGCTTGAATGGTGGGATAAAGGTAGATTCTAATTGTACTTGTCAATGTTCAACATCTCCAATCATTACCAGAGGTGAAAAATGTGAATATGGTACAGAAACAGAAAATTCTAAATATTATGTTATTTCATATTATATTTAATTTACATGAATTAATTCATATCTGTTTTGTATAGTTTGTGATTGGATACATTATTCTAATACGGACATGGATCCTAGGAATTATATAACTTATTTTCCTACTATGGATGAACAGCAATGCAAAGCACATTGTCTCAGCTTTCGGAATTGTTTCAGCATTACAATAGGTGGAAACGGCTGCTGGTTGAAAGTGTTTAATATGAACAATCCGGGATTTAACGCCAACATCCACAACGATACTTGCTGCGAGTCTTTTGCATTGCATTGTAACAAGGCTTAAATGTACTTTTGGTGCAACCCTTTAACCCTGGTATTTACACTGGAACTAAACTGTAATTGTGTAATTATGAATAAACTAGTGTAAGTATTCAGTGAACTACTGTAAGTTAATATGTGGCGGGACATTTTTCAATCGTCCATATCTTCTGACATAGAGAATTGCCAGCAGTCAAATATGTAGTATGTGTTGCTTGCGGAGAGAGAAATGATTGGCACTCACAAACAAACAACAGTAGGGTTTATTCGGTGATGATCTGGTAATCCACAACTGCGCTGAAGATGAGTAACAATGACTTAGTTGGACATGGTTTCAGTATGATGCATGGATGCGAAATAGAAAGATGGCGTACAGAGAGGGGGTTTTAACATCCTTATATATGGTTGGACCGGAAAGGGTCATTTTTCGGCATCTAGAAACTTCGAGAAAGTTCTCGAAGGAGACCGGAAGTCGTCAAGTTACATAAAGGAATGGCATCTGAAGGGAGTGCCCT
>JAVBJR010001117.1:0-4937 GCA_031546965.1 Dysgonomonas sp.
TTGGTTTCTCGATCCCACCGACAGAGTTCGCTTTTGTTGTATTGTCCCATACTCCGTTATGCGATCGAACAATAGAAGCGCACCCTGTCGGAGGGATCCGGAAACCACTTTGCATGCGCTTCAATTATAGGTTTTACGGTACATTAAATAAATAAAAACACATACATACCAGGATTGCACTTATGATATCTGTGACTCATCGAGCGAGTCTGATTTTTGGCCAAGACTGTTTACATCACAGGACATTAATTATGATTCGGTATGAAACTTGTTAGAAAATATATCCAAATAATATTATATATTCTAAACAGCAAATGATGTATATTTATAGGATATGGATGAAGTAATGACTACCATGGTATGAATAACTCACTACATGTTGTTTTGTTTATTTATTTATTTGCGTGTGCATGTCTATGTATGCATGTGTGTAAATACAAATTAAAGCACACCTTTTCTAATAAAAAAAAACAGACAATACCGGTTGATGATGCTGCATCAACTATACGAACATCGAAGTTAGACATCAATGTACCATACAGTGAGGTATGTATATAACTATGTTTTTTGTGTATAGGTATTTCAATGTAAAAAAATATGAACTATGTATAGTAATGAAATACTGTTAAAATATAAAAAATAATAGATAGTTCTTCAATCTGGAGGTGGTTATGAAGATCTTGATGCTCCAAAACCAAGACCATCCGAACTGGGAAAGCACAAGGCAAATGATAATGTTTCCCATCAATCAATCAAGCAGCAGCGATTGATAATTGAGAAATGCAACAATCGTCCTGCCTGGAGACTACAAACTGCTCAAAACACGGAAGTGGATGACAACCTCAATGATGATAATGAAGAAGAAAACTCTGTGCAAAAATTCAATCAACTAAATGAAATTAAGCGAGTTATTGGTCGTAAATTTAATATGCAGAGCAATGATCATCGAGTGCGGTTTAAAAATATTTACACACTAAAGGCAGAGGAGTTCCTTTTAAAAGTCCATCAAATCCTGAATCAGATCTTCAACGATGTTTTGGGTACATCTGGTGATAACAACTCCAAAATACGTGTATTCATGGATGCTGATGGACTTAGCAACCCTTATAATGGGCCATTTGTAAACGGCCCACCTTCTAATCGAAGGTGGAGAAGTGCGGATTAATATAATAAGCGTTCATTTGCCACCACAGGGAAGTGGTCGTGAAAATATGCAAAATTGGAATACGATGGAATTAGCAAAATGGAACCGCAAAAAAGGTCAATAGTGACAATAAATAACAATGATGAGATCTGCATGGCGAGAGCACATGTTGTTGGCATCGCGTCCATAACATCCAATAAGAACCCAACTGCGGAAAACCTCAGACGGTACTAAGTAATACAAGATAGAAGAAAAGATCTCCAAAGGATTTAAGCAGTGGCGCTGCATGATGCTGCTGACGTTCCTTTGACTCCATGTGGTATTGATGAGGCTCGGAAATTCCAAGAAAACTTATCTGATTTCCAAATCTTGATTTATGCCGCACATCTAGGAAGCAGGCGTATCTTCACAGGTCCAACTAAACCAGGTAAGGTATACTGTGCAGTGTGCAGTGTAATCTATATGAAATGAGTTGTAATGTAACAAGTACTTTAACCTATCGCTTGGTCCTCTTCTACCATGACAACCACCACGACGCAGTCATGGTGCCATCAAATGATTTGAGGCGACATTGCTGCACGATAGCATGCTACGCATGCAAGTCAACTGACTGCATGCATAGAGAGATCTACGCAACAATCCATTGTGATGATTGCAATCGGTAAGTAGCCTATTAATAACAACAACATATAAGGTTGCAATATATAATATTAACGTTATTGTATGTTTCAGCTTTTTCTACAACGATGACTGCTTCGAGTTGCACAAAGTGCAAATGACATGTGGTGTCAAAGTGCGCTGCAAAATGTGCATATGTCTGGGCATAATTGGCCAAGTGAAAAGTGCTTTAAGAAGAAATGCCATGTGTGTAAAAAAATACGTCACGCAGGACCATCTGTGCTACATGCAAAAAGAAAACAACACAGTTTCCAATGATGAGAAGAAGTTTCTCAGACCTGTACACTTCTAATACGACTTTGAATGTACGCAGGAAACGGGTGCATCTTCCCAACCTGGTCATATGCAAAGGTGAAAACGACGTTCACGTGGAGTTCTACGGGCCGAACAGCAGGGATGAGTTCTGCGACTGGATCTTTGAGGGCAACTGCGGATTGCCAAAGGGTGTTTATGAGAAGATTTTTATCGCCCACTATGCAAAAGCTTGTGACAGTTTTTTTTAATCTTGGACTATGCATCGTAAAAGCATGTATACTGTGCCGATAAAAACTGGATTAAAAATATTATCGTTGCAGTTGGAGAAATTACATTGCAGATTTTTGGACGCTAACTCTTTTCTTCCCATGCCGCTTGCAAATTTGCCAGGTACATTTGGATTAACCGAATTGAGGAAAGAATATTCCCCACACTTCACTGTGGATAATCAGAATTATAACGGTCCACTACCTGACGAGAGATATTATGGCTCGGACACAATGACGGTGGCAAACCGTGAAAAATTCAAAAAGTGGTATGCGGATGAACAAGAGAAATTTGATAAAAATCCTCACATGACATATAACCTGAAGGACGAATTAATTGCATACTGCAAGTCTGACGTCCAGATATTAAAGGAGTCGTGCATGTTGGTTCGTATTTGACTTGTACAAGTGCCATATATTGCAATGATTTGTGCTAAACTAATAAGATGTAAATTCTTACAGTTCCACAAAGAGTTCATCGGGACTACACAAGTGGACCCGTTCAGCGCAGTAACCATCGCTGCTGTTTGTAATAAAGTGTTTAGGACCCACATCCTGAAGCCACAGGCGATTGGTATTGTTCCCGAAGATGGTTATGCCGGACGCAAACAACAACAAAGCCGCAAAGCCTTGCAATGGATAAGATGGTTGAGCCACAAACTCAACATCTCAATCACCAATGCAACTTCCTACACGAGCCACACCAGGCTCGTGTAGGATCGCACTTTGTTGACGGCTTATGCACAGAAAAAAAGACCATCTTCGAGTTCCATGGCTGTTATTTCCATGGATGCCAACGTTGTTTCGGGCCTAAAATGAACAATACCCTTTTGGGTTGCAAGATGGCAGACTTGCGTGCAACAACGTTGGAAAAGGAGCAGTACCTACAACGTGTTGCGCCGGACCATGTGATTTAAGTGATGTGGGAGTGTGACTTTGACCCAATGGTGAAATATGATCCGGTGATGAAAGGTTTTATTGATGCAATGGACATTGTGGAACCGCTGAATCCTCGTCATGCGCTTTACGGTGGAAGAACACATGCTGCACGTCTTTATGCAAAGGTTGGGGAAGGTGAGATGATTCGATACTATGACTTTGTCTCGCTTTACCCAACCATCAACAAATTTGGCAAGATGCCAGTTGGACATCCAAAACTGATCACTCCGGACACATACACCAAAGGGGAGTATTTAGGACTCATCAAGGCGACAGTTAGGCCACCGAGAGGATTGTATCACCCTGTCCTTCCGTATCGTGCAAGGGGAAAGTTACTATTCCCCTTGTGTCGTACGTGTGCGGATGCCAACCATCAGGGTGATTGCAACCACAGTGTGGCTGAACATGAACTCACAGCAACTTGGTGCACACATGAGGTTGATGCAGCTCTGAATGCGGGTTACAAGGTATGTTAACAAAATAGTGTTGGCTGATTTCATAATGCAATGAAAGTACTTGTTTAACATTTTCATTATATTTTGTTTTATTTGTCTTACCTTTTTTATTTTCCGGTTACACATGTCCAAAGTGTGAGGCATTGTGACGAATCGGCAGAGTACAGTGTCACACCAAAATATCCCCAGGGACTTTTTGGGGAATATGTTGACATGTTCCTCAAAATTAAGCAAGAGGCCTCTGGGTATCCTTCTTGGGTACAAACAGATGAAGATAAAGAAAAGTTCATTGAAGACTACTTTGTGTAAGATATTATATATATATTCATATTAACAACATTAAAATATTTTCTGTATCATTCATTGTAGCCAAGAGAATGTCAAACTAGATAAAAACAAAATTGAAAAGAACCCTGGAAAACGAATAGTTGCCAAACTGTGCCTTAATTCGTTTTGGGGACACTTTGGAATTAGGGAGGATCTCCCTCAAACCGAGTACCTGACAGAGTATGACAGATTCGTTGAACTGCTTACATCACCAAAGTACACCATGACAGATGCAAGCATTGTCAATGAAGACATGCTTCTCACAAGCTTCAGGATCAATAAGGAGTTCATCCAAAGTTCAAGACATACTAACGTAGTTATTGCAGCATTTACCACGACTCTAGCTCGCCTAAAGTTGTTGGAAACGTTAAATATCCTCGGTGAACGTGCCCTATACATGGACACTGACTCGGTAATCTACATCTCTCCTAAAACTGAGGATCCACTAAAGAGTTCCTTGGTGAGAATTTAGGAAAGATTACTGATGAAATTACTGCTGAATACGGTGATGGTGCGTTCATTGAGGAGATTGTTAGTGGTGGGCCTAAAAATGATGGATACCAGGTGTCAAATGGAACAACTACATTCAAGTTAAAGGTTTATTGTGAAAAATAAAAGGGTTGTCATAATAAAACCAAAAAGGTTATGAGAAATATGGCACAACTAAGACACTCGAAACACCTTTAGATAACCGTTGAAATACTTCGCATAAGTCCATTATGGAATACGACAAATAGAAAGGCGGTGTATTTTTTTCATATTCCATAATGAACTTACACAATTAAAGTATTTCAACGGTTATTTTTTTATAGTACCATCTAAATTGTGTCGTAGAACACGCTTACCTTGGGTGTTGTCCAATAAATTGAGTAT
>JAVBJR010001132.1:0-5609 GCA_031546965.1 Dysgonomonas sp.
TTCATCGTAAGATATTGTACACTGTATATGGGAAGTAATTAACAATGCGGACTTTCAACTCATCTGTATGCGATGTAAATTTAGAAGGTGAATGTCTTGTTATTGACCGACACTATGCTCTTTGAAATGTATGTTGCTGCGGCACTGGTAGAGTAAGATACACTCGGAAATGTTTACTAGTTTCACAAAGGAATTGGCGATATACTTCATCACGCAAAATTTCTTTTATGAAACATTCACATGCAATTATACTAATCATATACATTTTTGATAGCAGCCATTGTTTTTTAAACATAATAATATGCATGCAACCTGAAGTATTGCTGAGAAGTTTGACTAGTTGCATTCATCAGCAACTAATATGCTAATTGCAAACCTACATCTGAATTTCTATTTTCCTCTTACATTTATTTGTTAAAAACTACTTCGTTACCGCAAAACGTACATTGCAACGATGAAAACGTTTCGACAACATGAATTAGTTTAATTAATATTGCCTATACTTTACAGCCATGCGTATATGATGTGTGCAACATAGTTTCAGCTCAAATCTCCTAACATGAAATGTTCCAATACAGTTACAAGTGCATTGCAAAAGTTTAGCAACACGCGCTCACATCGACACATGCATGTCTATCTGAATTTATTTATTAATTCCATGATTGATTATGGAAATAGTATTTATAGCAATAGTTTGAATCTGTAAAATGTACCCTTTCATCTTATCCAGCCAAAGTCAATTTTAATGCGGAATGTGAATAATAAATGTGATGTTGAAAGTAAGGCTATTGTTGCAAAAGTTTAGAAACCTGAAGTTCTTGTTACCCTACATAAGTTTAGAAACATGCATTCCCTGGCACAAAACTATAAAAACGGAGCATGATATTCTTGCAAGGGGCATTTCCAGACCTTCACACAGTATTAAAATTGGTACAGGAATGGAGCTGACTGTACAGGAGAAAACTAGGATTGTAAAAGATATTGCAGAGTAGAAAAACTGCACAGAGGCCACAGCTGCCGAGGTGGCAAGGAGTAATTCTGCCATTTCAAAGTGCTTAAAAGTGTTGCAGAAGAAGAAAATGTCAGTGTGAGCAGGAAGCAAACTGGTAGACAGAAAGTAGCATGCAAACGCGGTGCAAGGGCTCTAAAGCCAATTGTGCGGGTACACCATTTATCAACATCAAATGTGTATGCCCAGCTTTAGTCAAAAGTACTCGTGTCTGGTGATCAGGGACCACGAGTCTATCACTGTAGAGGGGAGGAATTTTGCTGAGAAATTCTCCAAAAACGTTATGAAAAAGGGATGTGTGGCTGCAATGGGACATGAAACCATGTGCATTCTCGATAGTGTAAATGGACAGATACTCTGGAGACGTTCCTCGCTCCTACACCTGAAAATCTTCCGGATCACAAAACTTTATTTTTCAGCAATTAAGACAATTAATCATGTCATGTGGCAAAGTCTGTGAAATTGTGGTTTCAGATGAAAGCAAAACACAACAGTTTTTGACTGGCCTGCAAATTCACCGGACTTAAATACAATTGAAAATGTTTAGTGTGTAATGATAAACCAGTTATGAAAACTATAACCTGCCAACATTGATAATTTAAAAGCAAAACTGCTAAATTGTTGGGCTGAAATTACTCTAGATGTATGTCATTACTTAGTTTCAGAAATGCCAGCAAGTGTAAGAGATATAGTCACAGGGTTACAAAACAAAATATCAATGTTATATTTTCTATGTTCGTGATTATTTCATGGATACGAGTCAGTTTTATTTCGTGGGGAGTACAATATTTTAAGATTAGTAATTTGGAATTAATCCTTAACCCACAACATTGGTTCAATAAAGACATGACACATGTTTCGGCTCTATATGATCCATCGTCAGGTGTCAGAACCATTGCAATATACTTGCAATTAATTTTTGTTAGAGCAGACATGCCATGGGAATAGATCCTGGGATTCCTTGACCCAAGTCAGGAAATCTACCAACATGACCATGCCTGCTGTGCTCGATTCTCTGGAGAGAGATTGTCAATAGTGTAACTTTTTTTACAGCCAGTGAGCAATGTGGGACAATTAACATTAGTAATTTGGAATTAATCCTTAACCCACAACATTGGTTTAAGTTCTTGTTGCGTTTATAAACTTATGAAACAGAAATTCCGAGTTTCTAAACTTCTGAAACAGTAGGCCACACTTTAATGCAACACTGTGTATTCACAATAGACATTAAAATAAATTTGGCAGCATAATATGAAAGGGTACATCGACAGATTCAAACTATTGCTTTACTATTTCCCAAATGAATCAGGGAGTTGAGAAATAATTTCCGATAGACATGCATGTTTTGTTGTGAGCGCAGGTTTCTAAACTTTTGCAATGCACTTGTACCCTAATCCGGAATTCCCAAATTCAAAGCATCTGAAACCCAAATTTTTCATCGTGGTTACAAATGTCAAGCAAGACTTGCAAATCCCCGATTGTGTGTACAGGGTGAGTCTAATGTGTTGCACTATTGATGTGCTACCAACATTCGGGTAAATCTCAGTTTTTCGAACGTCCATATCTCCACTCCATTTCATTGTATTTCCAATCTTTTTTCATCTTCCCAACCAGCTAGATGTGCACATAATTTCCCTATTCATGCTACCTGCCTATCCTGCAAGTTAAAAATTATATTGTTTTGAACGCCCCAATTGTGTTCGGAAATCTTCAAAGTTCACATGAGCAGATATCCCCCAATGTTTACATCATATTCGCATGCTTGTTTTCTGATATTTGCATTCATTTGACAAATGCCAACCACGCAAAGGTTAGCTGACTCACCCTGTATACACCTAACTGAAAAGATGAAAAGGAGTCGTCTCAACAATATGTACACTTCATTAGGTAAATTTACATAGTGTTCATGTTTTATAGCGCTTACAGCAGGATTCCAAACCAGAGCAACCGGAGACAAGTTTTTTTTATAGATTGCAATTATTAATACAAAAACTATAGTTTTATAGCTTTAACTTACAGAAAAGTACTGCAGTTTGTATCATAAAATCGAAATATCATTTATGAAAATACACAAAACTACTATTTTAAGGTACAAACTGTAGCACTTCTCTGTAATGGAAAGGAATAAATGATACATTATTTTTGGTCAAAATGTCAGTGACAAACATAAAAATGCCTTTGATTACAATATCTCAGGCATGCAAGGAATAAAAAAAGTGATCATGTGGATGAGTAATGGCTGTTTGTAGAAACATTTGCAAATATGGGCACCCAAATTCTACTTAAGAAACTACTCGCTGACAAAATTTGATAGCTACAGGCTTGACATTTTTTTTGAACGCTTGCTTGCAAATTGCTATCCACAATGCTGCTTTCAGTTACTTACAGCGCCATCTTACGCCACTCTTAAGAACGTACATCATAGCATTTCTATTTTTTAGCAGAATTCCACACAATGTTCATATACAGAGTGTTTGAAAAGCAAGTGTTTCTGAAATATTGTTTTAGTTTGCCAGTGAATAGTAAATAAGTTATATATCAGGAATCCATAAAACAAATCGTACTTGACCTTGGGCTTTATCCTCAAGGTCGTTCACATTCCATCTTTTAAAAAAGTGTTGTCTGCTCCCTAGTCCCAATTTTAAAGTTGGAGCTAGAGCATCATTAAAATAGTCTAATGGAGCATCCTTCCCATCAACAATTTAGTCCAACTCTCCATTGGGCTTGGTGTCACCCTATATAGGATTTTTGTCCAAGAACATTTTGTCCCGACAATTTAATCTCTGCTTGGCCATTACTCTGATGGTAATGAGAACTGCTTGTAACAATAATGAAACCAAGGACACAATATACTGTATCAGGACTAGGCACGACCCCACATTTCTGATGAAGTAGGCGTGTTCACCACACGCTGGGAATCATGGGATACAAAGTGTTCACCGAGGTCTTTACACTACCGATCGGTACTGATATCCGGTTTTCGATACATTCCGGAACAGACAAAAATAGCAATTTTCTCTCGCAATTTTCATTTATAAAAACGTAAGACAGGAATGTTTTCTTGAACAAACTACTTCATTTTCCCATAACCTTGGGCAAAAGCAATACCGAGCACTGAAACCGACTGAAAGCGGTGTATTTTCCATACAGTACACGTCGCAGTACGATCCCATTCGATACGATACTGTACCAAAGAAGATATGGACGGTACACGTTCGCAGCGCCACCTTGCAGCCAACTGCGAATCAATGGCAATTTCAAGCAATCAGCATAGGTGCCTTGTCCTGATACAGTATATTGTGTCCTTGATGAAACCATTCTTCCTTCTATACTCCTTTAACTCGATTGACATAAATTGGGTACCAGAATTGCTGACAACCTCTTCTGGAATTCCATGTCAGACAAATACAGCTTCACATTGACACAATATAGCTTCTGCAGTAATCCTCTGTAAATTCTCCATGCAGTTCAAAGATATGAGAGTAATAATGAACGATCAACAATTAATTATTTTTCCTCCACTGAAAATTATCAATCAGCTGCCATGCGTTACCACGATTGTTCTGAAGTTTCAAGATGGAATCATTGGTTATCGCGGAGGTGTTGTAAACCGTATGAACTGTTCACAATTGTTTACCACTTGGGTTAATTGATTACTTAGCCCTGGACACCATATAGAATGTAAAGCATGTTGTCAACATCTTGAAATAATATAATGCTGAAGTAACCTTGTTATTTTGTCCAAATGAGTTAGAAATGCTGGAAAGCCCATGACAACAGTCGAGCCAAACTTCTTTCTTCTTTTCCTCGACCAAACCTTTCAAATTATCGATTCACTTACTGGTGCTATATTGATAAGGTGTCTGCGATTCTCAGTTCTTTTCCAAGCACATAGGAAATTGAAAAATCTCATCAATCACATTCAGAAACGTTATGTCCTGGGAGGAAAGAGTGGAACCAATTAATGGTGTATAGTCGGTATTAATGTAAAAACTTTTTCTAGTGAGGTACTTAATTCTCAAAGCCTTCACATGCCAATGTTATTGCTAGTTTGTTTTCAATACGAACATAACTTTGTATGCATCGTTAATGATATTTAAATCATAACGCACAAAAAACCTTACCAGCCTTACATTGAAGCAATAATGCACCTAGTCCAAATAAGACGAGTCTGTCGACTCCTCTTGAGGATAATCCCACACACATTTGTAATTTCCCTCAGTCTTTAACAATTCACCCAGAGGTTTTATCTTTTCGGACAATTATAAATCTCCCCAAATGATTAACCATAACGAGGAACTTTCACAAATCGGATATTATTTTAGACGTTGCATCTTGACAACCGCTGCTACTTTCTTTGAAGCAGGAATTATCCTGCGTTCCTCAATTATATAACTCTCAGGAACTTCATACTTGTACGGGCAGATCAATAAGTTTCACACTTCAAAAATAAGGGCCGATTGAGAAGAAAATCAAGAAACAATTAAGGGAAATGTCTCCGTTGTGTCAAATATATACTTACTCGCTTCATTTTTCTATAGTCACCATAATTTTCCAAGCGCTTTTGGTAACCTGGAACCAGCTTTTATAAGCCCGCTGA
>JAVBJR010000477.1:0-3066 GCA_031546965.1 Dysgonomonas sp.
ACCCGGATGTGGCGAGAATGACGTCAACGGCGTCGTTATTTAAATACTCGCGCCAATAGAAACGGCGTAAACAGCGCCATCTAGCGGCGGGACGACGACATACGCGTAGAAAACAAAGATGGCGGGCGGCGGGCGTCACAATATTATGCAAAATGTTTTTAAAATAATATATTATGCAAAATGTGTTTTTTAAAATAATATATTATGCAAAATGCGTTTTTAAAATACTATATTATGCAAAATGTGTTGGTTTTTAAATAAACAATCTGTTAATAACAATGTAAATTATAATAACAAATATGCATGGACTTGTCCTCTCTGGATTTTATTATTTGATACTTTTATATGTTGTAAAATTTCAAAATGTATTAGTATAAATTTTCCACTGCATACGAATTCATAAACTGTATAGTCTAACATGTAAACATGTTTTATATGTATATTAGTATCTGAATACTATACGTGTATTAAAAATAAAATAAAATAAAAACAAATGGACTTTAAGTAGTCTTTAAGTGCTTTTAGAGTTTGATGCTTACCAAGATTTACTACTATTTTTTTTTCTTTTTACAAAGTTAAATCTCAAACAACAAGGAATCCTTAACCATGGGGATTTAATTGATTTTTACTTTAACAAACTGCACTAGTGCAATGAAAGCAAAAAAATAAATATATCAGTGGTATAAATTTCTAGAAGGAAAACCCATGACTTGCCAACAACCTTCAATGCAATTACAGGAAACAACCACAAAAAAATGACATTTTCCCGGAATTATTAAATACTAGGAAATGTCAAAGCACCCGAGCACATATAACGTAAATTTTTTAGTTGTATTTGTCTAGTCATTCCCCTTAAAATAAAACTGTTAAAAAATATACAATGTAACGGACGTCACAGCACCGAAAGTGATGACGTCATCCACTCATAATACACATATAGCTATGAATAGGATAAATGTTTCACTGCTTTCAAAGACGTCAGTCAACTGCAGCGAAAAATATTCAACTTTAATAGTAGGCCTATTTCAATTACACAATTGCTTTTAAAATGTTCACCATTTCCGGTTTAATTTGTGTTCTAAAAAAAACTGAGCAATAAATTTCACAGCAGGGAAAAAACAAACTAGAAAAACATGGTGCTAATTTACAGCAATTTCCTGTGTAAGTAAAACAATGTAATTTAAATGGATGATTGCCCCTGAGATTGGTAACAAACACGCGGTCAACTTGTCAGAATTATGACGTCACAAAAGTGCATATGACACGCCGACAATCGCCTTTCACAAAAATTGCTATTTATATGTTGCTGGACGTCATCGAGCACGTGACCTACGTTATTGCTATGGTTTTAGATTAGGTCATGCAAACCCCACCTGTTGTGTATAATTAATCTACAAAAAATTCAATATATGTATTAATAAACTTCATCCATGCAACCAAATATTTTTGCATTAATATAGTTTCAACATGATTGACTTTTCAATTAAACTTGTACCAAACAAAAAAAATCAACCATTTGACATCTTACTATAATCAGGGGATTGTCCATAAATTACGTCCTGTGATCTATTTTTGTAGATTATACCAATGAGCACTAGATTACACATTTTAATTACCTTATAATATTATATTTGACATAATATTCTATACATATTCTCAGATTCTATCTATACAAACAGCGATTTACCAATTAATTTAATTTTGGTGACTTCATTTACAATTAAGGCTGATAAGAAACATAATTTATGGTTAGTATAGGAAAATTAGTAATAATTATGGTTTAAATTAAGCATTGTTGGTAATTCTCAGTAAAATATTAGTGGTAAATTATATAATTACACATTTCTATGACTGCTAAATCACAACACATTTGAAAGTCTGACAACGTACAACTGTAAATAATGTACGTGTTAATTCAAAAAACATAGTTTTTGCACGCTCCCTGTTGATGCAACTGAAATTTTAAATATCAACAGCTGGCCAAAAATAATAAAGCCAACTGAAAAATATAAAGTGCCATAGACTGTAAAATGTAAAATATAAAAAAAACTGACAAAAATAGACGAAAAATAATAAACGGTGAACTAAAAATAGTAAAACATGAAGTGAAAAATAATGATACATAGACTAAAAATAGTACGCATGAACTGAAAAATAAGGCATGGACTATAACAATAGCAAAACATGAACTGAAAATTGCGTAGTACTGACGCAAACAGTAAATAAAAAAACATCTGACAAACAATAAAACGTGCTAAATATACTAGTAAAACGAACTGACACATAATAAAACGAAGTAAATATAGTAAAAAAACTAACTGACTCATAATAAAACCAACTAAAAATAGTAATACAGGAACAGGAAATTGTGAAAATAACTGACACAATTAATAATAAAAAATTGGTTTTAACAAATATTAAAATATCATAATTGAAAAACAAGTGAAGAAAAATAAAGTAATAATGAACTTAAAGGTGAACTGAAAAGGTTTTGCAACATGCCCTGAAAAAAGTAGCATTTAATTGCCACTAATTTAGGAACATTGTCCCAAAATTTGAGGCCATTTGAAGCGTTATTGCCACAGATCTATATGAATTATTTAATTTCGTATCTGAGTAGTACGCTTAGGAGTACAGTGTGAGATATGTACACTGGAGCGCCATTGATAAGCTCTGCCGTTGGCCGAAACTGCAGAGGAGCTTGGCCTCATTGGCTGAAAATTCAAATTTTGCCGGAACAGGACACTGTGACACAGGCGCGGTGACACCGTCCTTCCGTGACGCCACGGCGTCACACTCTTTAATTACTCGTAACTTCTTTAAACAATTTTTAAAAAAAGTTTATTTTGCGCCAATCGTTTTATTGGCATCAAATCTATAGAATTGCACACTTTCCAGGGTATGTTAAAAATCCTGTTCTGTTCACCTTTAAAGGAGACCTGACACCGAAAAATTTGGCATGTCAGATCTGGTTCAAACGGCAGGAATAAGTTTTTAACTTGGTCCTAAAACGCTGTGAAAAGTTTCAGATTTTTCGATCCAATAGTTTTTAAACTATGAGCAGCT
>JAVBJR010000570.1:0-2805 GCA_031546965.1 Dysgonomonas sp.
CACAAACAGCAAGATGGTGGCTACCACAAAAATCAAGATGGCGGCCTCCAGCAAGCGAGATGACGTCATATCCGTTGAAAATTTGCTGCATGTACCCCTTATACCATATACATGAAACCAAAAACGTATTCTACGTTAAAAATGGCTTTACCCAAGGCTAGTGTGCTAAATACTAAGAGACTAGTGACGTTATGGGTGACGTATTATCGACCTGGCGTACCTCACACCAGGTGGCAGTGCTCCGCTAGCCTCGCTCAGCATTATTGTGGTGCTTGCAACGCACTGCCACCTGGTGTGAGGTACACCAGGTTGCTAACATGTCACCCATGACGTCACTATAGTCTCTTAGCCTTTCTTATACAATAGTATAGCCTTGCTTCACCTATAAATGTAAGTTAGCTCACTATGTACTGTCCTTCCAAAGAAAAGAAGGACAGTTGATAGTACTGAATGTAGAGAAATTGTAGCAACAAAATATGCCACTTCGAAATGACAGTCAGCTAGCAATTCGATACGTGCATGTCTCTCACATAAATACATATATCAAGTTTCGTATCGATTGCAAAATTTGTCTTCGAACAAATGCAATCATGTATGTAAATATAAAATGCAGCATGCATTCGTTATTCGGAGGCCATGCATAAGCCTAGAATTCCATGTTATATATTTACTTTCTGTAATGTTGTGAAGACAACCAAAATACAACTTCCCTTTGGCATCTATATAGATTGCAAGTCCAATGTTACCATTGCTCGTACTTCTTAAAAGGGACTGTAATATCAATCTTTTAGTAGATTAAGTAGATTAAAAAAATTATTTCTGTACCTCCAGAACGTTTATAAACAATAAAGTTTCAAAGAAAACAGCCTAAACTCTGACATGGAAGCGTTAAAGCAATGGTTAAAGCATACTGTGCGTTTCACGAAAGATGGCGGTCGAGAGGGCCCCTCCCCCGACCTGTCTACTGCTTTTTGGGGGGTTTGGATATTTGAAGCTTGCTGCTGCATTCCGAATCTTGACGTCACTGGGTAAAGGTGAACACGCAATAGCAAGCCTCAAATATACCCAAACCCCCCAAAAACCAGTAGGCAGGTCGGGGGAGGGGCCCTCTCGACTGCCATCTTTCGTGAAACGCACAGTAAGGTGAACGTTGGTGCCCTTTGCGCATAGCTTTCCTTACAAGGGGCACCTCCGTTCACTCCCACGTTACCAATCTCCGAAATGACAACAGTCATACCTTTTTGAATTGACGTCGGCAAACCCTAGGTTCCTATACTCAAAATGTTCAGTTTAGTAGGTACCTTCTACTACCTATACAATTATTGACTATTACTTTTGAAACACCCTGTATATTGTGCATTAGCATATACGTATTTCAGCTGCATATTGCATGTGCGAGTAACGAGGCCAATATAATTAGTCTGAAAAATAACATTTGATAATGGATGCTACAATTACGAAAATAATTGCATCCTTATGAGGTCGGTAGTTTCCCTATATAATTAGTGACGCAAATGAAACTACATCTAACTAAATTGTAATGCGCATGACATGACATCTTGCGGTCGAGCTTTGTAACTTAATTAACTCTACTCTACACTAGACTGTGATTTATTTATTTCAAAACAAACAAAAGATCAATTCGGTTTATTATAATTGTATATATCCACAATGATGGCAGTGCAGATATGTGCTGATTTCATGCAAACATCTAAAATTTAATAATATACAGGGTGTCCACAAAGTAATGGTATAGGATTATTTTAAAAATTACACATAACACTTTCGTAAACCATCCTTCTTATTAATTTATAAAGTTAATAAAAATGCACACATACAAGTCTATAATATTTTCCTCCATTAAATCTTTACAAGTTGACAAGTAAGTTAAAATATCATATAATCTACTATGTTTAATATTTATTTCACAATAACCATACAAAACCGCACCATTACTTTGTGGACAAATGAAATATAGTGACATCTAGCGGTAATCATTGGCAATAAATCATATAGACTCTGATAACAGATTAAAACTTTCTCACTTGGTTTGTACCAATAAATGTAAGGAAAATGGCTTCTCATTAGTACACTCTAAAACCATGGAATCTTAAAATAAGAGTTTATGGGCAACTGAACAACTGCCACCACTTTTTAGTTGCTGTTGGCATCTAATATGCGAACATCTTAGTTTAAGATAGTGTTTTAAGACACTGTATAGCATCTTTTCTATGCTCCGTGTTGAAAATAATATGTCACAAATAAGATGGCTTGTTTATTGGCAACTGAAAAGGAGATTATGAAATCAAGATACCGTTGCACTTTTTTATGCCAAAGCGAAGAGGGCATAATTAATATGCATATCATAAATTGATTGCTTCATTTACAATCACTGTTGCACAATCACCTAAATAGTGAAATGTTATTTATTCATCAGCCTATTGGCTGGATTTCATTAGTTTCATAAGTTGAAATTTTATCTTGTACACTGCGTTTGCTATATGTAGCTTACTATATAGTATCAGGAGTTCAGGTGCTACCTAAGTTCAATTAACGAAAACAATTATGCAGTTGCGGTTTCATTAGCTTTTTTGCATTACATCAGCAAGACAACGTTATAACCTTTTGTTTTTCTAAAAAGAGTTACGGAATTGTTTACGAATTAGCTATTAGGGAGTTAGGGAAAATTCCGTACCGGTCGACGTAACAGACGTATGACGTCATCTGGCAAGCTTCACCTGCAATCTTCTCACGCTTAAGCGGACGTCGAATGACGTCATACGTCTCTTACGTCGACCGGTACGG
>JAVBJR010000112.1:0-3012 GCA_031546965.1 Dysgonomonas sp.
GCGCTGACTTGGTGGCGACTGCCAGGTCCACCAAGTCCTTCAGCACAGTATCTCCTGTCGCACTTTCAAGGTCGCACACACCAACCTGAAGTACAACCAGTACCTCGTCCGCCGCCTCTGCCCTCACTGCACTCCCCACCCGCTCTCTAATGTCCTTAATCCGTGCCCCAGGAAGACTAGCTACACTAACCTTCCCTCTATCCTTACCCTGTGGCACGACAAATCTGCAGTATCGATTGACGTTAGGCGAGTGCTCTAACCACTGTGCCACCAGCCGCCCTTAGTAAAAAAGAGTTATTTACAATCAAAGTTTGTTCAAAGTCATACCTCCTAAGCTAATTACCCAGTCGAAATTTAAGTATGAATAACTTTTTACTAATTTTCATACATATTTTTTTGCAACGTACAATTGCTTTCTGCGTGTTTTTTAACGTCTTTTTTAAAATAATGTTGATTCACATTTACCCATTGGGACTTTTTGTTGAGGAAAATTTGAGGCCGAATTTGCTTCGTAAAAACTGATATTTCATTTCATCCAATTTGTTGTATCCAGAGTTTTATACCATTGCACACAACGGGAAAAATGTTGTGTCACGCAAAACAGTGCGTTACAAGTGGAGTTATCTGTATTTTTCCTTCATGCATTAAGTTATATATTACATTGTTGCAATTGTACCCCCTGCGGTAAAATGCAGAACTAAATTCAATTCTTCCCCAACATTACGTAACACTATTACAATCTCCCCCTTTCCCCTATGTAACGCTCTATAACGAAAGCATACACTCCCCCTCCCCCCATTCCCCGTTACGTAATATTTGAATAGCCCCTTAGGAATTCTGAATTCATCACACATATTACATTTCAAAATGTAGCATTTAACCAAACACATTTTCAATAATTTATGCAACACATCTCTTAAGTGTAACTGCGGTGAATATAATTTATGTTAATTCTTATTATATTTGATAGGTATAATATTCATATCATTTCATAATTTACGACACTCAAAATTATACTAATTTCTCTTTTAGCTATATGAGTGTAAATACATAATATAATGCATACACGTAATTGGTGATATATTCTGCTTAAGGCGGAATCACACGCGCAACGGCCGATTGCTGTCTAGGACGAGATTATTTTGGTTTTGTGAACATAATGTTCGTTAATGGGCGCTGTTTAGGGCCAGAAAACACAATAAATACCATTAAATTCGACCTAACAGGTCAAAGGACGCTCTTTTATTTGAGCTTATGATGGTTTCTGTGCGTTCCCTATTGGAAAAATCTCCTTGTGGTGTGTTTTGGAACGTGGTGTTTGTGGTGTTTTATGGTGTTTTGTGGTGGACTCAACACATTCCCCACCACAAACCAGTATCCTATGTCAGGGCCGTTCAACCGAACCAACATTTAGGATAGGTCGAGTTAGGTTAGGTTAGGTTAGGTAAGGTTAAGTTAGGTTTCAAATGGAACAGAGGTTCGGTTTTACGGCGTCAATCCACGTCCGCCAATCACCGCGCAGAATGCGGGTCGGTGCAAGTTCGGCTTTGCGTTCGTAGAACAATAATCTCGCCCACGGGATGGGGTGGAACTCATCTCCTGCAAATACGGAAATTCTATTGTAAATGATAGTGCATAAATACACATTCAAAAATTGCTATGCAGGTATTGTGGATCAGACAACTGTACATTTCATGATCACTGAAAAGCTGAGAAAATATGACGGTGGACTATTGACAGTAGCTGTAAATCCAGTAATCCCATTCGATATGATAATTCCGCCCAAACAAGAGAATTTCACTGTGGCGACTATCCTCCCTTCAGAATGCACTAAAAAGGTACAATAAGCTTACTAATTTTGAATTATCAAGGCAGCAAATTTATTCTCTCCCCTTTCAGGGGAGGAAACAGTCAATAGAACATAATTTATTTATTTAGAAATATTTATATGCATTTATGAGTCTTAAAATAATTATGCATTCACAGATGCTCCCAGCAGATGGTATAAACATATTGGTCTCATTTCTACATGGACACACTGCACGTAAGTATATATAACATAGCTATTGCACAGATATGGTAAGGGGATGTTGAAATATTACGTAACGCAAAAATTCAATATTTTCTCCCCTCACTCTTTCCTGTACCACAGCGTCACGATTTCTTGTAGCCCCCCTGTGATATTATGTAACCTTTGTCTGCCCCCCCCCAACCCTTCAAGAAAGAAAAACAATAGATAATTTACAATAAATTATGCCTGAATGCGCATATACACTTTAATATACATTCCAACTCGCTTATATCAAATTTGAGAAAAGTAAGCTATTTAGTTCGGTTTAAGGGGAGATCGTTATATATGCACCGGACATCACAAGAAATTATTCAGCTACATTTATGCTAGACTTCTTGGATGACAAAAGTCAAAAATATTTGCATAATCTCCATCAAAGGAGCATTCCACAACTTAAATTTCAAAAATAAGCGATTAATTTACGCACCTGAACAGTTCTGTTTCAAGTTATGATATGGTCTTGTAAGATACCCTGAAAGTTAAGCTACTTGAAGGAAAACTATAAAGAATGCAAGTGTTGTAACAAAATTAATCTTGGTAAAATTAGTAACAAAAGCGGCCCACGACTTACTGAAACTAGCCACTGATCTAACTGCTCACCTGCTAGAACGCGGCCACTACCACCAAGTGGTACATTCTTAAACCAGCCACTGAATTACCTGCATACCTGCTAGAAGGGGGTGTCGATAGCAGCATTGTTGTGGGTGGTGTACTGGATGGGAAACAGTGGCCGACAATCGATATGGACACACTGTCAGATAACATATTGAATTTTACTTGTACAACATGAACCACACACAAAATCTTTTGATTGCTGTATGTACAAACATTACATGTGTTTTGTTGGCAATATCATTAATGATTACATATTACAATCATCACTTGTACTTTGTCATGTACATTTTCAGATTGTATGGACACCACACAACATTCTGTGTGGT
>JAVBJR010000083.1:0-2770 GCA_031546965.1 Dysgonomonas sp.
GACCTCGATGGCCTCATTGCTGGTGGCGCCCTCTACCTTTTGGCCATTGGTCCGAGTTCGGACAGTGGTCCAATTGGTAGAAGAGGCGTGTCTCCCCCGCAGAGGACCATCGAGGCCCATTGGTTTATTAATTACCGAGGGAGGAGTTAATTGGGCCTTAAAAGCCCTTGCGGAGCTAATTTTCGCTCTCTTGAAATGATGTACCTGGAGTAAAAGTGTCGTCGAAGTTTATGGGAAAGTTTTCCCCAACGTGTGTTCGCCGAAGTTCGCCGAGATCAGTGGATTTAATAAAAGTGGAATTATTATTTCCGAAGTGTTTTTCTTTAGTGACGAGTTTGTCACAAGGTGATACATATCAGGCTTGTTATATACATTTTGAACGTGGAGTGGCATCTGTCTTGAGACTTTGCCGTGTGGGGCCTCCTCCTGCAGAAGGCCAAGCATGTGGTATATATTCCTGCAATGTTTTTTGTTTCATTATTTTTCCTCACTTAGCTTGCTAATACTCCCTTCTTTCAATATCAGCATTGTTATTTGTCAAAGAGGCAGCAGCTGGAAACTGCAAAAGGAAAAAGCTGAATAAGTTCTTGAATAGTTTGCGCTCTGATTTGATTGAAACGGTTGTTGATTGTTATTAAAGAAACTGAAATATTAGTTATGTTTACAATATTAGCTTAAATTGTGATGGTGTACCACAATTTATTGATAATGCTAAAGACTGATTAAAACATGCTAGATTCTGGATTGGTTTTGTATAGTGTTGTAAAAGTTCTTCCTGTTACAATACAAATAGATGCAGCAGATTCACAAAAATCTGATAAAAACAATGCTCTAAGATCATTGTTTGGCCAAGTTTTTTATATTTTCACATTTATAATCCATATGCCACAGACCATTACATTGAACACCCGATGTGCGGTATTGGAAGGAAAGGTGAAAAACCTTGATGACCATATTTCCAAACATCGTGAGAAAATATATTTTTTTGCCATTAGTGGTTCCTGATAGAAAAACACTTTTATAATTCTCCGCAATTAACAGTTGTTCATACACACAGTGTAAATAATGTGGAAATATGTTTTGTATAGCACAGCTAATCGTATATGAAGTGTAGACTTGTACTTTTCTGTCCAATAAGTAAAATATTATTACTTGTTAGCGGTAATAATTCTTTGGAGCTTAGATCAGTTGCTTGCTGATCCACGTCATTGCACTAAATGAGATTTCTGTATTCCTGTCCCTACTGAAAGTTGCAGCAATAGTTTGTCTATCAGTTTATATATAGATCAATTTGATGTGGTGAAAACACTGGAATTGACTGAAATATACTCAAAATTGAAATCTTGTTATTTACAGACTTGCAGTGTTTTCCTGCATGATATTTATGTATAGCGTATTATAATGTCTTCAATATGAAAAGCAACCTTCAATCAAAATCCTGATTATAACAATAGGGTAATATTGTAATTTATTAAAATCTGATTTTAATTTTGAATGGACCTAAACAATTTATTAATAAACTGCTGAAGTTGTACATGTCAAATATCAATCTAAATTATATAATCTGGTTTGGCATGTCATATTATGCGATAGGTCATATGATTTTGGTCATAATCTAAAAGGTTTAAAACAGTTATTTCTGTTGGACATTGCATGCAGCCAATAGATAGTATGCATAGGGCGAAGCATATAATTTACTTGCCTGACAAGAAATGAGGTCGCCAAAAAGAAGGAGTTCCCGCGTCCGCCATCTTGGGTGGTTGCTTCTCTTTACATGTTGTGCATGTGCAATGTGCAGCTAGCCGCTATTTGACCGTTTTTGCCACATTTGTATGATCGTTTTTAATCGATAAAAATTAGTAATGAGTTGCTGAAGTTTAGGTAGACAATATGGAGCTGCATAGATCATTATTTTCATCGTTTTCCAGCAATTTTAGGATAATTAAATGTTATAGTCAATGCTGGATCTACCAGGTTTTCGGATTAAGTAGGGGAGCAAGTGCTTCACCCCATCCCATTGTTCGACAATTGACAACTTTTGTTGAAAGGTGGAAATTCTAAGGGAAGGGGCGGAGCACTTGCTGGTAGATCCAGCATTCGGAACTATATCAAGTTTATCTTTGCAACGTTTTTAGTTTGGTGATGGTTGATATCCATTTAATCCTAATTTTAGAAAGGTGATTTAGCATCGTGTCTTTATGAAGTTTTGGTGAGTTTGCCGATGTAAAATACACTACAGTACATTATTAAAGGTGTTATGGCACGACTTTTTTCTTGTAACCAAATTGCTTCCGGGTCCACAGAACTATTTCGACACTATATTGGTGTACGTCGTCAAAATCTGGTTTGAAAAAAGGCTATATTTCATGAGATATGAGCATGCTTATTTGTGTGAAATTCCAAGAAATCGGCAGTCACCGGCAGTCAACTTGTCAAAATTTTGGCTGGTATGGCAAACCGTATGCGCCATAGCCTGCCAGATTCGGGTCTGGTAGTGCTATTTCAAGATGGCGGCTGGCACGTGGGTGCATTGCATTTCTTGGTACTGCAACACTTCCATACCAGACAATTAGCCTCGCTACACATGCCCATTAGCCTCGCATTAGCCCTTATTTTATCACAACTTTAAATCACTGTAACTTCACCAAAAATTGTTATTTTCACAAAATAAAGGAACTCATGGTATTCATATTTGCCCTTCTTTCTACAGCATGCATGGAATTAGGCCTAGGAATAGGCTTGCAAAGTCCTGTCATAACACCTTTAAGTA
>JAVBJR010000467.1:0-3970 GCA_031546965.1 Dysgonomonas sp.
AAGGGGGCAGAAGCCTGAAGTGCTGGCTGCTCGTCTATCATCAGGACGTTGTTATCCGCCTCGTCGAACTGTACGTCAATGTCGCTTGCGCGGTCTACCAGTGCATTCCACATGACAAACCGTAGGGTACGAGGGTTGAAGGTGGGGTTGGCGTAGCCAGGCTCGCGAGTTGTGGCGCGCAACACGTTCGCCACGACGTACAGACCACAATTAAATCTGTCACTCTGCACCGGTGTGTCTGTTGGGCGCAGGATGGGCAATGCATCGCCGAACAGGTATCGCTGCCACACGTCGATGCACTTGTGGGTGAGGGACGGCAGTGGCTTTTTCATTCCATCTAGGTAATGACAGACGGAGGATCCCTGTTGACGGATCACCATCGTCCAGTGAGCGGCTGTTGCGAGGTGGACGGGTAGCACACATACTGTTTGCGTGGTCATGTGGGCACGCTTGCGACTGAGGCAGTTTTGGATAGCATGTTGAAAGACAGCGAGGTGCTGCTCCTCATCAGCACCACGCTGCATATGCACAGCAGACCACACAAGGGACTCACAAAGGATAACATCTTGGCCCGCAGTCTGCAGCTGCAAGTATGTCATCATGGGCTCATCCGAAATGTATGCAGTGGCTTGTTGTTCAAGGAGAGTGGTGAAGGGGAGCATACGGAAAGCAAGTTGTGAAATAAGGGACGGAGTGAAGATGCAGCCGATGTCAGAGACAGGCACTTGTCGCATGTCCCCTGACCGCATTGGCAGCACCACATAGCCGGGCTGGTTGGCCATGTTGGAGGGCAGGAGGTGGGTTGTGCAGCTGTCAGGATATGATGTATATTAGTATTGGTGTAAATGAATTGTATATGCAATAATCATCATGAATTGGGAAGTGAAGGTTTAACAGACACCCTGAAATGGGGTGGTTCATTCCATTAGTAAATAAGTTGTGGGATAAATGTGGTTTGGTATACAGAACCGAGGGTGAACTGAGCTGCAGTTAAAGTGTGCCGATTGTATGTAACTATGTTTGACTGTATGAAGGTGTATGAAGGTTTATTAAGGTTTATGAAGGTTAATGACTGTGTAGGAGACACTGAAATTGGGTGGTTAATTCCACTGCTACGTCAGTTATGTAATATACTGTGAAATATACATGACGTGGATTAGGCGTCGGCCACGAGTTCAATCAATCCATGTTGTGTTGTTTAATAAATGTTACTGGGATTTCCGAAGTTTGTGTAGCGTTTTTCTCAGCTTTGCAGCGGTTTTCAACAATTAATTGGCGTTTTTTGATGGTGTTTTGACTGATAGAATGGGGATTTTGTAGGTAAGACTTACAAATTGATATGGGTATAGATATATGAAATGGAAGAAAAGCACAAATGCAAGTGTTATTATAGGTGCATTTGTGGTCTGTTTCCCTGGTGTTCTGGGCCCTTTTTTTGTATTTGTACAGGTGAGGCATAACAATGAAATGAATGTACTACATATTACATAATCAGGGGTGTGACGGGGGGGGGGGTAATCAAGTTTTAAACATTATTTAAGCACTTCGAAAATCATTTTTTTCACAAATTTCACAACTGAAAAACAAATAATAATTTGTTTGGAAGACATACTTTAATATTTAAGCTGGAAAGCTATGGTGCTTTACATAATTGAATGTAAGATCAGTTTTCCCTGCTTAAATATTAAAAATGCACATTATTGTGATGAAACATCATACAATGATTACCTGACACATAGTGATGCTGAATTAAAGAACTGACAGGGTAAAACATCATTTTTAACTGTAAAAAATCATAATTAATAACAATGTCGTGTTATTACAATCTTAACGGATTTAAGCAGCAAATGTTGTGACAAAGTTATACAATTGTAAGAATAAAATAGTAATGTTTTGAATTAATACAGGCAAAATGTTATGAAACAATTGCAAACGTTGTTACATTATCTGTACATTCCATTTAATTGTTATAAATCCCCTGTAAAAATAGCAGGAAAACATACCTGGAATGCACCTAGAATCAGAACAATTCCTCATGTTATTGGTATTATTATTGTCTGTGTTATATTGAAACGTATGCCAACTTGTATGTTATACCTAGAAAATAGCCACTGTAATTCAGAGCAGTCGAAATACGCTGAAAACCTTAGAAAAGGGTACAAAAACTTTGCAATCTGTATTGATATAAACATCAACCTGTTTCTTGGATTAAAGGAGAACTGAACAGGTTTTTGACATACCTAATTTTCTGCAATAAACATGAAGATGAAGTAAAAAGAAACGGTTTGTCACTTCCCGTTTCGTAATACGACGAATATTGGCTTAGATATGTTAAGAAATCTGAGCTATGACGTAGACAGAAAGAGGCGTGGTTTAGGGATTCGCGGGACTCCTCCATGCTGGATTCGGCAAAATCGAACGTTTTGAATGCGATGACGTAATGTTTCGCTGGGGCAAATCGCAAATCGCGCTGCGAATAAATTGCAGAAAAATTTTGTGACACTTGCAACGTGTTTTGTGACATGTTTTCAGCTACTGGACAAAGTTTCAGGGGGGGTTACAAAACCAGTTCAGTTCTCCTTTAACACGTGGCCGACGTGCAAAATGCACGTCATAACACAGGGTAAACTGAGGCGTGGTGACACTGGGACAACTGTATTGTACATAATAGTTATGGGAAGTATAGACACTTTATGAAAGAGCAATGAAGATGTCACCTTTCCGAAGCAAGTGTTGCAATGAAGTACTGAAATCCGGCTGAAAACAACAGAATTCGTAGATTGAAACAGAAATTTATTCGGCAAACGAAAATAGCAAAGAACATACCAAAGAACTGAGGAAAACTGCAGGAAACTCCGAGGAAAAACTAAAAGGAACTTGGGCAAAGTTTTTGAAAACTCGGGAAAAACTCGGAAAAATCGGAAAAAAGGTAGGGCCGCAATGTATGTGGCCCCTGCACAACTGAAAACCACGAAAATAAGGTGATTGAAACAGAAATGTAGTCTGCAAACGAACATACCATTGAACATACCAAAGAACTGAGGGAAACTGCAGGAAACTCCCAGGAAAAACTGAAAAGAACTCGAGCAAAGTTTTTTTAAAACTCGGAAAAAACTCGGAAAACTTGGGAAAAAGTTCGGGCCGCAATGTATGTGGCCCCTGCACAACTGAAAACCACGAAAATAAGGCGATTCCTACCAGAAAACTCCCCGAAACTGCGGAAAAACTGAAAGGGACTGGAAAAAGGCGTTCCCAAGGTCGGGCAAGCTTCGTGAAAACAGTTAGGGCCGCAATATATGTAGGCCCTTGAGTTGAAGTGACGGCGCTTCAGCCAAACGGCGTCCGTCTGGGGTGCACGTTTTGCCACTAACGGACGGAGATTTGCTCTTTTAGTTTATAAGGATTTATAAGGAATAAATCCTAATTTACATTATTGATGATGAGCCAAGCAAAAATGACAACAACTGAAAGTGGTAGCAACATTCATATCATTTTGGATTTAGCGGCATGGCTAAAACCAGTATTGTTAATGATAACAGAAGAAAAATGATTGTTTTATAAAATTACTGATGTTCTTTTATTATTAAATGTGTTTTAATCCATTTTTTTATATATCTTAAAGATTACGTAATTTAGGGGGGGGAGTTGAGCGATAAGTGCCGGTAGATGATTAGGGGGGACGAGGAGGGATCAAAAATGAAGGTTTTTCGGATGACGTAATTTATGGACGCTCCCATAGAGTGTTGACCACATTTTATAGCAAGCACTGACAAGCTTTGATTAAAGGAGAACTGCCAGGGTATTTTTCGTAATTTTGGATTGTAAAGTCAATAAGGTCGCTAAATTGATCGAGGGTCAAAGAATATTCAGGCCGGTTGTGAATTTTTTCGGCTGCAGGGATGTTGAGCAATTGCTATTCAAAGAAATCGGATAAACGTCCGATTAGCCCATTACTTGGACGATTGACTCA
>JAVBJR010001151.1:0-38616 GCA_031546965.1 Dysgonomonas sp.
AATAGTCGTAACAAGATGTATCGGTCTGAAATCTGTCGTAAAACATAAGCGAATTAACTCCTATAAATCTATTCCTTATTACCATGCTACAAAGGTAGCTGTTATTCAATTATTAGTGCGATCTAAGCGATTATACCTATATTAGTATTTCCTCAACTGAAATAGAACTTGAATTCAAGAGGATTGAGTTAGGACTAAAACGAGAAGAACTGACTGGTTATACTCAAGACCGAACAGCTAGAGGAGAATTTGCAAATAAAATTTTCTATTTGCTACTTGGCTTTTTAGGTATTACCCTATTAATTGTCATTGCTGTAGGTATTACCCCACTAGCGTTTTGTCTTTCTGATACTATTCTTGTAACTCTCTTGGCAACTACATCAGCTAATGTTATAGGGATATTCATATTTGTAGTTAAATACATCTTCAAAGCCAACACATGTCCAAAATGTGGCATTCGAATTGTTCAAAATCAGACTATAGATAATTAAATAAGCTAATTATATCCTTTTCAACCTCAACTTATTCACGTTCTTGAAATTTAACTTTCCCATTTTTTTTAGGGAACTTGTTCTCTATTGCAATACATATAACGAACACTCCTAAGTTCTATATCCACATTTATTTCTTTTCCCGAAAAAACATATCTAAATATCCTTAATCGATATAAAAATTGCCCAAGCAAGAATTATCCTACATACATTTTGTTAACTTTGTAATTATTACAAGAATTTGATAGATAGAATATATGAAAAAAGGAATTTTAGTTTTACTATTTATATTGTCTTTCTTTTCAGGAAAGCTCTTAGCTGATGGACCTGTGTCTTGGAAGATGAGTATAGAAGACAAAGGAAATGGCGAAATAGAGTTAGTTGCCAATGCGACCATCGCAGCAGGATGGCACTTGTATGACACACAAATACCCGATGGAGGACCCTTCCCTACATCCTTATCGATTGACGAAATAAAAGGAGCCACCGCAGTAGGCAAATTCCATGCTGTGAACTCTAAGCTACACAAAGACTTCGACAAGATCTTTGAAATGGAAATAGGCTACTTCGAAAAGAATGCTACTTTCGTGCAAAGATTCAAAGTAACAGACAAAAGCAAATTTGTACTCAAAGGCGATGTCAGAGCGCAAGCTTGTAACGATAGAGAATGCACCCCTCCCATCCCTATCGACTTTAGTTTTACTTCGGGTAATTTGCCTGCAAGTGTAACTATTGCCACAGATGCAAAAGATCAACCGACCGAAATTCAACCTATAGATACGGCAACAGTTAAAACCGACAGTATATCTCAGCCTCAAACGGTAGATGCTCAAAATACAAATCTTTGGACTCCTGTAATTAAGGAACTCAAAGAATATGGTGCAGAAGGTAGTGTTTCGGGCAGATCGCTTCTCTATATTTTTGGTGCAGGATTTCTAGGCGGACTTATTGCTCTGATGACTCCCTGTGTATGGCCAATGATACCTATGACAGTTAGTTTCTTCTTGAAAAGAAATAAAAAGAACAGAGCCAAAGCTATAAAAGATGCAATTATATACGGTCTCTCTATTATTGTAATATACGTACTTTTAGGACTGCTAGTTACAGCTATATTCGGAGCAAGTGCTTTGAATGACTTATCTACGAGTGCATTATTTAACCTCATATTCTTCGGGTTACTGATATTTTTTGCCATATCTTTCCTCGGAGCCTTCGAATTGGTTTTGCCTTCGTCATGGACAAATAAGATAGACAGCAAAGCCGATTCAACGACCGGAATCATCAGTATATTCTTTATGGCATTTACACTTGCCTTGGTATCATTTTCGTGCACAGGACCCATTATCGGTACTTTGCTTGTAGATGCCGCCAGTTCGGGCGATGTGATAGCACCGGCAATAGGCATGTTTGCATTTGCATTTGCATTGTCTATACCTTTCGCTTTGTTTGCAATCTTTCCGTCATTATTAGAAAGCATGCCCAAATCGGGTGGGTGGCTCAATTCGGTAAAAGTAGTTTTAGGATTTTTGGAATTGGCTTTAGCGCTGAAATTCTTCTCTGTTGCCGACCTTGCATACAAATGGCATATCCTCGACCGTGAGGTATTCCTTGTACTATGGATCGTTATTTTTGTATTACTAGGTTTATATCTTTTAGGCAAACTGAAATTTGCTCACGACAGCGATCTCAAATGTATATCTGTACCTCGTTTATTTTTGGCAATCATTCCACTATCGTTTGCCCTTTATATGGTTCCCGGGCTTTGGGGAGCACCGTTGAAAGCAATAAGTGCATTTGCACCTCCTCATTTCACACAAGACTTTAATCTGTATGAAGGAAGCGTTCATGCTAAATTTGACGATTACGAAGCCGGAATGGAATATGCCAAGAAAAATAACAAGCCTGTTATGATTGACTTCTCGGGATTCGGTTGTGTAAATTGCCGTAAAATGGAAGCTTCGGTATGGACTGATCCACGTGTAAAACATTCGTTAGAAAATGATTATGTACTGATTACACTCATGGTAGACGATAAAGAAAAACTACCCCAGATAATAGAGGTTGAAGAAAACGGAAAAACAACTAAACTGAAAACAATCGGCGACAAGTGGAGTTATTTACAACGTCATAAATTCGGAACTAATTCTCAGCCCTATTATGTATTGCTCGATAATGCAGGCAACCCCATCGGACCTTCTTATGCGTACAACGAGAACATAGATGAATATTTGAAATTTCTAAAAATAGGAGTTGACAATTATAAGAAATAAAATCAATGAGCAAATGTAAAAATGAGCAAATTAGTCAATTAAATTATTCTCATATTTGCTCATTTTCAAATTAGTAAAAGAATGAATACTCGGGAACAAAAAATGGAAGCTTTCGGACGCTTACTCGACGTTATGGACGAGTTACGCGCTAAATGCCCTTGGGATATAAAACAAACAAACGAAAGCCTCCGGACAAATACTATTGAAGAAACCTACGAATTGTGCGAAGCAATCATAAAAAACGATAATCAGGAGATAAAAAAAGAATTGGGAGATGTACTTCTTCATATTGTCTTCTATTCGAAAATAGGCGAAGAAAAGAGCGAATTTGACGTTGCCGATGTCTGCCATTCTCTTTGCGATAAGTTGATCTATCGTCATCCGCATGTATTTGGAGACGAGGCTGCAAAGACAGCGGGCGAAGTAGAACAATCGTGGGAACAATTAAAGCTGAAGGAAAAAGGAGGGAACAAAACAGTACTCGAAGGTGTACCGGCTTCGCTTCCATCCATAGCCAAAGCACATCGTATACAGGATAAGGCTCGCAATGCCGGGTTCGATTGGGAGCAAAAGGAGGACGTTTGGACAAAGGTAAAAGAGGAAATAAACGAACTCGAAACCGAAATCGGCTCTATGGATGCCCATAAAATGGAAGCCGAGTTTGGAGATTTGTTTTTCAGCCTTATAAATGCCGCTCGCCTATATAAAGTGAATCCGGATAATGCTTTAGAACGCACCAACCAGAAATTCATACATCGCTTCAATTATATAGAGGAGAAAGCCAAAAAACAAGGCAAAAATCTAAAGGACATGACTCTCGAAGAGATGGATATCTTTTGGAACGAAGCAAAGGGTAATTTATAGTTACAAGATATCAAGAAACACATCTAATTTCATAAATAAACGTATGCCGATTATATCCATTATAGTAGCCATAGACGAGAAAAATGCTATCGGTAAAGAAAATCAACTTCTCTGCCATTTACCCAACGATCTGAAATACTTTAAAAGTATTACACAAGGTCACACGATAATTATGGGACGAAATACGTACCAATCTCTGCCCAATGGGGCTTTACCCAATCGCAGGAACATTGTATTGAGCAGAAATAAAAACCTGCAACTTGATAGGTGTGAAATGGTTGGATCTTTAGAGGATGCAATTGCCCTATGTAAAGACGAACCGGAAATATTTATCATCGGGGGAGCTACCGTATACGATAAAGCCATTGATATTGCCGATAAATTATACATCACTTATATTCATCATAGTTTCGAGGGTACGGATGCTTTCTTCCCTCAAATAGAATCAAGTGAGTGGATAGAAACTTCAAAAATAAATAACGAAGCGGATGAGAAAAATAAATATGCTCATTCTTTTGTAGTATACAACAAGAAGTAAGATTTCACTTCAATAACCCTTTTGCACGAATATTTTTATGTATTGCCGCTATGTCATTGGGAATGTCTGCTTGTAAAAGCCAATTCACATCAAATCCATTATGAATGGCAATATTCATCAGCATTGGATTTTTAGAGATCAATTGTCCTAATTTTTGTAAGTCCTCTTCGAACTCCATCCAATAATCTTCATGTAAAGCTTTGATTAGCAAGAGTAGTTTAAAAGCACGTGCTATTATGTATATACTTAGTGTATAGCCTTTTTTTAGACCTGATTCTGCTATTTTGGAATTATTTCTTTTCAACAATTCGTTCAACATCAATAAATTGAGACTTGCATCACCATACTTGTCTTTAGTAATCTTTACATGTTCGGTAATTTCGCCACTCAAATAACGAGCATCAACCAATAAATAGCCCGGAGAATAAAAGTGATTTGAAAACCGTTCAATTTCTTTTTTTACACGGGTTTCCATTTTGGCTCTTCTATCCTGTACGCTTTCTCTGCTTAAGAGTTCAAAGCACAGTTGATTAGCCAAATCCAAATCTTTTTTTAGCAATCGTAAGATAAGTTTGTCTTTATCACTAGACGATAATTGCGAAATTGCTTCTTTAAATTCAGGCTCAAACTTCATAATTTATTTTTGGTTTTATAAATACTGTAAAATATTTATTGGTATTTTGCGGGCAGGGCAGAACCCTGCCCCTACATCGAAAGCTTATCATTAATTCATTTCGATTACTTATAAGTCGTTAATCATTGAAGTTTTACGACTTTACCTGTCTTACTACTCTTAATGGCTGCCTCTAAAATTTCTACTACCGTAAGGTTGTTTTCGGAAGCCGAGAGATCATCCGGCTTAACAGTTATTTGCCCATTTACAACTGCTTTTAAGTAAAGAAAAGCATCGTTATAAGGTGGATTCATTTCAGGCACAAATAATAACCTCTCTTCATTATCGTGGTAAACACGCATCGAATTTTTATTGTCTTGATAAATATAGCCTTTGTCTCCGTATATGTGCATATCCTTACGGGAGATAGCCCAGTTCCACGATGCCATTGCAATAACCGTTACCTTGGGATATTCGATAACGATGGTTGCATCATCATCTACTTTGGGATATATAGCAGGCTTCTGCTGTTTCAACACTGCATAAACCGATATCGGCTTCTGTCCTTTCATCATCCATGTAGCGATATTTGCACCGTAACATCCAAAATCTATAACAGCACCTCCTCCATTCAACTTGGGGTCGGTAAGCCAGCTGGTGAATTGGGGGCTACAGCCAATTTCGATAGGTCCACCGTGTCCATCATAAATATTGATTCTCGATAAATTACCTACCAAACCATCCTGTATCATATCATAAGCCCTATGTATAGTTTGATACCAAGTAGTTTCGTAGTTAGTCAAAAGATAAATATTATTCTTTTTCGCCAAATCAAGCATTCGTTTTGCGTCTTTTACATTGGTCGACAAGGGTTTTTCGACCATCACATGCACTCCGTATTTGGCACAAGTTTCTACCACTCTCAAATGATCGTAAATACTTTCGTATACAATAACCGCTTGAGGCTTGGTCTTTACAAGCATTTCATCTAAATCTTGAAAGAAAAGATCACTCGCGACTTTAGCTTTCAAGGCTTTGTTATCCCATAAGGCTGTATTTTTTTCGGCAACACCTACTACTACAAAATCGTTGCGATCGAGGCGGCTTATTACTTCCCAAAGATGGGCATGAGACAGCCCCACTATTCCTAAACGCAAAGGCTGGTTATCGATAGCCGCTTTTTCTTGTTGAGCAAACAATGTCATACTGAAAAGCGAAATTAAAAAGATGAATCCTATATTCTTGATTTTCATAATTATTATAAATGTAGTTACAAGTTAACAGCTACTCACTTGTACAATAAAAAGATACACGGTTTTTTATTCATGTCGGGCAATCGTTTTGTCCAGTCTTTTATGGACAAGGTCTTAATGTATTCATCCTCGCAGGTTATATTCATCGCAATGCAAAGTTTGGTAGAGGGTGTACAATTCTTAATAAGATCTTCAACCAATTTGTGATTGCGATAAGGAGTCTCTATAAATAACTGTGTTTGATGTTCACCATAGATACGTTGCTCCAGTTGCTTGATCTTCTTCATACGTTCGCCAGCATCTATAGGCAGGTATCCATGAAAAGCGAAGCTTTGTCCGTTGAAGCCCGAACCCATCAACGACATCAAAATAGAAGAAGGTCCTACCAATGGAACAACCTTTACATTCTTATTTTGTGCAATGGCTACAATATCGGCACCCGGATCGGCAATGGCAGGACATCCTGCTTCCGAAATTACGCCCACCGAATGTCCGCTTGCAATAGGTTGGAGATAAGTTTCTATTTGCTCCAAATTGGTATGCTTATTCAATTCATAAAACGTAAGATCATCAATATTTATCGATGAATCGGTCTTTTTTAGAAATCGACGTGCCGAACGTATATTCTCTACAATAAAATAGTTGATAGAAAGAATCTGCTCTCTATTGTAATCGGGTAAAACCTGCTCGATAGAAGTTTCACCCAACGGTACAGGGATAAGTATAAGTGATGCCGGCATTTTCTAAGATTGATATTTAAACAAAAATATACTTTTTTATTGATTGACACAAAAAAGCACTTAACAACCCGAGGCAAACGCATGAAATACTAATATTAAATAAACTTTAACCGCAATATCTTTGCATAAAAGTAATCAATTAATTACTTTTGTTGACATGGAAGGTGAAATAGAAAAATATAATGAAGAACAAAATAATAGCAATATTATTCGGACAATATTATATACTGATGATTTTAATGACTTCTACCTTCTTCAAGAAGAAAAAGTACAAAAGAAGATAAAATATATAATAACTTTAATAGAATCGATGTATTTAATTAATACAGATTTTGTAAAGAAATTAGAAGAAACAGAGTATGCTCTATATGAAATGCGTATTAGTGTTGGGAACAATGAATACAGAACAATTCTATTTTCAATAGATAATGAGAACTTTATTCAATCAACAAAAATAATCTTATTGAACAGTTTTCTAAAAAAATCATCTAAAGATTATAAGAAACAAATCAAAAAAGCTGAGAAAATATTACTCGATTTATCTATTGAAAACTAACAATAAAAAAATCATGATAGAATTAGATATAAATAAACTAAACAAATTGCATAATGCAAATGATTTGTTAGATAAAGAATATGGTAAACGTGGCACATCAACCCGTGACAAGTTTGAAAAAGAAGCCATAGCATTTTATTATGGTGAAGTGTTGAAAAATAGACGTAAAGAGTTACATCTTACCCAAGAAAGTTTAGCAAATAAAATAGGATTGAAAAGAGAATATATTGCAAAAGTCGAAAAAGGTAAAACAGATATTCAACTATCAAGCTTTATTTGTATCGCTCGTGCATTGGGTTTAAATTCAATTAATTTATAAAAGATATAAGGTATTTATAACTCCCTCTTTGTACCCCCTCTACTTTGTAGAGGGCTGAAGTGAGGCACATCATTTTTGCTAAAGGGTAGCGTAAATTAAACTGTGTCAATACTAATTTCTCAAAATATTTCTCAGGCTTGCTTTCCATTTTTTTACAATGGGTCATGTTGAACCTAAGTTTTGTTGGTCAAAAACGGTTAGGGGTCGATCCCCTAATCGTTTTTTCTTACCATGGTATAAAGTTTCACCATCGTTTTGTTGGTCGATACAAAACTAATCAAAAAACTCATAAATTGTATTTTTTAAGCAATAAATCAAAAAAGAGTAAACCTATCGGGGAATATAATGGCTAGCTGCTGAGCCGTTTGTCCCCAGTTCGCAAGAGGCATTGTCCATTTCTTTTTGATGTTGCGATAAGCTAGGTAAACAAGCTTTTCCAAAGCAGTATCGTTAGTGAAAACACCTTTGTTTTTGGTCACTTTGCGGATCTGTCGATGATATCCTTCAACCGTATTGGTGGTATAAATAATCTTGCGGATAGCATCCGTATACTGAAAATAAGCACGGAGTTTATACCAGTTGTCACGCCAAGACTTAATGACAATGGGATAATTCTCTCCCCATTTCAATTCCAGATTATCCAATTCATCTTCTGCTTTTTCTTTGTTAGCTGCCTGATAGACAAGCTTTAGGTCTTTTATAAATTCTTTTTGGTTTTTACTGGCTACATATTTCAATGAATTACGGATTTGATGCACAATACAGGTCTGTACGATTGTCTTAGGAAAGGCACTGTTGATGGCATCTGAAAATCCAGTGAGGTTGTCTGTACAAGCGATTAAAATGTCCTGAACACCTCGCGTCTGCAGGTCAGTTAAAACGGACAACCAAAAGTTAGCACCTTCACTCTTGGAAATATACATCCCCAGCAAATCTTTGTAACCATTACGGTCAACGCCCAAAACATTATAAATAGCACGGGTAACGGGACGATTCTTTTCATCCATCACTTTATAATGAATGGCATCCATCCAAACAATAGGATAAAGGTTTTCTAAGGGACGGTTTCTCCAAGATTGGATCTCCGGCAAAACACGGTCGGTAATTGCACTAATGGTATCGGCTGATACCCGGTTGCCCAGATTTTCTTCCATCCAATCACTAATTTCTCGGGTACTGTTGCCCAAGGCATACAAACCAATAATACGCTCGGCAACTCCCTCGGCTAAAACGCGTTCGCGCTTTTTGATGAACTCCGGTTCAAATCGAGATTCCCGGTCACGTGGTGTATGAACCGTGACTTCGCCTAATTGAGTTTGCACTTGTTTGGGCGTGTAACCGTTACGACGATTGCCCGAAAGGCGTTCGTCTTCACTCAAATGAGCATCCATTTCGCCCTCCAAGACGGCATTGAGAATGTTTTCCAACAAAGGAGCAAAGGCTCCATCTTTGCCCAATAGAGGCTTGCCTGACTTAAGTTGTTCCAGCACTTTGGCTTGAAAAGCCTTGTAATCAAATTCTTTCATAAATAAACTGTCTTTGTAAAAGTAATAATTTTTCAGTTAGCTCTTACTGACACAGTTTAATTTACAGTCTCGGCTAAAGACCTTGGTTTGCGTATCGTAATTTTCCTTACAGATACTCAAAACCAAGGTCTTATCTTAATTAAAACCACCAAAACACACTAAATATCACATATTTAATATTTTTTCTATCACAGACTAAAGCGAAATTCGTATTCCTTTTTGTAATGATCCTGTTCCTTTATATACTTTACCCTGAAAGAGTAATTCTACACGTATATCTTTTATTTCTTTATCGATATTGCGTTTTCCTTTCTTGCTTATTTTTATACTGACTTGGTTTTTCTTTCTCTCTGCGGTGAAGCTAATCAGGCTGTAATCACCATTTTGAAACTCCCACCCGTCGCCGGCATCGGTATAAAGCTTTCCTTGGGCATTTCCTTTTTCATCTAAGCAAACAAGTAGTGTTAAAGGATCAAACGAATTTTCGTTCGTATTTTGTACAATTTTGCCTACAGGAACAATACTTCCTCCTCTTATTTTTAGTTTAGCTTGATATTTATCACTCAAATCGCCATTAACCAAGCTAAATTCTTCCCAAATACCCGAAGGTAATGACGGATTTTTCGCAAATGACGGAATCACCAGAACATTTTCGCCCATTAAAAAAGCTTCCTGCTCTCTCCTTAGTTTTGGATCCTTAATATCAGCAAAAAACACAGGAGCCATTATGGGCATACCGGTATTGGCTGCTTCATAAAAAAGAGTGTAAAGGTATGGAAGCATACGATAGCGACGCTCCAGGGCAATACGTGATGTTTTTTCGATCTCTTCGCCAAACGCCCACGGTTCTTTATCATTTGTTCCGGCACAGGCATGCCCTCGTACAAAAGGAAGAAACACGCCAAAACCTAACCAATTAGCCCACAAATCTTTATCTGTATTGTTCAAAAAACCACCTATATCGGGTCCGCTATATGGTTGTCCCGATAAGCCTAATGTAAGTGACATCGGAACAGACAGTTTCAGATGATCCCATCCAGCCCAGTTGTCGCCTGTCCAAGTTGCAGCATAACGTTGTCCTCCCAAAAGATTGGCACGAGTGAGAAGAAAAGGACGTTTGTTGGGATTTGCAGCCATAATGCCATTCAACGAAGCTTCAACCATAAGTCTTCCGTAAGCATTGTGATAGAGCAGATGCGATCCTGCCGGCAAATTGCCACCTCCTCTGTGTGGGGTATCATAAGGCATGGTGCCCAATCGTTGAGCTTCGGGCAATTCGTTATCATTTACAGCAGGTTCATTCATATCGTTCCAAACGCCGTCTAAGCCTGTTGCTAGAAAGTCTTTGTAAAGATTTGCCCACCATTTTCTAACATCGGGGCTTGTAAAATCGGGGAACGTACAATCTCCGGGCCACACTTTACCATGGTATTCTTCACCATTGGGTTTCTTTACCCATACATCATTTGCTGTACCCGATTGATATATACTGTAATTGGGATCGACTTTTACTCCCGGATCTATCATATAGACCGAGTGAAAACCTTTATTGTGCAGATCGTCATTCAGTTTCTTTGGATTGGGGAAATTCTTTTTATCAAACGTAAATACCCTGTATCCGTCCATATAATCGATATCCATCCAAATTACATCACACGGAATATTCTTTTGACGAAATGTATCTGCAATTTCTCGTACCCGTTGTTCGCTGCCGTACGAAAAACGACATTGATGATAACCTAAACTCCAACGTGGTGGCATCTTGATGGTTCCTATCAATTCGGACAATCCTTTCAGAACAGCTTGCGGGGATTCTCTGTCTATGATGTATACACGGAAAAGTGCACCTTCGGTATTGAATTTTATTTCGTCGGAGTTTGTATAAAGTTCTGATTTCCAAGAACTGTCAAAAACAATCCCGAAAGCAGTTCCGTCTTTTCTTACTCCCATTACCCAAGGATGACTTTGATAAAGCCTTTTTCCTCCTTCAACACCATATGCTCCGGTATCTGTGTTCCACAATTTTACGTACTGCCCGTTACGCAAGAGAGGACCCGTAACTTCGCCTCCTCCATATAAACTGATCCCCTCGGCTACTTTGAGGGAAGCGTTTGCTTTGCCATTTACAACCGTAAATTGAGGAAGTAGAGACCAATTGGCGGGAATATTACCTCTCGAAACAGGTTCTTCTTTGAGTATCAACGATGGGGTTTTATTTTGGTCAAACCCCTTTGGTATAAATTCGGCGATGCCTTTTCCTACCAACGTCGATTTCTGAATTGGTATGTTTTCGGCTTTAATACTTAAGGTGCTTAAGATTATAATAAAGAGTATCGAAATTTTTAACTTCATAGTTTTACTAAATTTACAGAAACTAGAATCTGTAGTAAATATTAATCTGATTATTAGAAATTAAGCATGAGGACTCAGAATAGATATATCCTCCTCCAAGTCCTCCGCTTATTAATGGATCTGTATAGTATTAGATAATTTTATATCTCTTGACGAAAATCCAAGCATAATATTATAAGTGCCGGGATCATTCACAAAACTCTTCTTATTTACATCATAATATGTAAATGCTTCTTTTGGTAATGTCATTTTTACGGTTGTCGATTGTCCTGCTTTCAAGAATACCTTTTGAAATTTCTTCAATTCTTTTTCCGGACGTTCTACAACAGTACTGCTCGTTTTGCCTACATAAACTTGCAATACTTGAGCCCCATCTTTTTTTCCGGTGTTGGATAATTTAGAAGTAACAGTTATAAGACCGGCGTTATCAGGAGCTGAAACCGACAGATTGGAAACCGAAAAATCGGTATAAGACAAGCCATAACCAAATGGATATTGAACTTCGCGTTTTAATTTGTCGTATCCACGGTAACCTACAAAAATACCTTCGGTGTATGCAACGTGCTTGTCTCCATCGGCATCGTAGTAACTATTGTATGCGGGATTATCCTTCCATTCTTTTTCGAAAGTCATCGGCAATTTGCCCGAAGGATTCACTTTTCCGAACAGTACTTCTGCAACAGCCGTTCCTGTTTCCTGACCTGCGTACCAACTCCATACCAAACCTCTAAGCGTGGGTTCCCACGACTGCATTTGTATATTACCGCCTGCACTTACAACACCTATTATCGGTTTGGCTGCTTTTGAAATACTGGTCAACATTTTTTTATCTGTTTCAGGTAGTTCAAATGAGCGGTCAGACCCTTCGGCTTCGGTATCGGCATTATGTCCAAAACAGGCAATTATCAAATCTGCTTTATTCAAATAATTAGCATAATGATCGGTTGCATCGCCTTTCTTTTTCCATATAAAAGTAATGGCTGCCCCTCCGCCTTTTTGAAAATACTCCACACGGATGCGGTATTTTGCACCGCCTTGCAAAGTTTTGGTGGCTTCAGAACTGCGGTATGATCCCGGATTCCAATCGTTGATAACCAATTGGTCGTCTATGTACATACGATAAACATCATCGCCTCCCAGCACAAAATTATAATCTGCTGTTTCGGGGCAATTGATAACGCCACTCCATCTTACCGAAAAATTATCTTTAGACATACCTTCTATTCCTGTGCCGGCTGACCAAGAATAGTTTATTTTAGTTTCGGTTTGCTTATAAACAGGTTGCCCTTTAAAATCAATATTATTGAAGTATTCGGCTATAAGTCCTTGTTTATCGCATTTTTCGTCTGTAAACATGATTTTTGGGCTAAAATCAAATTCATCTACATATTCTACATTTATGTTATGCAGTTTGGCTTCTTTTTGAATGCCTTCGAACATAGTTACGTAATGAAAAGGTACAACTGCCCCACTTCCTCCGCCATGAACATTACGACTGGCATTTTTTCCGGTAACAATTATATTCTTAATCTTTTTAGAATTCAGAGGCAATATATTATTTTGATTCTTCAATAAGACGATACCTTCTCGTGCCACGTTTAATGCCGTTTGGGCAGATGCGGGATCGTCCTGCGGAATGGTTTTGTCTTCTGTTGTTCCGTCTTTAAAGCCAAACGCAATAAGAACCCTTAAGATGTGGCGTACTTTTTCGTCAACCATAGCTATTGTAACATCACCTGTTTTCAGATAATAGCTCATGTCTTTGGGATTCATTTTTTCGCCACCCGCCATTTCTAGATCCAAACCGCTTCGGGCAGCAGGTACGCAATAGTGGGTAGAACCCCAATCGGACATAACCACGCCTTGGAAACCCCATTGTTTTCGCAGTACCTCTTTCAACAGCCAAGGATTTTCGGTAGTGTATGTTCCTCCTATCAGATTATAGCTGGTCATTAATGCGCCAACTTCGGCTTCTTGAACGGCTGCTTTAAATGCCGGAAAGTAGATTTCGTTTAAAGTTCTCTCGTCAATATCATTACTGATATTATTACGATCATATTCTGAATTGTTTGCTGCAAAATGCTTCACAGTCGCCATCACATGCTGATCTTGTACTCCTTTTATGTATCCTACAGCTATGCGCGATGCCAAATAAGGGTCTTCGCCCATATACTCGAAATTACGACCACACATAGCTGCCCTATAGATGTTTACGGCAGGTCCCAATAGAATGTTAATGCTTCTGCTACGGCAATCACGACCTAAGGCTTTACCATACTGGTATGCCAAATCTTCGTTCCAGGTAGCTGCCAGCATTACTGTAGCCGGATAAGCTGTAGATTTGCCGTGTGTACCGAGCCCTTGTGGTCCATCGGTCATTTTCATGCGGTGAATGCCCAATCTGTCTATATTTTTTGTGTACATCCAATCAACCCCTCCTATATAAGACAATTTTTCGGCTACGGTCATTTGGCTGATCAATTCATCTACTTTTTTATCTACATCGGGAGTATACCATTTTTGGGCGGATGCGTAAAAACAGCTTAACACCATTATACACATCAATGCAATCTTTTTTTGTTTCATTGTTTTTCTTTTTTCGACTTGATTATTTATGGTATCTTTTAAAGTTATTTTTGGCTTTGCAGCTGGTCAGATCTAAGATTCTAATTACTGTTGAAGAACCGATGCACGGGCAGAAAGGGTTTCAAGGTATTTCAATTTAAGATAACTACAGACCCTTTAATAAAGCATAAGATGCTATGCGGAGGAGGTGCATTGTATGTGGCTAAAAATACACACTTTGCTTATTACTTTTTTGTCTTCTCAAAAAGTAATCTCCTAAAAAAAAATAATAAAATTCTTATTTACTTATCGGATACAATTTTAAAGATTATTTGATTAATCTCTTTAGCCAAAACACATAAAATCTTTGTGTCGTCAATATTTGGTACTCTTTATGTAAAATATGCCCCTGCACAAAGTGTACTTATTCTTTATTGGTATTTTTATACTCTTTTGGAGACAAATTATATTTATTATAAAATTCATTATAAAAATATGATCTGTTGGAAAAACCTATCTTATGGATTATCTCTTTTATGGATAGGTTTGTTGTAAGCAGTAGCCGTGCTGCATACGAAAGTCGGTAGTCTTTTATAAAATCGCGAAGCGATATGGATAATATTTTTTTCAACTGCCTATACAAACTTCTAGAGGATATTTTCATTATATCTGCAATAAAATCGGGTCCAAGATCGGGACTATTGATATTTTCTCTTACTATTTCCGCCAAAGCTTCAATGAATTTTTGATCCTCTATGTGCATCAACTTACCCGAATTATACTGAAAAGCACTTTCAACTGTATTATAATAATTTTTTGCCTCTTCTTTGTTCGTCAAAAAGCGATCGACAACAGACAGCAGTATGTCGGGCGAAAAAGGTTTGGTCAGATAAGTATCAGCACCTGTTTCGTAGCCTTTTATCACATCTGTTTCGTCTATTTTGGCAGACAGTGCCACTATGGGAAGTTGTTTGTTGTATTTGTCATCCCTCAACATTCGGATAAAAGACAAACCGTCTATTTCGGGCATCATAATATCTGTAATAACAAGAGCCGGCGTGTGTCTTTTTAATATTTGCAAGGCTTCTGCCACGTTATATGCTTTCAATACTGTATAACGAGGATATAAAATATCACCGATCAACTCTACAATTTCTTTGTTATCATCCACAACCAAAATATGAACAACAGAGTCGTTGACTTGAGCAACAGGTATATTTATTGGTGCTTTCTCTGCGTCCTTTTCGGTCTCTTCTTTCTGTGTCTTTACTTCTTTTATAGTTTCGGCAATATATTCGTCCTTAGTCAGTTTGGGTAAAACCACTGTAAATTCAGTAAATTGATCAACTTCGCTTCTTACAGTCAATTCTCCATTCAGAAGTTTAGTTGTACTGTAACAGATAGATAAGCCCAATCCATTTCGGGCAGTCATCTGGTTATTAGCGTTTACATCTGTGTCTTCGAGTATTTGATATCGGTTAAATATTGACTCTATCTTATTTTCTTCAATACCTTTGCCGGTATTATAAACTACTATTTTCAGGCATTCGTTTTCTTCTTTGACATCAATCTCTATAATTCCTTTTTCGGGAGTGTATTTAAAAGCATTGGAAAGAAGGTTTGAGGCAATTTTTTTGAGACTGCTTTTATCTGTATACCAATATAAATTTTCGGAGACAGAAGATTTCAAGTGCAAATTATTTTGAGTGACCATAGTAGAAAAGGAAGATAGAAGCTCATTTGTCAGATCGGTCACAGAAATCCATTTGAGTGAACGGTGTTCCTTGCGTCCTTCTTCTATTCTTCGGTAATCGAGTATTTCTTGTATCAATTCGTTTAGGTTCGATACATTATTCTGCAATATGGTAGTATATTTCTTAATTTGATCGGGACTCTTTGCTTTTTCTATTTGGTTCAATGCTCCATTAACAAGAGTCAGTGGAGTATAAAGTTCATGAGTTATATTCGTGAAAAATTTCATTTTAGATTCATATAATTTCTCCTTTTGTTCTCTTTTTATCCGCCTAGACACTGATTCTTGCTTTTTGCGGAATTTCCAGGTTACATAAAAAAAGATACCGAGAAGTAACAATATGAATAACAGAATATAAACTGCAAATGCAATTGGTGAAAAATACCAGGGCGGCAATACAACAATAGGTAAAGAGTATATCTTATCGTCGGCATTTACGACATCGCTCTTGTATTTTACTTTTAGCGTATATTTTCCGGGAGGTAATTTTGTGAAAGAGATCTTATTCTCCTTCTGAAGAGATACCCAACCTGTATTATAATCTTCGAGCATGTACGAATAATCATAATTATCGCCATTGATGTAATCTAAAACAGCAAACGAAATATCAAACGTATTTTGATTTGCAGACAATATCAATTTTTTGGTTTTGTCCTCATTATATTCATAGAGAGTCTGCTCTTTTCCATAAAGAGTGAGTTCTGTAAAGAAAAAGTCGAGTTTGTCTTCAGATAAATCTTGTTGCGTTTTAGGCTCTATCCAAACAAGACCATTTACGCCTCCAAAAAAAAGCCGGTCGGAAAACGGACAACGCCAATACGCATTATCCGAAAATTCTGACACTCCAATTTTGGGCGATTGTACATTGAAGAACGAATCGTTTTTAGGATTGTATTTCACCAATCCCTTATTGGTACTCAACCATATAATGCCGGTATTATCTTCTAATATACCATGTATCATATCGTTTATAATACCGTTATTGCGTCCAAATTGCTTGAATTGATTGTCTTTACCTTTAGATATTCTCACTTGGGTCAACCCCGAACTGGCTCCTATATATAAAACAGAATCTCCCTTATTATACAAACATATGGCATCTCCCAGCCCTTTATTATTGGCATTGTCCATCGATAGGAATTGATATTTCGAATTATCAATATTGTAGTGTATGGCTCCGTATCCTCTGCGGCTACCCAATGTAAGTATAGAATTTTCGTCGTAGAGCATCGAGTAGAAAAAGTCTTCAATATCAATGCCATCTTTATAAAAGAGAATCTTCTTTTTACCTTTTATTCGATATGGTGTTACTTTTTTATCCAATATAACCTGCCACAGACCACTCGACGATACCCATAAAACAGAGTCATTTATTTCACAAAATGTATGTACATCATCCGAAAAGTTGTCTCCCAAGTTATCGGGCATTTCCACTTGATAAAGTTTATCATCTTTATATGAATAATACTGAAGTTTATCGGCACCTATCCATAGGTCGTTTTTATTGTATTTACTCCTTTCAAAATGATATATCGGATTTTTGTACTGGGCATTTTGGGCAATAATCTGAACATTGCTCTTAGGAATAGATCCATTGCCTAATTTTTCGTAATCTTTTATTTTGATGATGCCATCGCCTTTTGTTCCTATCCATAAAGTCTTTTGTTCGTCGGTATAAATAGCTCTTATTGGCCTTCGGGCGAGAAAAGGTAAACGATCGAGCATGATATTCCCAAAGGTATCTTTTTCGCTATAATAGAGTTTAGCACCTCTGCCGTCCGTTCCAACCCACATGGCATTTTGATTGCGGTCTTTCAATAAACAAAAAAGCCCAATAGACATATCTATCGGTTCTTGCCTATCGGTTTGATTCATGCTCAACTTTATTAAACCACTGTATATGAAAGCTATAAAAAGATCGTTTTGAAAAAAATTGAGTGAAGCTATCATTCCGTATTTATCAATTACACTTGTTAAGTTACGGAGAAATATTTTTTGATCTTTTTCTTTATCGTATATAAATAAGTCGTGATCTCTATCGATAAAACAAATTTGCTTGTCTTCGTAAAAGACGTTGTCTATTTCCTTATCATGAATTATTTTTTCTTTTATGTTCAATGAATAACCGTCCTGCAGTGTATTTGCTCCTTTGGTTATTGTTATATTTTCTAATTTCCCTTGTCTCTTTATGATACAAAATTGTCCGTTTTCGTCTACAAACATCGATTTGATACTTTGCATATCGGTGTTTTTCAAACTTATTTCATGGAATTTTTTTTGTTGCCCGTCGTAATAGGTTAGAAGATTATCCTTGTTCATCAACCACATCCTGCCATTGCCATCAGAGGTAAGAATTGTGATTTTTTTGTATTCGGGATACGATTCAACAACCCTCCGCTCCTTCAAAGAGAATTTATCCAATCCGATTTGTGTTACCACCCATAAATGATCTTTATCGGCTTGCATAATTCTATGAATGGAATTACCTGATAAAGAAGCAGGGTTGCCCGACTCGAAGCGAAAGGTGGTAACGTCTTTGCCATTGTACAGGTTTAACCCATCGTATGTTCCAAACCACATAAATCCGTAATGATCTTGATACATACATAGTATTGCATTGTTTGAAAGCTGATTGTTCAGGTGATCCATATTGTACAGAGAGAAAGCAGAAAACACGCTTTGTACAATACAGATTTGTATAAATAAAATGGCAAAAATGTTTTTCATCATAGTTAATTAGTCTTTTGATCAGATTGTTGGATATGGGTGCTCTCACTTTTCCTAAAAAGGATTTTAGTATATGACAAAAATCATTCTTTATTTTATATTCAGTATATTAGATAGGCGTCTTAATGTGAAAAAATCTAATTCACTATATCTTACACAGAAAATCTCACGAGTTTCTGTTACGATATACAAATCAAAATTTTCAACAAAAGTAATGATTTGGCAGCAATATTGCCAACTCATTTTAAAGGAAAATGCAACCTTATGCAAATAAAAAAGGGAATCTCTATAATTCCCTTTTTGTATAAATATCGATGTATGCAGATCAAATATCTACAACAAATTTTCTTAAATTTTCATCCAATAGAGCTGCGGGTACCGAACCTTTCACCTCATCAATAATGATGCCCAGCACTCGCTCACGCAAAAATTCTTTACGTGTAACCAAGCTGATCTCACGTACAGGAGACAACCCTTTTAATGGACGTATATTTTGCTTTTGTTTTTCGTTAAGCTGTTCAATAGCCATTTCGGGAATAATAGTCAATCCACTGTTATTGTCTACAATGTTTATGAGGGTGCCAATGCTACCGGCTTCGTAAGTAAACAACGAGTGCGAACTTTTACGCTTACGTAAATTACAGATACGCAATATTTGGCTGCGGAAACAATGAACTTCTTCTAACAACCAAAGGCGATTGATATTCAAGTCGTCTTCTTCTAACTCTTTTTTAGCATACAAAGAAGTCTCACGAGGCGATACATAAGCATAGAATCGCTCGTAATAGATGGGATGTTCTTTTATCTTGTCGTTCTTTAATGGTGTTGCCAAAATTGCTCCGTCTAACGACCCATTAAGAAGTGCATCAATAATTTGTCCGGTAGTAGTCTCTTCTATAAAAAGCTCTATATCGTAACCATTTTCTTCGTGCTTAAGCATCAGTTTAGGAAGCAAATAAGGTGCAATTGTAGGTATAATACCCAACTTGAACACACCTTTTACAATACCTTTTTCCTCCTGTATTATCTCTTTAACCTGCTTTACCTGCGACACAATAACACGAGCCTGATTAATAATTTGAGTGCCGATAGGAGTCGGTTGTACAGGCAACTGGCTACGATCGAAGATTTTAACCCCCAATTCGTCCTCCAATTTTTGTATCATCATACTCAATGTGGGTTGCGTCACAAACGATGCCTCGGCAGCTTTTGCAAAATGACGATGATTGTCAACCGCAATAATGTATTCCAACTGTTGTATGTTCATATGCGATAATATATTACAATTTAAGGGCAGCAAATACACTGCAATATTGATTTAATCCTAACATGCTTTTATATCTGTTCAACTAAACAAAAAGGTCTGATACTTTTAATATTCTCTTTCTCCAAAAATAGAAGTCCCTACTCTTATTATAGTAGAGCCTTCTTCGATGGCTATTTTGTAATCGTGTGACATTCCCATAGATATCTCGCAAAAGGCTGAGTCGTTTTTAAAATACTGATCCTTAAGCTCATCAAAAAACGTTTTCAACGATCTGAATTCGAGTCTTATTTGGTTTTCGTCATCAGTATAGGTTGCCATTCCCATAACTCCTGCAATTCGAATATTTTTTAATGCTTGCCAATCTTCATTCTTCAACAAATTTCGGCAACTATCAAACGTAAATCCGTACTTACTGTCTTCTTGAGCAATATAAATTTCGAGCAAACAGCTTATTCTCCGATTGACTTTTGATGCGTATTTATCAATTTCTGACAGCAGTTTCCAACTGTCGATACTTTGAATCGTATGAACGTAAGGTACTACCGTTTTTATCTTATTACTCTGCAAGTGTCCTATCAAATGCCACTCTATATCCTGTGGCAATAGGGGCTGTTTGGCATCAAGTTCCTGCACCCTACTCTCTCCAAAAACACGCTGCCCTGCATTATAAGCCAACTCTATAGCTTCTTTGGGGTGAAACTTAGATACAGCAACCAACTTTACACTCTCGGGTAATAAAGAATTTACGGCATCCAGGTTTGCACTTATATTCATAATTACTCTTCTTTCAGATACTCTATTTTGGTCTTTTCGGCTGTTGCGTAAGGAAAAACATCCATCAGCATAGTTTCGCTAATTGATGCTATTACATAATCTGCCATTGTGCCTTCCATCCCTTTTTCTATTACAGCAAGAGCTTCTTTGAGGTCACAAGCTTGAGCCAACATGCTCACAGCTGTTTTCTTTTCGGTTCCGCTTTTTTCGTCTAAAGTGATAAAATATACTTTTGTTCTGAAATAACGGTCTCCATTTTCGTTAAAAAACAATTCCGCCAATTTAGCACGCTTGATATCGGCAATTGTAAAATCTCCTGTTATAAATGGCTTCAACTCTTCGATGATACGAGCTTCGGCTTCTGTAAACGACAAAGCGTCTACTAAATAGGGTTCGGTTACTTTTTTCAGAGTTCCGTTTTCCATCGTTTTATCGTAGGAAACTTTGCATTCAAACCAGTTATGCATAAGGTAATCTAATTTATAATTAATCTGTATATAATATATTACAAAAAGCTCTTTATGAAAAACTAACATTAGACATAAAGAGCTTTGTTTTAAAAGCAAAAATAGCAATTATTTGAATAAATCAAACGACAATTATAAATAAAATTTATCGACTATGGATAAATCTCTATAATATGGTATGACTTATAGTCTTCTCGCACCATCTTTGATTATTACATCGTATACTTTGGGTTTGATTTTGAACTTTTGTTCGTAGCTTTCGGTGGCACGTTTAATGAAGCCATCATGCAATTCGTCTTTCACCAAGTTGATAGTACAACCGCCGAAGCCTCCTCCCATAACACGAGAGCCGGTTACACCACACTGACGGGCTATATCATTCAAAAAATCAAGTTCAGGGCAACTTACTTCATACTTACGGCTCAATCCGATATGTGTTTCAAACATTTTTTTACCTACCGTTTCGTAGTCTCCTCTTTTAAGAGCATCGCAGGCATCCAGCAGACGTTGAACTTCTTCGATAACAAATTCTGCACGAATATAATCTTCTGCACTTACCTCATTAGCTACTTCTTTAAGCATATCCAAGGTAGCATCTCTTAAGAATTCTACTTCGGGATGGTATTTGCGGATATAAGAGGCTGCATTTTCGCACGACTCACGACGTTTGTTGTAAGCAGATGAAGCCAATTCGTGAGTTACACAAGTATTGATCAGTACCAATCGGTATCCTTTTGGATCGAAAGGCACATATTCGTATTCTAACGAACGGCAATCGAGGCGGATCAACGATCCTTCTTTTCCGAAGCATGATGCAAACTGATCCATGATTCCGCATTTTACGCCTACATAATTATGCTCGGTAGCTTGTCCTATTTTAGCCAGTTCGAAACGGTCGAAACCTAAATTATATGTGTCGTTTAATGCAAATCCAATACAGCTTTCGAGTGCTGCGGACGACGACATACCTGCTCCCAAAGGCACATCTCCTGCAAATACTACGTCAAAACCTTGTACTTTGGCTCCGCGTTTAATCATCTCGAGGCATACTCCAAAGATGTATTTGCCCCATTGTTTGATCGGCACATCGTCTAACCCAAACTCGTCCATTTCTTCCAAATCTAAAGCGTATGCTTTTACACGATCGGCTGTACCGTTGGGTTTAATCATACAATACATGGCTTTGTCGATAGCTCCGGGAAGTACAAATCCGCCATTATAATCGGTATGTTCGCCAATCAAGTTGATACGTCCAGGGGCAGTGTACATTATACCACCTTCACCAAATAAGCTTTGAAATTTTTCTTGAATTGCAGTAATCTTCATGGTTTTTGAAATATTTATTTATATGGTTAAATTACAATTATTTTAGAAATAATTATAGTAAATATTTTATGGTACCTTATTAATCCTAGGCAAAATAACAAATTAAAACATAGACTAAATCAGTTAAATATGCCAACAAATTTATAGGTGATGTAAAATTAACTTTTATTTCTATATACAATAACGTTTTTCAAACAAATGGGAACTTTTTTATTCTTTTAACTATGAGATAGCACGAACATTATACAAGGAGGTATTCTACAACAATTATTAGGAACGAATAAATAATTTTGCTCCTTTTTTCTGCACAAATTCATACCTTTGTGTATAAACTCAGATTAGCACCCTATTTCATGGAAAAACTCCGACCCATTATGTTTGCCGGCACGGGTAGCGATGTGGGCAAAAGCGTAATTGCTGCTGCTTTTTGCCGCATTTTTTTACAAGACGGTTATCACCCTGCCCCTTTCAAAGCCCAAAATATGGCTCTCAACTCTTTTGCAACCCCCGAAGGGTTAGAAATTGGGCGGGCACAAGCCGTTCAGGCAGAGGCAGCCGGTATACCCTGTCATACAGACATGAATCCGTTACTTTTGAAACCTACTACCGACAAAACGGTTCAAGTTGTGTTAAACGGCAAACCATACGGCAATCAGAGTGCATTTCAATATTTTAAGAAAGAGGGTCGCGACATTCTCCGAAATGCAGTAAATGATGCGTTCGATCGATTAGAAAAGCGGTTCAATCCCATTGTAATGGAAGGTGCAGGAAGCGTTTCAGAAATCAACCTGCGTGAGGCTGACATTGTAAACCTGCCCATGGCTATACATGCAGGAGCAGACGTTATTTTAGTGGCAGATATAGATCGGGGCGGCGTTTTTGCCAGTCTATACGGCTCTATTATGCTCATGACCGAAGAAGAACGTAAACATACCAAAGGTATACTCATCAACAAGTTTAGGGGAGATATGAGGCTCTTCGAATCGGGCGTAAAAATGATAGAAGACCTTTGCGGCATTCCCGTCATTGGCGTTATACCTTATTACAAAGACATTTACATTGAGGAAGAAGATTCTGTAATGCTTCACACCAAAAATATACAAGCCTCCCACGACAAGGTAAATATTGCCGTTGTGTTACTTAGGCACATGTCTAATTTTACCGATTTCAACGTTTTGGAGAGAGATCCTCGTGTTCATCTATATTACACCAACAATACTGATGAAATAGAGAAAGCCGACATTATACTCATTCCCGGAAGCAAAAGTACCCTCGCCGATCTGTACGAATTGCGTCGCAATGGGGTTGCACAAAGCATCATCAAAGCCCACCAAGAGGGAGCTACGGTGATGGGCATTTGCGGAGGTTATCAGATGATGGGACAAGAGGTGTGCGACCCATTGCTTGTAGAAGGGTCGATAGAACGTTTGCCCGGGCTGGGTTTATTGCCTGTTTCTACCGAAATGCAGGGTGAAAAGGTTACACGACAAGTGCAATTCTCTTTTCTCAACTCCGATGTCCCGTGCGACGGTTACGAAATACACATGGGAACAACTGTACCTGTTGAAGGAAGCCAAAACAGCCCTTTTAATCGATTAAATGATGGAAGTTCCGATGGTTTTTATTTAGATAAAAAATGTTTTGGGACATATATACATGGTATTCTGGATAATGGAGTATTCATCGATTTTTTATTGGAACCTTACACTCAAAAGCTGTCGAATGAACCCTTCGATTTTAAGGCATACAAAGAAGAACAGTACAATAAATTAGCCGACCATGTACGCCACAATGTAGATATGGATTTGGTATATAAAATATTGGCTGGTTAAAAAATAAAATAGATATGTCTGAGAACATCGTAGGGGTGAATTTTTTTTCGCCCTTAATTCACCGGGCATATAATTATATGCCCCTACGGTCTTCGATAATAAAACAAATGGCTTTCAAGCATTTACTTTAGCCTGCTCTTAGTTTCTCTTTGCAAATACCCAAGCATCATCCAGTTTAGGATTGTTCTTTACGAATGAAGCCAGGTATTTTTCGGCTTGAACTCTATCTTCGAAAGAAGCTATATAGATTCTGCTTCTATCTCCCGAATTTATAACATTGGCATTTTGGTACCCTTGCATTTTGAATTTTTTCAAGGCTTTTTCTGCTTCCGATTTACTGGTGGCACTACCTATTATGACAAAGTATTTAGGATCAGCCTGCTTTACTGTTACAGGAGCAGTTTTATCTGCCTTTGCAGATTCTGCTTTCTGCGCTACAACAGGAGTAATATCTATTTTTGGTTCTTCTTTCTTTGCTTCGACCTCTACAGAAGACGCTATTGTTAAACTACTTACAGCAGGAACAGTACCCGGACGATTGGCTGATGATAAAATAATCAGATCGGTAAAAAAGCCTGATTTTTGCACACTAGTACCCTTATCTTCCAAAATTGGGGTAGATGCTACAAAAAAGACCAAAATAGCAGCAACTGCCGCACCAACACCGGCAAATACTTTTTTGTAAACAGATCGCTTGTTGTTGATAACCAGTACTTTTTGAACCTCATGAATATCAACTAACTTCCTAATATCGAGGACTGAAAGCCCGAATGTTTCGGAATGAGATGCCGAAATATTATTATTAGGTTCAAAAATCAGACGACCATCTTCATCTGGCGATAATTTACCCAATAAACCTATTTGAACAGGCTGCTTTAATGCCAAAATGGTATTTAACCTCTTGGTTACCTCATCAATACGTTTGCAGGCAGTGTCATATGATATAGAATATGCATTCATATACGATTCAGCCAACAAACCGTCGTTATACTTTAGATCGGGGTTAAAGCCAACAGTCACCCTGGGTGGGGCAATAGAACCATCGGTCGCTATTTTAGCAACCTCACGATTCAGAACAAAACCTCCAAAATCCGGTATAATTACACAGTCATGCTTCTGTATCAAGTAATCTATATGAGACGTAAACTCTTTCATATTACAAATATAAGAGATAGTATTCAAGGAATCATCCTTTTAATTATTAAAATCAAATAGAATTTTTTTATATCTAGTAAGCTACTGAATACCAACTACCAGCCATTTTATAGAGATTTTAGAGTTGTGAAAAAACAAAAAAATGCTACATAACATATAAATATAGAATGCTATAAAACAAAATATTTGTTAACATTGTACCATTGAAACCTTAGATCTAATACTATTTCTTTTTTAGAGCCTCATAAAAAAGATTTTCATACCGAAGTATGATTGATTTCCAAGAATAGTTATCGACAATTTTTATCCTATTATTTGCTGTAAGACTTTTTTTCTCATCATCATCCAAAAACTTTAAGTTGCCAATTACTAGGGCAACATCTTTATCTGTAACAAAGTACAAAGCACTTAAGTTCAACACCGACCGGTTAAACTCATTATCGTGTGCAGCAATTAATGATCCGGCACCCATTGCCTCTAATAATGAGGGATTAGTGCCCCCTACCGAATGCCCGTGAAAGTACAATGCACAATAATGCCGCAGGTTATCCAACACTTCTTTATTGTATACAGCACCTAAAAAACTAATAGCAGTATTCTTATATTTTGTTTGAAGTAATCTTCCATATTTGGTATCGGCATTACCAATTACTAAAAATGGACGAGCATCTTTTGACAGAATATATCCATCGAGAATTGTTTCGATATTATTTTCGGGTTCTAAACGGGCTATCAATAAAAAATATTGATTAGCCGTTATGTCATACAGATTTAGAGCCTCTTCGCTGAAATCCTCAACCACATCTGCCCCATAAGCAATGCAGAACGATTCGGCATCAAACTCCCTTTTATAATATTCTTGAATGGCAGAATTATCTGAAACTAAATAATCGGACTTGCGAACGGCTAGTTTCTCCAGTTTTTTAATCAACTGCCGGGTAAAGTAATTCCATTTGCTTCTTTTCCATTCTAGCCCATCCATATTAGTTATAACGACAGGTGAATTTTTCTTGAGCAAATAATAAGAGGGTGCATTGCTGTGGTAGCCGGCTTCGTAGATGATGTCAAAGTCTTGCCTCAAGGCATCTTTGAGGCAAAGGTAATCGTAAATAAAATTGGCGGCTGCCCCTATTTGCTTTTCGGGACTGTATATTTTTTTTATAGTAACACCCTTAAATTCAGCCTTATCGTATTCATGAAAATGCACATTGTATACCGTAACCGAGTGTCCAAGCTCAACCAATCCCACAGATAAGTATTCTGCAAATTGCTCGAATCCCCCGTAACTATTGGGGATGCCTCTGGTTCCTAATATGGCTATTTTCATTTTATTAGCTCTTTATAAATAGATAACAACCTCTTAATATATTTATCATCCGAAAACTTAGCTAAACTTTGTTGTCCTATTTTTGCCATTTGTAGATATTCATCGTCTGATAATAGTATTGCTTTCGAGACAGTCTCAACCAAGCGACTTACATTACCAGCTTCAAATAAAAAACCATTTTTATTATGCTCGATAATCTCCGGAATAGCCCCAATATTAGATGCTATAACAGGAGTACCTTGAACTAAACTTTCGGTACATGATAAGCCAAATGTTTCATAACTTCTGGAAGGAACGACAGTATATAAAGCATTCCTTATAATGAGTTCTAGCTCTTCTTTCTCTTTAAATCCTAATACTTCAACATTTGAGGGAATTTCATGTAGAGGATAATCTCCAACACCAGCAATTTTTAACTTTATATGAGGCAATTGCTTCATGGCTGACAATAATGTCTGAATTCCTTTTTCACGAGACAACCGTCCAAAATACAACAGATAATCTCCTCTTTCGGTATTTTTCATGAAACCAACATTAACAGGGTTATAATTTACCACAGATTTATCAGCAATAGCTTTATTAAAAGACAAATATTTCCTGTAAACAAAATTACTCGGGCAAATAAATTTATCAACATATTTTTCTGTTTTATAAAACATTCGGCGATAAAACATTTCTAAAGTTAAGAGACTACTTTCAATAAAACTCCCTTTAGCACATTGTGTAAACATACAATGAAAATAATTCCCATCAATGCACTTCTCACAAATATTCTGATTTTTATCCAATAATAAATACGATGGGCAAATTTGCCGATACTCATGCAGAGTCATCACAATAGGGATATGATGCTTTTTCAAAACCAGCAATATTGAGTTCGAAAAACTATTTTGATACAAATGGATGTGTGCAATATCGGGCTTTTCTTTTTCGATAATCGACTCCAATACTTTTACCGCAAAATGGTTGTAAAAAAAAGATGGTAGACCGGCTATTTTTTTTATTAATGAAGCATTACGATCAGGATATGGAATTACATAAGTGGGTGTATAAATAGCTTCACCCTCATCCGTAGAAAAGAGAACAACCTCATGCCCATCATTTTTAAGTAAACTGATAGTATCAAATAAAACAATCTCTGAGCCTCCTCTTATAGAAGGAAACTTATTTATTTGTAGAATTTTTAGTTTTCTCATTCGATTCTAAAACTAAAAGTACATATAATAATTACAATTTAATTAGAAACTGTTTGGATTTTAATCAAAAATATTGTTATGGGCGTTAAAAAATTATAAGAAAGAGAATGACAGCAGAGTTATGATATACCTTGTATTTTCTGCAATTATGCTCAATAGAATAATTAATTGAAAAAATCCAAACAGCTTCTTAATGAAAAAAGAGCCCAATTGAAAAATTCAATGGGACTCTTAAAAATTTGTTTTATTTCACATAAAATTTCTTGGTATCTACAGTTATATCATCAATAACCAAGCAATATAAATATATTACATTTGAATTAAATTTACTACTGTTCAAAATCACAGAACCCTCTCCTTTTTCTATAATCTTGATCTTATCTATAGTTCTTCCACCCAAATCAAAAATCTGCAAATAAGCATTCTTTGACTTTTCTGGAATAGAAAAAGTGATCGTAGAAATACTTGTAAACGGGTTAGGGTAATTCTGATCAAGACTAGGTTTATCATCTACTAAAACATCTATATTATCAGGCAAAGCTGTAGATGATTTCAGAGTGCTGCTATTAGTCGACTTAATAGAAACATAAGTCCCTTTTGTTGCTGTAAAAGAAGGTTTAATTGACACATATTTGTCGGCTGTTATTGTAACAGTTGCATTATTAGACACAGTTGTATTTGTAACCTCAATATTACATCCTGTATATGTTTTTGCGGATGTAATATTCTGCCCACTTACAGCAGTTGTATAACAGGTATTATCTTTGGTGATCTTAATATTTCCTAATTTCGCACTATTGAGAAAAGTTGCATATGGATCTGCAGCCTGCACCTTAACTTCTCCTACACCCGTCACATTATTCCATTTTACCTTAAAAGTTACAGATGTCTTCCCTGCAGGCAACAATATTGCTCCCCCGGAACGTGAAACCCCTTCTTTAACAGAAACAGCACACGTTGTACCTACCGGATCAAGACCTGCTTTAGGGGTTGTAAAAGTGTATACATACTCACCACCTCCCGTAACACTAGTTGGTCCACTCACACTTTGCCCATAACTCACGATGGATGTTATGAGAAAACCTAAAATAATAATTGTATTTCTCATACGACTATTTATTTAAGTTTCCCAAAGTAGAAAGTTTATCATTTAACTCTCCTATCTTCTCGTCTTGTTGTATAACATAAAGGGTAAGTTCTTCTATTTTCTGTAAAAGTTTTACAGTCATTTCGGACAATTCGACACCCTCCTTTTTAACTTGTGCTTCCGATGGAACATCCGGCAAATGGCGATACTTCTCTATATGAGTTTTCACCTCTGATAAGGGTTGAAGTTTATAATCGGGGCTAAATACAAAGTCAGCCCACACAGTAGGTTCCACTTTTATTTCGTTTGCAAATAAAGTTCCATTTATATACTGATTACCTACAAATTTATTTTCTCCACGCGTAGCAAATTCTTGCCATTTTGCATTAAATTTATTACCCCACGGATATATTTTTCTAAAGAATACTCTATCATCATCAACATACGCTGTTGATAGCTGAAATTGAATTACATCAATATTTTCGGCCTCATTATCTCGTATATTCAATAAATATCGAAAAGGATAAGGCCACGTCAAACTTGGATAACCATTTTGAGCTATCCCTGTATGATAAAATCCTGTTTTCAATGGAGTGTTAAATGAGCTACTACTATACAATTGAGACGTTCCTCCGTTTAACTGTTGTCCAAAAAGTTGTGCCGAAGCTATCACGCAAATAGCCGACAAAAAAAGTTTGTTTTTCATAATAAGATAATTTAAAATTTAGTAACTAGATTGTTTGTTAAGTTCTATTCGTTAAGTTCTAAGAACTTTGTATACTATATACAAATATAACAAAGTTTTTTATAAATACAAATTTGAGATACTTTCATTTACTTTCTTATAATCTGAGAGAATAAATCAGCCCACTGAAACGTAATATTTTCAGTAGAAAAACGCTGTACATTAACTCTTGCTTTTTGCCCCATTTGTCTTCTTAGATGCTCATTTTCAATTAAAAGTATTATTTTTTTTGATAAATCCTCGATATTTTGAGTTTCCACTAAAAAACCGTCCTCTCCATCTTTTATTATTTCCGATAATCCACCTGTGCTGTTAAAAGCAACACAAGGTAGTCCGCAAGCCATAGCTTCGGTAAGTACCAAGCCAAATGCCTCACTTATCGAGGGCATTGCATATATGGAACTGTTCAGATATTCTTGAGAAATATTTTTTTGCGACGGATATATCCGGATATTGTTTTCTAATCGTAAATCTGTGATTTGCCTTTGTAAATTTGCTTGTTCTTCACCGTCTCCAAAAATTGCGAGTTGCCAATCTGAATGCTTCTGACAAACCAACTGCCATGCAGAAATGAGGTACGAGAAGCCTTTTTCTTTGCTCAAACGCCCAACACTTATAACTCTCTTTTGAGTGTAATCTGTAGTCAATTCAGGAAAAAAAGACAAAGGATTAGGAATGCTTACTATATGCTTATTAACGCCTTTCCATCGCTTTTTCTCGCTTTCGGAAAGCACTACAAAAGCATCGTAGTATTTGAGAAATTGTTTTCTGCGAAAATCACTTGCCAAGGTAAAAAGGCGGAATAATAAAGGTTGATCACTCAAACTTGTTTCTACCCTCTTGTAATCTTTAGCTAAATGACTTTCGGCAATTTTGCGGCTGCCGTCTTTTATCTTGCAAAGAATAGACACTTCATGCGTGCAAGTGGAGATAACTATATCGGCTTGCAATTTTTCAAGAAGCTGTTCCAGGGCAAGTTTATGCTTTTTTCTTTTTTGTACCTGATTTCTTAATCGTTTCAAGAATGACAAGCCATCCAGTTCCCAATAATTTATGCTCAAATCGAAAAATTGTATTCGAGAAGAAAAATCAAAGAAGTTTTCATTTGCTCCTCTGTCGGTAGTAATTATGGTCACATCATATCCCATAACATCGGCAAGGTAATTGGCTTTGCAACAGACGCTGCGTTCCATTCCGCCGGCTCGGGAAGAATCAATGAGGCAATATACTATTTTCATTTTTTGAACATTAAAAATTTAAAAAGTACCTCACCCCAACCCTCTCCAAAGGAGAGGGGGTACAGAGAGGCAGGAGCTAAAAACGCCCTCTCCTTTGGAGAGGGTTGGGGTGAGGTACCCTATTCTACTTCTTCGGACAGCTCGTCTTCGTATCGATAACGATAGAGCAGTACCCAAAATATGTTATTACCAATAATCACACTATATAATAACAACGATTCCATCAATCCGTATACCAAAAAGCTGATAAAAACAGCTATAAATATAAAATTCTGCTGTTTTACCATGTTTTTAACCGCAAAAAACCACAACCACACAAAGTAAGCAAAAACTACAATTCCTGCTTCAAATAACAGATGGAGATAAGAATTATCAACAATTATATAATCGAATGCAGTTGTTCCTAAAAGATATTGCAGAGGTGCTAACCCATCCAGTAATTCTTTATATAAAACAAGACGTGTGCTCAATAATATATTCAGTGCAGGATAGTCTTTTGCATTTATCGCCAAATAGATGGTTAATGCTGTGAATAATATAGGCAGTGCATATATGATGTATCGGGAATATCCTATTTGGTAATCTAATCTGATTTTCGACCGCAAATTATAATAGCAGAGCACCAAAACAAAGCTTATAACCGCAAAGATAAAACTGCGTGAATCGGTTTCGGCATATACGTACATCGAAACTAACAACAAAAAGCCAAGAAGCAACCATATAAAATTGCGGTATTTAGACACATAGCAATACAAGAGTATAGAGATAAACAGCCCCCAATAATAAAGAGCAGCAGCATTAGGATGCCCGTAACCAAAGTCGTATCGTATGCGTATCACACTTATGGTTTCTGCTTGAACCATCCGTCCCGTACCCACAAGCAAGAGCATGAGCAAGGCAGTGCCTCCCAATATAATTATATTGTATCGCAAATAGGTTTTAATGTTTAATGTAGAGACGCATTGCATCAATATAATGGGAGTCAGCACATTGAGCTTATAGGGCGTAAATTGTGCAAGGGTGACTATGACCAATAATCCGATCCAATACAAATACTCACGACGCACAGTGGTATAATCGAACGACAGCAGAAAAAAGAAAAAAGTAAGAACAGACAATATTTCTTGCCTTTCGCCCAACACTACCGTAAAAAGGAACCTGAGATTGAGTACCAATAACAGAATAAATATACTGGGCTTTCTTATTCTTTCTAAGACTTCGTTCATTACAGACTTATGGGTTACAAAAAATTAAAACCACTGATGACTGTTAACTGTTAACTGAGCTTGCTCCATATCCATATCCGTAAGCCGATTTGGTAGTAGTTCCGTTGATTACAATAGACAGGTTTTTCAGCTTCTGTTCTTCCACAATCGATTCAGCCAATTTCAGGTTCGATTTGTTGGTATAATTTGCCCTAAACAAATATATGGTTGTATCGGAAACCCTGTCGAGGCAGAACGTATCCGAAACCATTCCCACAGGAGCAGTATCTACTATGATGTAATCGAAATTCTGACGCAAATAGGCGAACATGTCATCCAAACGGTCGTTCAACAGTAATTCGGCAGGATTCGGCGGAATAGGTCCCGCAGGGATTACGTAGATATTAGGATGCAAATCGGGACGGTGTATGATGATATCTTCGGGCTTCATATCGTCCGAAGACAAGAATAAAGTCATACCGTCTTTTCTTTTTATATTTAAGTATTCAGTCAGTTTCGGGTTACGGATATCCAACCCTACCAATACGACTTTCTTGTTTTTGATTAGCGAAAATGACAGGGCAAGATTTACAGTGAAAAACGATTTGCCTTCGCCACTCACACTGGATGTTACCAAAATTACCTTATCGTCTTTCTTCATCACAAATTGCAGATTAGTCCTCACCAATCTGAACAACTCTGCGGTAGAGGTAGTTACCCCTTCTGCCACAGCCACGTTATCGGCATTTTTATCCAAGGGTATTTCTCCCAATACAGGTACAGAGGTAGCCTCTGCCAATTCTTCTTTAGAAGCTATCTTGGTTTTAAATACATCGAGCAGATAAATAATAAGAATAGGAATCATTGCCGCAAAAAGCAAAGCAATACCCAATACTATAATCTTACGAGGAGAAACGGGTTTCCATATATTATAAGCCCCATCAATAATTTTTGCTTTGGGAGTGGTAGATGCCAATGTCAATTGGGTTTCTTCCATCTTGGTAAGAAGGAAAATATAGAGATCCGATTTTACTTTTCGCTGACGTTCTATTTCCAAATATTCGCGTTCTTGACGTGGCATTTCCGCCATCCGGTTTTGCACCTCGCCTTCGAGCCCTGCCCAATCTTTCTTGCGGATACTGATATCCCTGCGAGCATTGCGAATGCTTGTTTCTACATTTTTCCGAAGTAACCCCACCTGTTCGTTCATCGAGATAACGGCAGGATTTTTATCAGTGCCACTTTGCAATAAACGATTTCTATCTAACAAAGCAGCATTATAGGCACGTATTGCTTCCAAAGCATTGCTTGAAACGGCTGTATTGGTGGGAATTAACTCATACTTGTTTTTTGGCTCGGCTATAAATTTTTCGAGCATATCGGCTATACTCAACTGAACGTCAATCTCTGTATTTTTTTCTTGAAGATCGTTGTATTTCCCTACAAACACACTCGACTCGGCAGTAATGTCCGTTATATTATTTTGCTTCTTGAAGTCTTCCAAATACTTCTCTAAGTCACTCAATTCGGAAGATAAAAGATCGATGCGTTCCTTTATAAAAGCGGCTGTATTTTCGGCTTCGCTATTTTTGTCGACCTTAGCATCTTTATTGTACAGCTCAACCAGCTTGTTGAGTATATCTTTGCCTCGCTCTCGGTTTACATCCTTTACGCTTAACCCTATTATCTCGGATGCACTACTTCCCGATCCAACTAGTATTTTCTTTTTGAAATATTCGGCAGCATAATCCAATCCCGATAAAAACACTTCCATTGTATAATTGTCTTTACCGATAGATTTGCCCGAATAATTTAATACAAAATTACCATACGGGGTTTTCACTTCGGCAGGCAGAGAGTTGAATTGAACTTCGCCAACCTCATCGTCATCAATTTCGGTTATCACCTCCACCGATTTATCTTTCACCTCAATTTTAAATGTAATGGGCATCGATAAAGTATCCACCACAGCTCTATTTACGGTAATAATCAGAGGTGATGTGTTATACATCGATTTATCGAAAGGGAATTTTTTCAGGTCGTATGAGGTATACAAACCCAGTTCGTAAATCATATCTCGCATGTGCGATTGAGACGACATTACTGCTGTTTCATCGTCCACATTATCGGATTCAGCCAAACCGCCCAATCCAAAACTGCGAACCAGTGATGATGCTATTTTGGCTCCTTCGGCGTCTGTTCTAAGTTTTACGTTCGATATTATCAGATAAGTAGGGTCTACAGTCTTCAAATAAGCAACGGCAATAAGCAAGCAGGCTATTCCCGAAAGAACAAACCACTTCCAATACCGTACATATTTAAGAAGTATATCTCCTACGTTTACAAATTCCGATTTTTTCTTTGTAGTCATATATAGTATAAACTATTTAATTCTGTATTTACATACAGCATATCCTTTAATTTCGGGCAAATGCCATTCGCCCCTACGTCGTTATTTGTTCGAATTTGACACAGCTATAATCAACGACACGGCAGCAATAACGCTGGTTACGGCTGTAGAAATCAATGTCAAGTTAAACTGCTTCTGAAGACTCATTTGTGCATCTTTCTGATGCTCTTTATTAGATTCAACATATACGATGTCATTTTGTTGCAAATAGAAGTATTTTGAAGAAAATACACTGCTACCTTTTGTGAGGTCGAAGCGTATAAATTCTTTTTTATTGCCATTCTCTCTTATCAACAGCACATTATCTCGTTGTCCAAACAGAGTCAAATCCCGTGCATTGGCTATTGCATCTAATATAGATACTCGCTGACCTGTAAAATAGAATGGTCCGGGAGCATTTACCGCCCCAAGTACCGACACCCTGAAATTCAATATCTGAACATTCACAATGGGGTCTTTTACATAATCCTCTAATCGTGTTTGTAGCAAATCGACAGCTTCTTCTGTGGATAATCCCTCTAATCGGATTTTTCCTAAGGTCGGAAAATTGATCAGACCCTCACTATCTACCAAATAAGAAGGTAACGAACTCTGAGTCAACCCACTCTGAGTCATAACAGGCAAATTGAACGGTGCAACCGCCTGCGGATTTACCGACGAAACCACTATACCCAACTGATCGTTAGGCTTTATCCGTATCGCATGTAACGAATCGGACATGGCAACTTCTTTTTGCAGATATACATCTAAATCATCAAAATACGACACATTTTTTGATGTTCCGCACGAACTGCAAAAAATAATTATTCCTATAAATAGTAGAAAATGATATTTCTTCATCTATTATTATTTTTCTAATTCTTTAAAATATTCATCATTCTATTTTGTAGGGGTCGGGTTCTACTCCACCCTCTTATTTAACTTTGTTACTTTACGGGCAGAGCAGAGCCCTGCCCCTACAGCACAAGTTAGCAATATAACGTCTGTACAATGCCGAAATTATACTCCAAACAACAAAGATACTTTTTTAATGAAAAGTTATTCTTGTTAAAGAGTAAAAAAGTGTTTTTTAGAGAAACAAAAAGCCCCTCGAATAAATATTCAAGAGGCTCATTTTTATTGAAATATAGATTCTTACTACTCTAAAGGTAAGAATCCTACGTTATTTATCAATTCGGTATCTACCATGATACGTCCGCAATATTCACAAACAAGTATTTTCTTTCCCAGTTTGATGTCCATTTGCTTTTGTGGTGGAATTTTGTTGAAACAACCTCCACAAGCTCCACGTTCGATAGAAACAATTGCCAAACCGTTACGTGCACTTTTGCGGATACGTTTGAATGCTTGAAGAAGACGAGGCTCAACTTCGGCTTCTATCGTTTTGATTTCGTCTCTCAAAACTTCTTCTTGTTGTTTGGTTTCAGAAACAATTTCGTCTAATTCTTCTTTCTTTTGAGCCAAGTCAGCAGAACGATCTGTAAGATAAGCATGGCTTGTTTCGATTTGCTCTTTCAAATTCTTTACATTTTGTGTAAATTCTTTGATACGCTTTTCCGACAACTCTATTTCTAGGGTTTCGAATTCTATTTCTTTACTCAAGTGATCGTACTCACGATTGTTGCGTACATTATCAAGTTGTTCTTTGTATTTTTCGATTTTCAGAGTACAATCTTGCATCTTTTGCTTTTGCTGCACTACTGCCGCTTCAAACTCTTTAAGATCCGATTCGTATTTTCCTACACGGGTTTTAAGACCTGCAATCTCATCATCTAAGTCGGCAACCTCTAGGGGTAACTCTCCACGAAGGATTTTAATCTTATCTACTTCCGATAATTTTGTTTGCAGGTTATAAATTGTTCTCAATTTATCTTCTACTGCAATTTCTTTTTCAGCTGCTTTCTTTGCCATTTTATATTTTGTTTATTTTAAGTCCGTAAATATTCCTGGAATAAAAAAATGCAGCAAACAAAAAGCATCTATTTAGCTCTTTTATTTACTACATTGCACTATTTCAATGGGAGTATATCACCACATCCATACACAGAATTGCTATTTATTCGTCACAATTCAAATACAAAGATACTATTTTTTGATGAAAAATCCAAGTATAATTGTCGTATTCTGTTAACGCAAAGGCGGTATGTCACAAAGTTTCTTTTTCTAGTAACTCGTAACTGATTATTTATAAATACTTCACCGGATTTACATCAAACTGGGACATATTCAGTTCTACATCGGGATGCTTCTTCGAAATCAGATTGTAAAATATATCTTTTGTACATATTTCTGATTCATAATGCCCTACGGTAGCCAAGAGTATTTTATCCTCTACATCATAAAAGTCGTTGTATTTGGCTTCACCCGTTATAAAAATATCTGCACCATATCCAATCGCTTGAGGAATGAGGAATGCTCCGCTTCCTCCGCATAAAGCTACCTCGTGAATCATAGTTCCTCGATAGGTCGAATGCTGAATACTCGATAAATGTAACGTATCTTTTAGATAGTATAAGAAATCTTCCTCCTCCATCGGATCGGGTAAAGTACCCACAATACCACTACCGGCTTGCGACCATGTATTTTCTAATTTATAGAAATCATAAGCAGGTTCTTCGTAAGGATGCACTGCCAATAAAGCATTCAGTACTTCTTTTTGCTTAAACGCAGGTAAGATTACCTCGATACGAATTTCGGCTTCACGGTGAAATTCTCCTCTCTTTCCTAAAAACGGATTTGCATTTTCATTGGCTTTGTAAGTTCCCTCTCCTGTTGTATTATAGCTGCAAGCATCGTAATTGCCAATGTTGCCTGCTCCGGCATTAAAGAGTACAGTACGCACGCTTTCGGCATGATCCATAGGAACAAAAGTCACCAATTTTATCAATGCTTTTTCTTGAGGTGCAAGTATTTTTACTTGTTGCAAATCGAGAATCTTAGCCAATTGATAATTAACACCACCGATGGCATTATCCAAATTGGTGTGAGCAGCATATACAACAATATCGTGTTTGCAAGCTTTTACAAAACAACGCTCTACATAGTTTTTACCTGTTAGGGATTTAAAACTGCGAAAAGCCAACGGATGATGCGATATAATTAAATTACATCCCAATCGGATAGCTTCATCCATTACATTTTCAGTAACATCTATACATAAGAGTACAGCTTTTACTTCTTGGCTGACATCGCCCACCTGCACTCCGCAATTATCGTAACTCTCTTGGAGAGACAAAGGTGCGAGATGCTCTATTGTTTGTAATATTTCTTTTATTTTCATGGTCGATTGGTTATTTCAGTATTACCCCAAATTTCACTTTATACAAAGTTGTACAAGAAATACACGGTTGCCTCAAAAGCATTTTTGGGAGCATCTTTTATCTCCATAGTCACTTTCATTTCGGCTTTTATTGTACCTCGCAGATTCAGTACAGATATAAGCTTTACACGTATACGCACTTCGCTATCAACTACTACTGCCTGACCAAACTTAAGCTTGTCCATGCCATAGTTTATCATCATTTTGAGATTGCGTACATCAATTATTTGCGACCATAAATGTGGTAACAACGATAAAGTTAAATAACCATGTGCAATGGTATTCTTAAACGCACTTTCGCTCTTGGCTCGCTCTACATCAACATGTATCCATTGGTGGTCGAGAGTGGCATCTGCAAACAGATTAATACGGTCTTGGGTAATCTTCAAATATTCGGAAACCCCTATTTCTTTACCAACAAACTGTTCGAACTCTTCAAATGAGTGGATAATTACTTTGTCCATGATATTCCGATTAAATTTTTAACAGACAGATACTTCTACTAAAAGATTCATGCGATAAGTCTCATCTGTTTATAGCAAAGATACTGATTTTATATAAATGATCTAAGTACATGACAAAAAAGCAAATATATCTATATCATCTTCATTTTCAGCATTTAACAATCTTTTAGCAATATAATCTAATCCGTATTTAAATATTGATTTGGCTTTTCTGCCATGTGTTTTTATTTTTATAGG
>JAVBJR010000593.1:0-5904 GCA_031546965.1 Dysgonomonas sp.
TGTCCAAATTAGTAAGAAAGCATGTTTTGGTTTGAAAAATATGATTAGGTATTGATGGAATTGTTTTAAAACATTTATGAGGCTTGATTGTCATAAGTTATGGAATGTGAATGAATTGATGAATTGGTGAATGAATTGTAGGTGCTTGGTGTTCGGGAATATGAAGTAATTGTAGTTGCTGTGTGTTCTAGAATGTCTTGCAGCTGTGGATATAATCATTTTAATTTAATGTTTTGCGACAATTACATCAGTACCTACTCATATTTCACACACACAAACATGTTTTCTTACTGATTTGGACATGATCTACAATATTCAAATTGGAACATGTGAATTCCGAGCTGCGGTTTCAAAGATTGAGCGCCGATGACCTTCAAGACGCCGTTCAAGGTCATTCTAAATGTCATTTTCGGATTCCTCACATTTGACTTCCAGATCAAAGAGGAATTCTTTTTGCCATACACACAATGGTTTACAAAATAAACGCTTGGCAATCCTTAGTTGACTCACCCTGTATACATATACCGTATTCCTATATTTTTAGTAGAAAATCGTATATTTCAGAACTATATTTTTCAGTATGAAATTGGCTGGGAGCACAGCAAATATTTTTCTTTGATTCTGGTATATGATACAATCAGGGCATATCTCACATCCTGTTTGGTCAAAATAGGAAATTTGCACATTTATGAATATTTACTTCCAGAAGCCTGTGAACATCAATACAGTGGAACCTTGAAAAAATGAGTTTCCCCATTTAAGACACTAAATATTATATGTAGTGAAGCTTTTAATGTTTCCCTTGAGGTTTGTTATATAGAGGTTGGTTCAACGGTATTTCCATTTTAGCCAGATTACCTCTATCACTAATCATCTCCAGAAGGAACATTGAAAAATTGGGGGATTCGAGCAATATATTGGAACCAAGAAACAATCAGTTATCATATAATTTCAGTTAATTATGTTACTCATGTTTGCTTATGATTGAAAATAATTTTCCTTTGGTTAGATCTCGTGAAAACAAGATGGCTAGTACATTGTCCACCAAAAATGGGAAAATTAAGGTAGCCCATAATGGATTTATGTACACTTACGACGGGAAAAGCAAAGATGGAGCCAAGAAATTTTGGAGATGTGACAAGCGACATTTGTATCTTTGCAAGGCTCGCTTGCATACAGACCTAACAGGTGGAACTGTTCTGCTCAACATGCATGAGCATAACCATGGCAGTGATATCGTTCGTGTCCACGTGGAGAAAGTAAAGAATACGGTAAAACGCCGTGCCATAGAAACACTTGAGGTATGAGTACACTTATAAAATGTAAATTTTAGGCATAGTTTCACCTGAGCTGCGCAATACCATGTGCAACATTTCTCCCAATTGGGTACTAAGCTGCATTTTACATACATTTTAAAAAACTTTCACTAATATTATTTATTTTGTTCATAGATGCCTTGTCAAATTATTAGCGATGCAATTGCCAATGTCGACAGTGACATCCATGGAAGACTGTCTAAAGATGCGCTGAGAAAAATGATTCAAAAAACAAGGAACCGTAATGCGGCAGTTCCGCCAGCACCCTTACGTTTTGAAGAACTGGTAATACTTATACTTGCTCATTAAGATAGAATGCTGTTTCTGATGTCCATATTATTTACATTCAGGTTATCCCTGACGAATATCAACGCTACATTTTGGAACCTGGACGTGACGAACCATTTTTGCTTGCGGATGTTGTTTTCGGAGATAACCAACGGATTCTTATATTTGGCCGTGATTATCACAGCAGCTGGAGCGACCAGATGTCTGAGATTTTTCTAGATGGCACCTTCAAAATTGCTCCTCCGTTATTCAGCCAAGTATATGTGATATCTGCCAAACGCGGAGGGTACGTGTTCCCAGTGCTGTATGCGTTGTTACCGAATAAACAAGCCGTGACATACAGTCACTTGTTTGGAACGCTGAAAATGGTAATATAACATTTCATCATATACCATTTAGAACTTTGACATTTCCATTAATTTTCTATTTTCCAGATATGGCCGGAGTTCAATCCTTAGAGCATCTCCATAGATTTTGAAATTGCCGTCATTAATGCACTGCAAGCTGAGTTTCCAACTGCAAACCTGCATGGATGCTTGTTTCATCTAGTGCAGAATGTTCGGAAACATATTGCGGAAAATCATCTTCTTCACCTGTTTAACAATGACCGCAATTTCAAGCAAATGATCAAGATGCTCGTTGGTTTGGCATTCGTTCCGATAATCCACCTGGAAGAGGCATTTGAAGCATTGTCTGCGTTGGACCTGACGGAAGACATTGGTACTATTTTTCGTTGGTTTGAAGATACGTATATTGGACGACCAAATCAACATGGCCCAAGACGACTAGCCCGTTTCCCACCGAGTATATGGTCTGTTTATGAGCGTGTCATAAATAGGCAAGACCGAACCAATAATTATGCTGAAGCTGCCAATCGAAGAATTCAACGGGAAATGCAGATGAATCATCCATGCATTTGGAAGTTTATCGACTGTCTCAGAAGAATACAAAAAGGGCAAGACCTAGTATACGAGCAGTATGTCTGTGGAGATCCCCCAGTAGCAAAACGACGTACATACAGGATTATTGATGCCAGAATACAGGCTATGGTGGAAGGCTTTAACCCTGTAAACATGCTGGAATTCCTCAGAGGATTATCACATGTTTATGAAATGGAATGATGCACATGCATATATTTCGCTAACATCACAGTAATTTAATCATGTATGTCAAGTTGTAATTTAATGTCGAATCTTGCTTAGTAATTTATTATAGCTGCTGACAGATATTACATAATGTAATTTTTTCACATTGTGCAAAATTGCAGTTGTTTGCATTAAATCTTACAAATTGTACCCAGAATATTGTAATAATTTAATATGTAGTTGTTGGGCATCCAGTATGTAAAACCCCAAATGGATTAGTCTTTTAAAAAAATCAGTGTAAATTGTATACAAGCATTTGAAGCATAGGTTGCAGATTTGGATTTATTGCCATTACAAAACTACACCAGGGTGCACAATTTCATAATTTTTAGACATCCATTTATGGAGCTAAGTCTTAAGTCTAATTTGCATATGTATGTAAATTAGGCTGAACGGAAGCCCAAGATTTAGCAATTTTGATAATAACTAGCTCCATAAATGGATGTCTAAAAATTATGAAATTGTGCACTCTGGTGTACTTTGTAATGGAAAGTTCAAATCTGCAAGCTGAAACGTCCTATGACGTATACTTTTTAAATATAAGCATTTTTAGCTATATACTCCAGCCTATAAAATGGCGATGTGGGACAAATTTAAAAAATCTGAAAATTGTGCTATAGGTGCAGGTTAATATTGCTAACAAGTGGTTAAAATTTCAAGAGGGTGGTTTTTCATCCTTTTTTTAAATATTGCACTTGATCAAGCATTTGCAGTTTAGAAACATGATGGGTACACATGCAACATATGGTGTTCTAAGATCCAATCCAGTTAAAGTTCAATTATTTTAAACATGACAGGTGTTCAGCATTTTCACTTAACATAAACAGAAGTAAGTTATCTATTATTCCAAAATTAATGTTAATACACAAGATAAATTCTACCTTAGAAAAATGCATTTTCACTTAAGCACATTGATTTGTAAGCGTAACATTTTTTAATAATATCCAGCACAAAAAAAACATCTCTTGACTTTTTAACCATATGCGGCCAATTTTTATCTGGATTTTTCATTAAAAACAACACTAAATTGTTATAATGGAGGATCATTTCCTTTACACATTTTTAAAGTTTCACTTTAAAGTTAATTGATGTTGAGTTGTACAAGTAGGTACAGTAAAACTCGGTTATTACGAACTCCGCTAAGTTGTAAAATTTGGTTTGTATTATCCGAGATTCGTATTATCCATTTAAATTAATAAATTTACAGGTTGGCTGGGACTTTAAATTCGTTTATAATAACCAAGGGTTCGTATTAATGAGGTTTTACTGTATTGCCACTTTAATTTGATCGAAATAGCTCAAAATTAAATGACAAAACATGCATGCAGAACTTTCAAATTTAAAAATTGCATGCAGAATTATGCATGTTAACATGCAGCACTTGAAACTAATATACATTCAGTCACTTATAGCTCACATACATTCTTTCTAATTACCACCTCTCCCTGTTAATGCAATTTTGCAGGTGCACAATATGAAAAAATAATTTTCCATGTAACCATTTTTTTTTACATTACATCGAAAGCCAACTTTTGTAAATCATTTTGTCATTAAATAATTCCTTACAGGGAGCAGGACGTTTTGTTGTCGGCGATTTGGTGTCGCCGTTTCGGTATTGTTTATTAAAAACCGTGCAAACTATTTATTTATTTTAGACAATCGTGCGAACTATTTATTTCGAAAGGTTTTCTGACACCTACGAGCACCGAACTGGTCTGGCGGCACGCGATTTGCCCGGTGAAATGACTGGCAGCGACTTAGCGGGCGTCACCGCAACCAGTGAGACGACAGCGGGCGTCACCGCGGCCAGTGGCATGACGTCACGTTGGTAACGTGTCGGCCGATATTTATGTTTACGGCAAAGGCTCCGCCGTCCCAAGGGGGACGGCAATTCCATGCCGTCAATGGGGTGACGGCACAAGGTCGCGCACCCACTTAAAACACCTCAAAGAATGTTTACAAAAAATACGGAAAAAATGGGTCCACAATTATTATGAAAAAACGTGGAAAAATGTCACCCATAGGAATACATGGCAAAATCAGCGCCCCCTGGCGAACAAAGAGGGCGCGGCCAAAGGAGCCTTGAACGATATTCCTACCCACAATTTATAGTAATTTCCAAGTTTAATTTAATAAAATTATGGGCTTGCCCGTATTGCCAGCTTGCAGATTACTTGTTACGGTCTGAGCAGGCATAAGAGGAGACTTGGTAAGGGTGGTTGCAGGTGCTGCACAGCAAGCTTCTCTTTGCTTTTGGGGCATGAACCTATCCTTCTTTTGTTCAGATTGGCAATTATTTCCTTGAGTGTTTTACCACCTCTTCCCAAACGGTCTCAAGTCCTTTCTTGTGCCTGATCAGACCATAGATGTGCCACAAATATTGCATTAAGTAATAAATCTTGAATCATGCGCTGACGGGCTCTATACAGAATTACGTGTTTTATAATGGAGGGACCTTTATCACCGATCTCAAACCTAGAATGGACACACAATCCATGGAGGACACATTCTGTCCGCTTCAAGAAAGATTGTGGTTGAGAGGGACCTTCCCCTGTCCTGACTGCTGTTTTTTTTGGGGGGTTGGGGTATATGACGCTTGCAGGTACATGCCGAATCATGATGTCACTGTTTAAAGTGCGAACATGCACCTGCAAGCCTCATTTACCCACACCCCCCAAAAATCAGTAGTCAGGTTGGGGGAGGGGCCCTCTCGACCACAATCATTCTTGAAACAAACAGAAACATGGGTTACCGCCAATGTGAGAAATCCATGATTCTGCAAAATGCCAAGCCAATGAGCAGAATTTCGGTTGTACTCGCCAATGTGAGAAATAAAGTGTAAGGGTGTTTTTCTACCTCCACATATAACTTGGTACTCGCAAGTACCACTAACTGAATGATTGAGCCTACACCGTTGTCTTGCGCCACTCTGCTCTCTTTAATACGCGTACCACCATTGTTGCCAACTGCACTGCCCCGAGGCCCTTGCCTCCGGGGCCTATATACATGCATCAAATATGTTACAAACGCCCATCGGCCATGTCGTGGCCAATGGGACTTAAACCCGCCATTATGGGTGCGGTGCCCATATCGGTCACTCGCGGCCACCCAAACCCTATGGAATTTGGGTGCGGAGGAGTAACGTAATACGACAC
>JAVBJR010000312.1:0-2830 GCA_031546965.1 Dysgonomonas sp.
ACCTTGAAACCGACACTCAAGGTCATGTGAAATACCATTTTTGGAATCGGCATAGGGCACTTCCTATTCACTCCCGTTAACATAACTCACTTATCTTTCACCGTCACAAAGTTACTAGACCAAAGCGCCCGAAGCGGACCACCCTGTATATATAGGCATAGTATTGCACCTTAAAGGGTGTTAAAATTGTATGGAATGCAGAAATAACGAGTTCAGGAACATCTTTAAAGGTGTTTGAACGCTGTGACGGACTGAACACCTTTCAAAGAGTTTCTGAACACTTTTTCGAAAGGTGTTAAGTATACACCATCCTAAACACCTTCTCCAAACACCTTCAACACCATATCCTCAGATTATGCTGCAGTCATATACATTATATGCACGTGTTTTTCATTTTCTAAGTTTACAAAACCATTCCTTAAAATTAAGTTTAACATATGATGTGTCATACACCTTCTAAACACCACGTTAATATCTAACTTACTACAGGCGTGTACAACGGTGTAATAAGATTGTTTATGCACAAAACACTTCATTAATTTTGTCCTTAGTGTGTGCTTTCCACTTTCCAACAATAATGATTCAGGAATACATTTTATCCGATCATAAATATTAGGGGAAACTATGAGACTGCAGTGCTTTCTACTCAAGCTGTAAATATTTGCCAACATGAAAATATGTATTTGCTACATTTCAATATGTTCAATTATAATAAAATTATTATATTATTAAATTATTTTATCACCTCTTAATGTGCAACTGCAATGTCCCATGCAGAACTCCTTTTAGGTGCAATTTTACGCTGAGTTACGTGGATATATCCCACAATAACACTCGCTGTTCAGGTGTTCTCTACCTTCATTACTCCATTGCTTTAGGATGTAAACATGTGCTAATAGAGGTGTAATAGCAACAGAGTAATGAAGATAGAGAAAACCTGATCAGTGGGTGTTACTGTGGGATATATCTAAGTAACTGGGTGTAATATTGCGACTAAAAGGAGTTCTGCATGGGACATTGCAGTTGCACCTTAAATTGTGTTAAAATACTTTAGAGTCCAGTTTATTGTCTACCCCGTCCCCCTATCAGGTCACACGGCGATATAAAAAAACCGTATCATACAAAGCTTAACTTGTTCACTATACACTTGCAATAAAGTATGCTGTGCATTCTTATAATTTGAATTTGTTTACATTTCACACTGATGACTCTCAGACAAGTACAATTAAATGACAGACACCCAATTTGTGGTTGTTTTGTAATGTCAAAGATTTCAATTGCCAAACCCTCCCCCAAGCCAAAATTTGTTGCATCTCAGAACATCCCCCTACCCTTTTTAGGGCGTGACATAATTTATAGATTGCCCCTAGGTCAAATTTAATCAAATGCTAGCTGTTTGTCAGCCCACGTTAAGGGTCTGCGCGTATAAGGCCGATAGGACACGGTGAATCTTGCACGAGACTTGAGGAGATAGCGAGACTTGAGGAATTCAAGCAGGGGAAGACAGCAGACTTGAGGTACTGGACTTGGTGTCCACAGCTTGTGGACAGGAACTCGAACCTGGGTAAGATGAGAGCGAGAGCAGACGTGAAGACTTGGTGTCCAGAATACAACTGACACCAAGAGTTGGTTGAGTTGTCCTTTTATATTGGAAGAACCGGTGTCTGCTGGTTCCCAAATTCCGAGAATACCCAGCAGTGAGAGCTGACCTCTGAACCCGTTGGTCAACTAGATCCGTGTTACACAAAGTGGAGCATTGAAGCGCGACACTGTTGGATGTTTTTGCAGGTTTTGCAGTGCAGATGCCAGTTACTTGTACCAGCCCATGTACACATTTTTATAGAAATGGGGTAACACTATTTCCAGCAGACTTTGATAACATGAAATGTGCATGTAATACATGTATACTGGGTGTACCAAAATTCTAAGTTCATATTTGAAATATTTTAAAACAGCTTCACATAGAGTTGTTATTGTTATGCTAATGCATATGAAAGCCTATAGGGGAAACCCAAAAATCATATCGGACGTGACCTATGACGTCATCTTCAAGGTCATCCTGCTCTAACTTTTCCACCATTGAAGATAGTACACACTTCTGAATTAGGTGATGGAAAAGCACATCCTTTATAGTTAATAAAAATTAATTCTAGGCCGTTTGGTGCATTTATAAACCATACAGAAGTTTTTGGAATCATGAATGCTGTGCGCTGCATTGAAACAATGAAGTGTTTACTCAGGGTTTTAAGAAGTGTAGCACTTGGCATGCATGACAATAAACCAGACAAATGTAGCAGCAAATTGTCCTTGGTGCTAACGTTTAGTAAAGTAGGTGTTACTTCACAGCAACACAGCATTCATACTGCAACCCCGCATTTCAAACATTTCTCCCCCGTTTATAAATGCACCAAACTTTCTGAAATTAATTTATATTAATTGAATGGGATGTGCTCTTCAATCGCCTAATTCGAAATTGTGCCGTATATTCAATGGTTGAAATGTTAGAACACGGATGACCTTGAAGATAACATCATAGGTCATGTGCGATATGATTTGATGTTTCCCACTACAGGGTTTCATATTCATTGGCCTAGCAATAACTATATCTGATGCCGTTTTAAAAATACTTCAAATAAGTGCACCCTGTATATGTACAGTGGTGGCCAAATGTTTAAGACCGTCGTACACAGGGTTGAATATTATGCTCGCCTTTTAATTAAACGATAATATTTCTCTTGATAACTATTTGTATGTATAGCAGGTGGACTGTGCATGCATCAGAACCATAAATTGTATTTAAAAAGTAGACGTTTTGTTAATCAGTAGCCAT
>JAVBJR010000924.1:0-2633 GCA_031546965.1 Dysgonomonas sp.
CATGATGCATGAAAGTTAAAAACATTAGGCTCATTCAACAGCGCATAACAATTGTTTCAAATAGCACCCAGAATTTACTTATGATACATATGGAAGAATGATGTTATAATTCTGATATTGCAATGGTTTGCTGGTTACCTATCTTGTTGTTCTTCTGGTGGAAAATTTAAATGATTAATAATAAATATATGATCAATATAATAAAACGCTTAGCTCTAATTATAGCAATGTTTTATTGCAATGAAATTTAACCTGGTTATGGTGGAACATCACAATGGTTAAAATGGAGAAATATGTTTGTAGTGGAAACTATCAATGGCAGAAAATTGATTTTTATTTAATTTTTGTTTGACCATGCATTCATGTCGCGGTTTATGTTTATTTATTTGGCGAGTGCAGAATGGGTGTGGGCGCAATCGGCAGACATCGATAATATCGTGATGCCAACGCAGGCGGGATGCCAACATCCGAATGGTTTGGTAAATACGCCTTGGCTAGACTCCTCTGACAGGGCATCATTGTATTTGTAACAACCCTGTCCTAGGGTTAGTTGCAATCGCGAATAAATCTCACACCACGCCAGTTTTAGTTAAGAAATAAACAGTTTAATAAAGATTAGAACTGAATATTTACATACACAGGACACTGGCTATTATGCCAATAATGGGTTATTGCTGAACAGGGATAAAATATGTATTTTATAAGGGAATGTCCTTATAAACGGCAACATTATAGGGAGATTCATTTGTAAATTTTCAAGTATTTCAACATGCAGTGTGTAACGACCCTTGTCCGTGCACAAAGGGCTCGCTAACAATGCCGCAAATGAATTACACAACACAAGTCTGCTAATATTAAATAATAGCTTTATTGTGCTATGTACTGCATATAAACCACGGCCACACTGCTGGTGGTACAAGCTAGTCTAAATTTAATAATCTAGACCCTATGTTCGAGGGTTTGAAGGCTTTAGGCTGCCAGAGAGGCTGCTCAAGTGAGGTCTTTCTCTGGCCATAGCCGACCAGCTGACTGGCTTGCTGAAGCTTGCTGCGCACTCTTTTTAGCAGCAAGTTGGGTGAGTCCACCTGAAGAGGGGCGTTCGCCCGGTGATGCCACGCTAACATCACCACCACCAGGAGGAGGGGGAAGTGACCGTGCCCTAACAGTGCTTCCCTGGAGTTGGGCCCAGTCGGCGATTCCATTCTCAGTGGGTGGGGGGGAGGGTGCTGCTTTGCTCAGCTGACACTTTCCGAACCACCTGTTTGCGATTGCCGTCACTTCAAGGGAATGGCAGTTAGTAATGTCGCCGGTCTGGCACCGGGCCATTACAAGTGGAATCTCCCTAAAATGGCACCCCATAAAAGGGCGTTCCCCTATAAAATTGCACACCCTATAGTGCATACCCTTTTAAGAGACAAAATTATGTATCCCTTGGGATGCCACAATAGAGGATTCCACTGTATATGCTATATACTATCCTTTCATATTTTCATTGGTGAATAACTGATAATTATTCCATCAGCAGCAAAACAAGTGCAAATTGTTAATCATAATGCCAACTTACACCCCTTAGAACCCGTATTCCCATGTCATACAACAGTTACAGAAAATACAAAGCATGAGTCTCAAATAATGAAATAGAGTAGAATCTCCCTATAGCACCACCCCAATGGATCCATAATTTGTCTTTTATAAGGATATGCTTTTATATAGCGTGCAATTACTGTATATATATATATATGCATGGTAAACATCAAGAGAGGATAACATTTGTATTTTATAAGGGAATGCTCTTATAGGGGGTGCCGTTATAGGGAGATTCCATTGTATTTATTTTGATTTGAAATATACAGCATTTATATCTAGAAGTGGCATATAGTTTTCAAATTGCAGTAATTCAAATAGAGGTCATAGAAGTAATACATTTTTTTATTTTGTTAAAAGTGACTATGCTATGGACTAGCGATGCTAAATCGCATCATGCAAGTTTTATCGCATATAACTTTGCAAACTTAAAGGAGAACTGTCAGGGTAATTTTCGTTATTTTTGATTGCAAAGACAATCAGGTCGCTAAATTGATCGAGTATCAAAGAATAGTCAGGCAGGTTGTGAATTTTTTCGGCTGCAGGGATGTTGAGCGATTGTTATTCAAAGAAATCGTTCGACCACGCCCGCTGCCGGGTACGTACGTAATCCGTCTGTTTGTGGTTCTCGGGGAAGGAAAACGGCAATTTCATTGAAATGCAAGTATAGTTGGACATCTGGACAACATGCAGTTGGCAATGCAACAATCGCACTACGTTAACGTTACCTCAAACCGAATTTTAACGAATAAAGGGGCGGAGCTACAAAATTGTGCTTAGATTGCTGATAACTTTTTTTTCATTTTATAATTGAAATATGACTTCACCAACATGTTTTTCATGTGTGGAGGTTCAAAATTCATTGGAGCACAAGAAGTTCCCAAAACAACAGTTTAATCAGAAATAATCAACAACAATATTGTAAATGGTTAATTGGGGAAAACAAAGGTCTCATGATCAGTCAACAGCAGTCAGGGTTCGAACATTTTCACCAGATGAGGTCAAAGATGAGTTCCAACAAACTGTCCATGGATCCATGTGGGTAGACA
>JAVBJR010000474.1:0-3165 GCA_031546965.1 Dysgonomonas sp.
AAAAATTGCGAAATTTAAGCGAGTTTGAATTTGCCGCCTCCGGTATGGCAAGCATGTGCAGAGTAAAACGCCATCCTGAATGCTTTTCGGCAGTAATCTAGGCCTAAAAAGCGTCGTGATTGTCAAAATGGTAAACAAATGCTGTGTTCCTGGTTGTCCAAATCGGAAAATCCAGTTTCTGTAGCGATTTTTAATCAGTTAGAGCGCTGTGGATCGCCATTACCGCTAGGCCTAATGTCACGGACGGCGTTCTACATAGAACGAAATGATTGACGCGTGGGTGCCTGGGTGCCGAATTTGCGCGTTTTTGACCCATTTCCGCAGCGAGTTTAAATATAGAACCGATCGTCCAAAAATTATGAAATAAATATAGAGCCATACATAAATATCTATATGTTGAATTGTCAAACTCACAAGGAAATTAAGAACATCGAAAATTGCCCTGTCTGGTCACCTTTAACCGCATCCATCATGGGAATAACACGAAAATCATATTTCATCGCTTCGGAATTTTGCAGTACAAACACATTTTGAGATTCTACACAATTTTACAGCAATTGGTAAAAAAATATAGGATTTTTGGAAATTCATTGTAATATTGGCTGCAAAAATAATGGCTATATAAAAATCAGATTATAATTTATTAAAACCTGATCATAAATTTGAATGGACCGAAGTAAAATATGGCTTTGCTGTATATTTAACAGATTATGTCAATATCCCAACCATATATGATTATTATAAACTGGCTTGGTAGGTCAGAGAATGAGACTGTTCCAGTCACATGATTATGACCATATTAAAAAATTCTTAAAATATTAATTTTGGGTGAAGATTGTATGAAAAACAGTTTCATACAAGGCAGGATATGTAGATGTCATTTAGTTTTTGGAATTCAGTGTTTTATTCCAAATAACGAGCATGTTTCAAGGGAATGCAATGGAAAATTGAATGACAAGGCTTTCAGCAGCCTATGCCAGTACTTGCCATTTCTCAACGTAATATACTGTATATATACAATTGTACTACTCTTGTGGACAAATAAACTAGTTTGGAATATGACGCACAACTTGGGCTATAGACCCTAATCCATTATCAAATGACTTACACATTTTCAGTTACAGTTGTGACCAGAGTGTAAGAGCTTGGGCAATTGTTATTTTTGTGACCAGATGCCATTTATTATCGAGCAGTGAAAAATACGAATTGTATTGTACTGTAAACACTTGCATCATACATACAATAAAATGTATCCATCGTAATGCTGAATGCTGGAAAGTTCATCAGTCTTTATACAAAAGTTTGGCAAAATGTATTGGCTGTTGACGTTAAGAGTGACTCTAGTTGACGTCATGTACACTGCCACCTGGTGTTTTCTAATTGCAGTAGGCACTAACTACACCAGTAGCCTGAATGAAACTTTTCTCCTGACACCAAGACTTATGGACAAATTTATAAACCGCCCACTTCAATTGTATGAAACGTATCGACTGTTAATTTTAATACGTATAGAAAATTGTAATAAAAAACAGCTGTTATTAAAACCTTTAACTCTTTGCTGCTCATAAAAAATAATTCCATACAAAAACGTTGGTTCAGAAAATGTACCATGATGCACGAAAGAGTAACCACTGAAAATTCAGGATTCTTGAACAAAGGAATTTATTTGACTAGATCGGGTATAAATACGTGAAGGATCGATCGAAAACACCGAGAACACAGCAACTCTCCGTTCCAAGCAAAGTGAGAAATTTACATTGTATGTAAGCAATTGAAGATCATTATCTTGTACTAATACATTCAATGAAAATGTACTTGACAAAAGTCTCACTAGTGATATTCGCAATCTGCGTTCTATTCAACGGAAGCGCGAAAAGTCTCAATACATTTGGTTCAATAATTAAGTACATTGCCGGATCAGGTAATGACAAATTATACTTGAATACAAATGATGCAAGAAAGTTGCGAGTAAATATCATTTAATTATTTGAAATCCAGACGAAAGGCAATCATGTCCGCAAGTAGACTGCACCGGAAAAGCCTCATGTTCGAGCAACTCCAATTGCTTATCACCGCAGAGGTGCTGCATCGACCTCGTTAATTCCAAGGCATGCTGCAGCAATACCGCAACACCGGCTCCACCCACAAGTCCTGCCCCTGGGTCCACAGCTGCACCAGCAACCTCCGGCCCTGCAACCCAACCTCCCGCAAGTTCCGCAGCACCCTCATCCGCAGCACCAACACCAGCAGCAGCGTCAACAGCCGCAGTACCACCTCCAGGTAAGTCTAATTACACCCTTTACTCCAATAATTCTATAGTGCAGAAGGAAATTTGAGTGCCTTTATAATCAATCACATTGACTAGGGTGCTGACATGACGCACATATGATCAGAGCTAGGTGCGATAAAATCTTCAGCGTGATTGTGATGACGTAGGGTAATAATTTCATAGGCTATTGCGCTGGTTAACAGGTGTATCATGTTAGACACATCACCCCAAGCAAAGTAGTATATAAGCAGCAGGAATTATATAGTGGTACACGCACTTGTAAATCAACCATAGACGTCACTATCAATTTTAGCTAAACGTTCAATTTAGAGTGTCTAATTCATTGCACTGAAATTTGAATTGCTTTAGTTGCATTCTGTAACAACCTGCAACCACACCCATCATGTCTTGAGGCAGCACCAGCACTACGTCAGGGTGCAGCCACGACTGCTGCACCCGCACCAAACACATGCCTTTGTGAATACCAACAGGACTGTTTCGATTCAGAAACTTGCTGCATTGGGCCGAACGGACTCGGCTGCTACCTAAAGGTTTCGCCTACCACAACAACCACACGAAAGCCAGGTAAAATATTTGTCATTTCATGTGGGACCACCTGACAGTGCAGCAAACACTACATGCTGCACAAATTTGCAATGCCAACATGGTGGATACCATATGATCAATCTTAATTAGAATCCTAGGCTTCAGTCGCTGCAGTAATAAGTGACGATTGGCGAATATCGTCAACATTACATCAATGAGCTATATACTTTGGTTCAGGAGGGGCGATCGCCGCTTTTGGCTACGTCGATTCGCGAACCACAGCGTAGGGGGGTCCGTGCAGCATGAGCTGCGAGCGTTGGCAGCCATGTTCTAGCGGCACACCATTGGAA
>JAVBJR010000010.1:0-7620 GCA_031546965.1 Dysgonomonas sp.
TATTTTTCGCAGTATGGCAGCATTATTATTACAGCACATATACATAGAACTATAACTTACAAAAATTTTGCAGTGCATAAGTTTTACGCAGAAAATTGAAGTTGCGCGAATATCACGAAAATAAGGCCACCACAAAATTAATTAAAGTATCTAGAATCCCATAGAAAATGAATGTAGAGCATTGCCATACAAGCATATAATATACAGGGTGTCCGGAAAGTCTGGTCATTTTGCTAATATGTCGAAATTCGGGAATATTTGTAAATGCAATGACGTTTCCATCTGTAATATCATATGGGTGTACATCTATTGGTGCCCTTGGATCATTCCTTCTAGGTTGTTCCAAATTTGTCTTCGCCAGTTTTGAAGATAGGTGGGTCGTATGAATTACAGATATTTGACCAATGTTATTCACACATATTGGGGAAAGCAGAATTGAAATCGGTAAATTAGCAGAGGAGTAATCACAACAAATAATTTGTATTTGCCCCCAATTTGGCACTATATAAACTCTTGACAACGGATGCTATGCAGTGAAGCACTACAACCACTTGAAAAAATTATTGAATTGTCCCTATTATGAAATCCGTTGTTGATTTGACATAATTATTGAATTATCCCTATCGTGAAAGCCATTGTTGATTTGACATAATTATTGGATTCTCCCTATCGTGAAATCCATCGTTGACTTGATATACTTAATGGGTGCTCCCCATTCTGAACTCGGTGGTTGATTTGACATAATTATTGAATGCTCACTATTCTGAAATCAGTGGTTGAATGGACATACTTAATGAATTCTCCCTATCATGAAATCCGTTGTTAATTTGACATAATTATTGAATACTCCCTTTTATGAAATCGGTGGTTGAATGGACATACTTAATGAACGCTCCCTAATCCGAAATCTGTTGTGGACTTGACATGCTTAATGGATGCTCCCTATTATGAAATCTGCGGTTGCAACGACATGCTTATTGGATGCTCCCTGTAGTGAAATCTGTAAGGCGCCTGCACGCGAGAGTAGAGATGGCAGGATTGCAAAATGGCAGAATAGTATCACCCGTCGTTTTTGCAACGTTCGTTCGAAGGAGCAGAATATGCTGCGGAAAAACGAAGGTAAAACCCGTTTATAATCGTAAAAATAAGCTTTGGGTTGCAGATGGGCAATTATATTGTAATTCTAAGTAAGTTACGAGCTTCGAAATGCAATTTAATCCAAGTTTTTGCGAGATTGAAAGTGGTTTTACGCTTGTGAAATCGTGGTTTTTATTTTCATTACAACATTGTTTATGTGTTTAAGCAAAGGTTTCAGATGGTGCTGGTGACTGTTTGTTTCAATTTTTGGTACGAAATGAATGTTTTTACTAATATCGTATCATTTTTGTATTTTAGCAATGTTTACATTTCAATTGGGGGAAATATGCACAAGACTGGCAACACCTCAACCCCCCCCCTCCCGACTGTGACGTCATACGCTTATTGCGTAGTTTGTCATTACTATTTAATAAATATTTGTCATTATAAATAAATAACTTTGATAATAGTACTGTGTGAACAATAACACATTCTTGTTTTTCAACACATTATGATATAAGTTTAATGAAATTATTAATATAAACACTTGTAACATTAATAGAAAATGGTATGTATTAATTTCAAATTATATTATGCTTACATTCATAAGAAATTTTGGTAAATTAAATATACAATTTGATCTGCCTATTTTATAATAACATAATTTGATTCACAATTTTTGATTAATTAATGTTATCCTCAAATGACATTAAAAATATTTTTTACAACAGATTTTATTGATTACTTTATAAAATATTACATTATTTTTGCTATAATAATAAATATTACTTTTAATTTTATTTACATAATAAACATAATGTTTGTTAATACTATACTATATTGAATATTTCATTAAATAAATGATAATTATTCCATGTGATTGTTCGTATTTTATCGGAAAGTTCCGGTACTTTTTCACTTTACAGTTAATTTACATTCATCAGCAATGTGTTAAATTTTACAATGTAATGAAAAATCGTTGTTAAATGCTGTATTTTATACTTCTGCAGTGCTCAACAGTATTGTAATGACAACCGTAGACCGGTAAAGTACGAATTGGAAGATGGCCATAGAACTGTAAGAATTTATTCACGTGATTCGACTACTTCATTGAAAACAAGGTAGGATTCTTATAAATTTCTATGATTACTACTGTGTGAGGGACCGTATTTGTGTTTTCAAAAAAGGGATGTCCCTTGATGCACTTTGCCGGATAACTTGTGGTGTACTCGATGAAGGTAAAATTGGTTCGCTGACCTCCAATTTCACACTCCCACTGGATAGTGTTTTAGTGGATTTGTAAATATTTAGGTTTTATACACCTGAGTCACACAATTTTTGCAACCAAGTTTGCTTCTAAGCCTGTATTGCATTAAAATATCTTCAACACACTTTTGCACACCGTTAACAAATGAACATACTAGTTTCCACAATATTTCACTAAATTTTCACATATCTTTTTTTATGCAGGGATTGTGTTATATAACAGATGGTTACCTTGTCTTCTTGATAGGACTCAGTAGTGTTGATTACCATGCGGCAAGATGTTCTTTGCATTACACTCGTGGAGTGCCAAGAAGCACATGAGTACAACTGTTACCATCGAATTCATTATTGGATTTTGAATGCTAGTCTATACCGAATCCGGTGTTTTATATGTTCGATCGGACTCTGGGATTGAACAGGGTACCCAATTAAAACTTTCAACGTCATCACTGTCCTTCAGCGTGATATATTTACATATTCATTTACCCTCCTATAATTCAAACATCGAGTCAGAGAATTAATTAGTACACTAGATGTCGGAATGGTATAGTGTGCCCTCCAAACGAGTATTTATATTTGCCAATAGATATTCTACTATTATTTAGGCACTCTTCCATAATTTTGAAGTGTAAGTAGTACAGCTTTTTCTGCTGATGAGTCGCATGCTAACCCATGCTGGTAATGGTTATAATAAAGTCTATGCGAAAATAATGAATAAAAAATCGTGTTGTGTGGGATTTTGGCACTGTTGAATTATCTGACAAAGTAATTGCAAATGCAGCGTAATAATTTGGTTTATGTATTGAAAATGAGCCATTACAATTTGCTGGAGGAAGTGTTTTATTTCTCTGTTTTACAGATTATTCCACATTCGATATACTTAAAGGTGAACAGAAGCGGTTTTGTAACCCCCCTTGAAACTTCTTCCAGAAGCAGAAAACATACTAATAAACACCTTGGCGGCATCAGAAAATGTTTATAAAACTATTCTCTTCGTTATTAGCAAATGAACGTTCAAATTATGATCGCTAAGCGCACACTGATCGCTTAATAGCGATCGCAAAATATGGGACGAACGTAAGCCCAAAAGTACGTGCGATGGCGTAGTTCGTCTCCCCTTGCTGTTCGTAGCTTCGAAGGTCACCTATGAAGATGGCAGGCGTGCCATACCTACTCCAGCATGCCTTAGAACGTGGCCCAGGTTTAACATGGGATGGTGTTCACGTCATTCATTCCAATTTGTGGGTTGCAGTATTTCCGGGATAGAGAATATCTGTTCTCTGTGAATGTGTTACAAAGTTCTAGGGTGTGTAGAGTCGGATATTTGGGATTAGTTTTGCCAATAATCCCATGGTCGGAAATTTTACACCAGGTCGCATGCAGAATGTGAATTGTTTTCAGCTAAGGTGTCCATTATTGATAGAATGATTTTAGGGGGCGGGATATATTGTCAATTGCGCAGTCTGGTCGATACCTAGGTTTAGGAACGGCGGTAAGGTGGATGGCTAAAGGTTGCCAGTTGCAACAATGTTATGAGCCAACGGGTGTAGAAGATCATTTGACTGTCCATAGGGGTGTGGACTGAGAACTACTTCAGAACCAAACTCAGTGCATATTCATCGTTTGGTGGTATGATAGAGCAAATCCCACTGAACATAACATTGCATGTGTTGTTCTTATAATTAAGATACACTGAAAGTGACTGTAAAATAAAGGAAATGTTGAGTGATTCAATATCTGTTGGAAAGGGAAATTTACAATTTCATATTCTGATTCCAGAAATGAGATAGTGTGACTATACACAAAACTTTGTAAGCACTTAGTATAGTACTGGAATTTGAGTCCAAGCTTTGATAGGAAATAGGCATGCATGGTTGGCAACATAAATTGGATATAAAATTCCGAAATGCATTTACAAAATTACACGCATCTTACATGCACATATTGCTTCCTCCTGCAGAAATAACTTTTCTGATCCTGTTGCAAATGGAAATGCCTTCTAAATTTTATATCTTTATAATCACTGAAATATATTTATATGTACAATGGAAATTGCCTTTTTTTGTAATGAATACAAGCCATTTTGGTAACTTATTGCTAACACGATCTTGCACCATATTTGAACATCCTGCTTCCGAATAGGGATGCAACTGAATGAGAACCTGGGAGTTTTTGATGGACATATGTGATCAGTGAACGGAGACTTGTGTATCATTCAAGTGTGTGTGGTTTGGCCGTGAAGCTGATGGACTGAAATACAACGCACGATTACAGTAGATGACAAAGATGCGCATCTGTTGATAGTGACTTTGTTTGGTCCATATAACAACTAAAATAAAATAGTTGTGTGGATTGCAAATCAGCTAACATCTGTATTATGATGTTGCAACACTGAAAATGTGCTTAAATGTTCTCGCAAAACTTAAGACAAGAAGTGTGATCATTCTGTCTTCCAGAACATAGTGTTATTTCTCCTTGAATGTCTGCATGGTCTGTACCATAAACTAACTGGAAGGATATTCTCGTTGGGCATGTCACAATTGCTGAATTTCGATGAAGATATGAAAGTCTCTACAGTGCGTGCAAAACAAATACTTTGATGTACTTATGAGTGGTGTTTGCTACAAGGAAGTTAGTTCATCATCATCTTTGAGCTAACATGTTCCTGCAGTGTGGCTATGGATATCCACAAGAAATGATTGAACGGCCTTGCCGTATCTGGATTGTGACTAATGCAAATGTCATTGAAGAATTGTGAAGCTCTGGTGGGATCATTCTGCAACAATTGTGATATCTTCCTCGTCCAAATCAAAGCGAAGAATTTGAGAACTGTAACCAGGACTTCAGCTGCATACGCCGAATGATCTGAATTCGAAGTGACTTCAGCATCCCTTAATTCGAGATGTGTCCTATGCCAAGCTCCGTTAGTTCCCAATGGGATTTAGATGTTCAATTTATGGTGCGAGAAGTGTTCTTTACTAAATATCTCGATATAAAAAACTAATAACAATATCCTATTGATTAAATGTCGAGTTTTATTTGCAAAAATTTACTGGAATTCAATTTGTGATTTTAGGCTCTGCATTATATGTAGGCATGTTTCCAAATAATTATTTGTCAGTGTTTGAAACAGGTGATGAAATTATTATGTTGAGTCTTTAGCACTGTTTTCCAAATACCCAATATGAAAACTTAATAATTGACATAGTTCATAATTGTTTACATATTTAAAAATGTTGCCAAAAAGCAGCATGTTCAATTCTGAAACATAAGCGGTACTTATAGTTTACTTTAACGTTGTATGATTGCATGTCACACTTCTCAGTTACATGAAATTGTAGTTTTTCTGATGCAATGGATAGGTTAATTCTTATTCTTAAATATATTCTACAACCCGAAGAACTAAACATAGTGTTTCCACTAGTATGTGAATACATGATCAAAATTTATAACTTAAGTGGTGATTACATACGTGCATTGTCAATACTCTGACATCACAATGTCTATTTGACAGTTGCTCTAGCTTATGAGATCTTTTATTTCAGCAGTTTCACTCAATAGCAACATTCCTCAAAACTTTCTCATATGATATGCACAGTGTCAGACAATGATTGTCGCAATTATAAATATGTACAGTGTGAATTACTGATAACCACCAACTCTAAGACAGTTTGCAATGGATAACATTCAAATACCAGCAATTTTGCAGTCAGATATAGTCAAATTTAAAACAAATGAGTTTACTTGAGATATTCATAATCCTAGCTTCAAATGCAGTACTTAGTTCACCAAGGGTTTCTCATGCAATCAAACTTGTAGAGCTATGGGCTTTAGAAGAATATCAGGTTTTTGATGGGAGAATACTGGTTGTCTTATTTTCAAGGCAAAACACTAATGCAAATCAACAATAGGCAAATCTTTGCTCATAAACTTTAATGACGGTTTCATCTACATGTTTCGGCTACAATACATAGCCATCTTCAGGACGATTCTTAACAACAACAATTTAACAAATATTGTAATAAAAGAGAAAACCAATCAAAGACAAGCGGAATTTTTCAAATGAAATTACATACCAACAGAGGAGCATAAGCAATATTAAGTAGAAGTGTGTGTAGCGGAGATCATGGAGAGTTGGTGGTAAAAGTTAAAACTTCATAATAAACATCAGATAAAATTTTGGTATTCACAGATCTACAGTGAGGTTAGTAATGTTTGTTGTGGAGTAAGTGCAAGTTTCGGTGTAGTGGGAGTCATGCCTACCCAGCCATTTCACAAGACTTCCAGTGTGAGGGCCTGGTTTATTGTTTAACACCAAACCCGGGGGGGGGGGGGGCTATCCTGCAGAACCCTATCAATTTCAATGGTTTCCATAACGTTTAGTTTTGCCCTGTCATCTTCAAATTATAAAGTATCAGTATGTGCTTTTTTATGTTCATGTCCAGAATCTAAAAGGTTGTCCGAAACGTTTGAAAAGTAGGAGTGGCCTAGGTCATTAAATTTTATGAGGAAGAGTTGTATATTCTTTATTTACTGCACAGTAGCTATGATGACAATGAGAGCCCTTGCCATGTGTAGTTCATCATGTTTTATGGAGGTTACCATGGGCCATTTCCTAAGAGCCCATTTATCAGATCTATGATATTGTGATAATTCATGTGTCTGTGGTATTTTCCTCTTGCTTTTTGTGGCATATCGGCCCGAATGATACTTATGGGGGCCTCGCCATCTTCCAGCAAGATTTTTCGTTGGAATTTAACATTTTGCATATAGCAATGATGACTTGTTCCTGGTCGAAGTGTGATCCATATTTCAAAGTACTGTTGTTTGTATGCACTGTTTAGTTTATCATTGCCCATGCAAGCTCTAACTACCATCACATCCTGATCCACTCAACACAACTTTGAAAATTTTGTCCATAATTTCATGAACTCGGAGAGGAAACGTTGATTTCACAACTAAACGAGACATTACGGTCAAACATATTGGCAACAAATGTCGTTTTATTTTGTGAAACCCAACCAAGAGTTATTACTTTAATGTGCAAGTGATAATACATTCATTCCATGTTGATAATAATGCAGAAGTGTGAAACATTTTGTTTTGTGGATTACTCTAATATTATAAAATAATACATCGTATTGGTTTATTGAAGTCATGTAACTGGAATTCAGTGTGCTTTCTTCATCTGCAAATGTTGTCTGGGTACCTGTAAATATGCAATGCACATGCAGCCAGATTGTCTTTAAAGGGACAGTCCACTCTAAAATGAAAAAA
>JAVBJR010000175.1:0-2701 GCA_031546965.1 Dysgonomonas sp.
CTCCCAGTCCTTATGTATGGGGAGAATGTGCCATAGCTCTGATTGGCTGGCACCCAAACGTCCATGCTGACGTCATTGCGGGGTTACCGCAAATTGTGCCTAGCCTCGCAAGCCAGGGCTATCGATCACCGCGGGCGACGATCAGCATCCGCGACGATCGTACACGACGATCGCGGGTTTGGTACCCTGTGATCGCCGCGTGTACGGGTTCGACACCCGGCAATCGCGGTTTCGATACCCGGCGATCGCGGGTTCGGTACCCGACGACCGCCGCGTGTACCGGTTCGATACCCGGCGATCGCGGGTTAGATACCCGACGATCGCCGCGTGTACAGGTTCGATACCCGGCGATCGCGGGTTAGATACCCGACGATCGCCGCGTGTACGGGTTCGATACACGGCAATCGCGGGTTCGATACCCGGCGATCGCGGGTTCGATACCCGACGTTCGTCGCGTGCGGGTTCGGTACCTGACGATCGCGGGTTCGGTACACAGCGATCGCCGCGTGCGGGTTCGATACCCGGCGATCGCGGGTTCGGTACCCGGCGATCCCGCGTGCGGGTTCGATACCCGGCGATCGCGGGTTTGGTACCCGGCGATCGCCGCGTGTACGGGTTCGATACCCGGCGGTACAGGTGCAGGTAATTGCAGCTGTTTTTGCGAGGCTAGCGAAAATAGTTCGCCACCTGGTGTCCAAAACTAGTACTGAGCATGGTTGCACACAGTGCATAGTCCTGTTCAGCATAATGGGTCCTTGGTATGATGTACATCTTCATGCCAAGCATTTGCACTTTATAAAATATTGCTGTAGCTAAAGTTGGTCATGCAAAATCGTAAAATAAATTGTGGCCATTACTGGATGAGTTAGCCTCTCCCAACACCGCAAACCCAACATCTGGATGAGTAATGGTTGCTTATAGAAAATGGGCAAATACTGGCTCCCAAATTATATTTCAGAAACTATTGTGACCTAAGTTTGACAGCTAGACATTTTTGTGTGAATTTAGAATTTCATGATGGCTTCGTCAACTTGAAAACATGTTTTAAAAACAAAATTTGTATTATATTATTTTTAAATAAAAATGTAAATTTTGAGGTATGGTAATTTACTTTAGGAACACTTCAAACAATCATTAATCGTCCAGATGTCTGGTTTGCAGTGTTGGAAAGGCAATCTTCTTCACATGCACTTTAATACAGGTTTAATGTATCATGAAATGGTTTCCTACAGAACGGGCAGTCGGGTGGGGGTTGCGGTGGACGATCTTCTTCATGGATGTGTTGGGTCATTTCGATGTGAGCCATCACCTTCATGGTAATTATTGTATCTGCACATTGGTTGCACATTCTGTGCCCACAATAAAGTAGCGCTACTTTTATGGGCTGCACGTAGCATACCTGGCACATCTGAAGGTAAAAAAAAATTGTAAATACCTAGAAGCAATTATATAAAAAATGTAATCTTACCGGTTCATCTTCAGCTTGTGGTGGAGGGGCAGCTTGGTCAATGACCATCTGCCTCTTCTTTTCCATGACTGCTTTGAACCGTGTGTCCAAAGCATCTACTTCTGTTGTATCGACGCACGAGTTTGGCAGCCTTTGGAATTTTAAAGTGCATTCTCGCATTTTTTCAATAGACAGAAGAGTAGAAGTACAAATCTCCGCTAGGCCTTCTTCGAATTCGATGAGCGAGATGGGGCGCCCCATTTTTTCTTCGATTTCATTTAGTGAAGAGGAGATGCCCCTGCTCAGATTCTCATGTGTTGTTAGTAACCTGGCATACTCTGCCAGGTCTGCAACTTTCTGCTGCCACTTCGCGAAAAGAGGGGCTCGGCTAGATTTAAGACGATCGGCGAGACTTTGAAAAAAATCGTCGTCTTTCTCCAGAATACCCTTGTGATGTTCGCATCTTTTTTTGCTCCACCAGATATACTGAAACCAAAATAAAATGTTACAAATGTATGAATATAGTGAGTTTGTTACATTAACTTACATGGCTTGCAGAACGAACGATCTGAAGCATGTCCTCCAAGCGAATTTGGAATTCATCGCGTATTTTTACAGCACGTTGCAAAAGATGTCTGTAATTATTTTTGTTGGCAATTGGACACTCCTGCAAGTCTATCTCGATGGTTACTAGATAGTCCAGCGCACGGTCGATATACTTCCTTATGAAATGTCTCTATAAGGATGCATGAAAGATTAGCGTTTGCACAGATGTTAACCTGTAATATTTTACACTACGCACTGAAGGGGGTTCTTGATAACACCATCCGGAGGTGGACGCCAGGAAACTACTAAATTTCCCGACTTCTCGTTCAGTTTTCCCGACTGTATCCATGTGGTCTTTGTGAGAGGACTTTTTCATTCGGGCTGCTTCCTGCGGGGTTACGTCTGCCTCGCAATCACGACGGTGATGCAGGACGGAGCCACACCACCAACATCCATCACGGCTCATCTAAATGAAATTAAATCCCGGCCATTGGATTATTTGTAGCCGACACTTTAATGTTGGTTTATGAACTTCTATTTAAAAAGAAATGATGATGAAATAGACAGATGGAACCAGGTTTTCGTCAATTTAAAGGAAAACTGACAGGGTAACTTTTTAAATACCAAATCGGTGAAATTTTTTTCCATGCGATCACACAATCATTTATTTTATCTGTAAGTATATTATTTACAGTCTTATCTCATAAA
>JAVBJR010000092.1:0-3236 GCA_031546965.1 Dysgonomonas sp.
TGACTTTTGTAAATTGATGCAAGGAAATTTAAAATAAATTCTTCAGATTGCACCTTTCTGCATGGGAAAACTAGCAGTTTTAATCCTCGTCATAATAATTGACCCTCGGATATAACGTCACCTCGGTTATAACGACATATATTTGATGGTCCCGAAGATGACGTTATAACCGAGTTCGACTATACGTCATTTTTGCCAAACAACAATTCAACCCATAGTGATTCAACACTTGTACCTGCACTGTAGTCCCTTACCACGGAACTAATGTGTAGTCCGTCCCTGATATATAAGCCCACCCCCCCGTCGATCAGTTCCAGTCCTACTGTGCACTGTATAACCCTCTATACGCAAGACGCTGGCATCAGTCTCCCAAGTCTCTGTAACACCGATTAGATCCACCCTTTCCATTTGTACCACCCCCTCTAACTCACCGTTCTTGTTCGTTAAGCTTCGCGCATAGTGTATAAACCGAATTCACTGTCTTGTACTCACTGTTACCCTTGCTTGCATGCAACTTATGTCTACATTTACTGCCAGCCTCTTCAGACCCGCGACCCTGGCCAGCATCTACTCTAAAAAATGTTGCACAAACTCGGTAACCTAACCCTTCCCCCACACTGTCCTACTAGATTTTCTGCTGAAGTGCACCCCATCATTGCTCCAACTACCCATGCGATGGATGGATGCCCTCCAATCGAGCACACGAACCCCAACCTTACCCAACCTCGCGATTAACCTATCGTTAACATATGCAGCCCGTTTCCGAACCACCCACCCTCTATCTAAGCGCTCGGGGACAGCCGCAACTCTGACCTCTACTCTGGGCCGTGCTGACTTGGTATCGACTGCCAACATTATCATTAGTCAACCACCTTGGGACCATTCTGTGGGACCTTGTCCTTACAAGTGGATCTTCTCCAGACTGTTGCCTGCTTTTTGTGGTCGTCAGCATGATCTCATATGCATGATGGTCTTTTGGCTGATTTGGTGGACTGGTACTGCTACATCATCATTCAGGTGGATGAGTAGATTTTATATTCTGCTCATCACAGCAACTTTTGAATTGGAATTGCTGGCTTGCAGCTTGAAGTGGGAACTTTCCATGTAGTATTGTTATCTTGTTTTTGCTGATGGCTTTACAATAGACCCATGTCACACACAACTGCGTATGACCGGAAGTGATGGAGCAGTAGCGGACGAGGAGCAGTAGCCGTAGTTCTGTGCCTGCCTGTGTGTGCATTTCCTATGGCGATCAGTCCATTTCAACGCCAGTTTTCACGGCAACTATTTTTGCGATGGGGTTAAATTATTGGTAGTTAATTCCCTGTCGGTTATAATACCTTCGAAACACGTCAGCACCGAATTTCTGCGGTTATAATCGGCTCAGCAGGCGTGTGCGTTTTTACCAACGTGTATTGCTACCACTCCTCGTACATTCGATTGTGATTGCCTGCAGTCGGATAACGTAAATCGAACCTTGGATTCGAATGTGAACTACGCAGCTACTGCGCATGCGTGAAATGGGTCTATTGGCAATCACTTGTATTGTTGTGATAGGATACTTTATAATTGTTACTAACTGGGGTTATAGTTCGTTCCTATTGGTTAATCCAATGACTTGGTTAATTGAACTGACTCAACAACTCATCCCATGACCACATTAGAAAGAAATTCGTCTATGACATCTAACCGATCACCCCCTTTAAATAACGGGCACAATGCCTTTTTCCAGTCTTCAGGCATAATGCGCCTTGCTTCCAATTTTTGTTAAACACTCATGCCAATTCTAGTACCATATCTCCTGGTTTTATATTTCCAAACCTCATTTTCAATAACAACCAACCCGGTTGCCTTCCACTTTTTTAATTTTTTAATTGCTTCAAGAAATCCATTTTTCATAATCATTCTCCCATAATCATTCCAGTCCTTTGATTATTTGTCTATAACCAGGCGAAGTCAAAACGTTAGTTGCAATCATTTTTCCAAAAAAAAGCAATGTGTATTCCAGTTATACTATTTTTTTTTACAAAGTACATACCTTCACCTATTTTCCATGTAATTGCCAAATTTATTTAATCACTTATGTTATTGTGTTACGAGTTTTTGTACACCATCTTTTAAAAATATCCGTCTAACTCTGCAGATAATCAGGACTGCGCAGCAGATGGAGAGGCCTAAAATAAGGCTGGAAAGTGGTTGTCTGCATTTAACGGATATGTTTAAAAGATGGAGTAGAAAACTCGTTTGACCATAACATAAGTGATTAAATAACTCCGACAATTAAAATAGTTGAAGGTATGTACTTTGTAACAAAAATTATCATAACCGGATTAGGACATTCCTTTTTTGGGAAAAATGATTGCAACTAACTTTTTGACTGCGCCTCATACAACCTCCTCACTCAAGGTCATTAGAGGGACAAGGTTGGCTCATGCAACTTTCTGCGTGACGTCACTGGGACAAGAGCGTAGAATAGGCGCCCCAGGACATGTAATGTAGCCAACATCTGGCGTTGATTCGCATATTTATAGTTTGGATCTTGAATGCATTAGTCACTGGGACACTTGCACGCGATTTCTTGCAGGGCAAGTGTTGCATGAGCCAACCTTGTCCCTCTAAGGACCTTGCTCCTCACTTACTTACCCCAAGATTATATGATACTGATGCTCCCACTTTTCCCCGTTTATTTTTTAGGCAATCCCCCGCATTGCCTTCCTCCCAACATTTTAATTGACAAGTTCACCATTCCTGCAGTGCGCATGCGCAGTTTGACGGCCACCTGCTGGCAGTTTCAGGCACTACTCGAAGCGAGAAAGGAAGGCATTTCCTTGATAGCCACATGCATGCTTTTTACACTGCACAGGGTCTACTGATACTGGAAATACTGGGAAATGTTATTGTCTATGAAATCCTGGAATATGTTTTCTTATAATCCTGGGAAAAGTGTAATTTTTTACCCCTTGCATATATAATTTTGTTTATTGATTTCTATGTTCCTCTTCTAATTTGCGTGAAACAATAGCAATTAAGATTTGAACTTCAATGGTTCATTCCACTTTTTTTATAAATTTTTTAAAGTATAAATGTAGTTTGTTATAAGTAATTATCTTTCACTTTATATATTTTTTGACCTGAAAAAGTTAGAAATATTCTTGAAATTACTGAAAATATATATTTGCAAAAAAGTAAAATAAATTCCCAATACACTGGAAGTTTGAAATGAAAGTTTATTAGAC
>JAVBJR010000809.1:0-3123 GCA_031546965.1 Dysgonomonas sp.
TAACTCAACTCATCTTACTCAGCCCCTGGACGTGGCATTCTTCAGGCCTCTTAAAGTATTTTGGCGACAAGTTCTGGCTACTTGGAAATCAGGTGCCGGGAGAAAAGAATGTTCCGTTCCGAAAGATGCATTCCCAGGACTTCTCACACAACTGTCAGAGAAGTTAAAGCCATCTCAAGCAACGAACATAAATGCGGGGTTTGACAAGTGTTCTATATATCCAATGAATCACGGGAAAGTGCTCAACAAAGTTCCACATGAGGATACAGAGGATAGTGCAGTGGCTGTCAATGATTCTGTCACAGAACTTTTGAAAGCTATGCGCCATGATACCAATACTGCAACTAGGAAACGGAAAGTGAGTTGGCATTAATGCAATATTTAATGATAACCAAAAGCCAATGTTAATTTTAATTTACTTTTCTGAAATCAGGCAAAATTGAGAGTGCAACCAGGGAAGTCAGTTCGAGGAGTAGATTTTGAGTTGAGTGAAGAAGAGTCTGCTGAAAGTAACAACGACAGCGATGGCGTGGAGGAAGTGTCCGCTGAGAATAACCATGAAACTGAAGACAACCCAACTCGTTCACAACAAAACAGTTTATGCGATGATTGTGAGGAAAGCGATTTAGGGACTGCAAAATACACTGGAATCACAGTAATAAATCCATTGCAATTGGAAATTGGTGACAGGGTTGTTGTCAACTTGACTTTTGAAATTGGTAAGAATAAAGGAAAGAAAAATTATTATTTGGGTCAGTTGACAAGTCGCAGCCCAAAATTGCAAGCAACGTTCCTTCGCGTAATTCCATGACCACACATTTTTTCACTTTCCCACATGTGCCTGATATAAGCGAATTCATTGGACAAGTGCAACCACCAAAGAGAGAACGTCGCGGTTCATTACAATTTTAGTTAATTGCAATGCATGGATGCAGGTGTGAATATTCTAAGATTATGTTGTTATAATAATAATCCTAGTGCTAGCGGGTTCTATACACCGTCAAGCGTGCTAACCCGTAGTCCGCAGACCCATATGGGTTGCACACAAGCATTTTTAATGCACAGTTTTGAGGGCCCACAGCAAATCCCTGTGAAGGTATCCTAGTTAATTAGAAGATGGGGGAAGCCGGAGAACCCGGAGAAAACCCATTGCAAGCTGGCAGGATAACTAGAAAAACTACTTTGCACAAGCTAGACCCAGGATCGAACCCGGGCACACAGAGATATAAGGCGAGTGCTCTAACCACTGCGCCACCAGCCGCCCTGAGATTATGTTGTTAAAGTGTTTGTCTGGTAACTGCGTTCAATATTTTCCATTGCTACTAACAGCAAATTACAAATTGTATGCTATAGTTTACCCGCAAATTTGTGATATTTTGTGATTTTAAAGTTTTGAGATTTCAGGGCTCGTAGCATGAGCCAAGAAAAATATAGGTTAAATTATAGGTTTTCAAATTCTAATAAAAGGTTTTCATAGGCTTTTTTGTCAAAATATAGAGCAAAATAAAGGTTTCTCTATAACATGACCTAGCTTATAGGGAATTATTACAATGATATAATTAAAAAGTACCCAAACTCAGTAGTTTTAATGCAATTGCATTATCCACCCTGTATACAGGGTGGATAAAAAGTCTAACTTTCATTAATAGCTATTTATATGCATGACATGTATAACAAAAGTAATGCGGACAAATAGGAAGTCATATGTGCCACATTCAGATACCTAAAACATGTAAAACAAAATGCAATAAAGTGGCAGAAGTTTAATAATACAACCTAACTTTGAAACAAACTAAAAAGCAGCGTGGAAGAACAATGCTGGACAAGTATGCAAATTCAAGGGGTTTTCAAACGTTTTTCAAAGGGTAGACCCAGCAATTGCATATCTTCACAAAACTATGCTGTTCATATAGAAAACATTTTAAGTTGGTTTTAAAAATAATGAAATATAACATGATCAACAATCTTACGACAACATAAAAGTAAAAATAAAGGTTTTATAGGTTTTTATAGTCTATTAAATAAATTAAAGGTTTGCAATCCTGATACAGGTTTTTAAAGGTTTTATGGGTTTATGTAGGTTCGCTACAAGCCCTGAGATTTTCATTAATAACATGTGTTGCTGTTTTAAATCTTCCTTAAAATATTTGCAATTTAATATTCATTTATCATTTTGTGTTTATTAAAAAAAAAACACAATTCATGTGCAATATTGTGAGATTTTTTCTGGTGCCATATTTCGCAATTCCTTTTTTTAAATCAATATTTGTGTCCCTAGACACAATTTAGACTTGCTGAATAGGTTTTACATTAATTTTAGATGCACGTTTCCATTCATCCTGAACATTGAGGTGAATAGGTACACTTTTGTAATTTAAAAAATAAATAAACTTATTGATGAAAAAAATTGAAATTGCAGGAATTCATCCGTATGACCAAACAACACCTCCTGAAATTTTTTGGGGAAAAATTTATTTTTTTTAGAACAGTTATTGCAGAATTATTGCTAAAACCTATCCCTATTCACCCCGTTTTACGGTACCAATTGTAACTCATACCAGTGACTAATCATGCCAGGTACATAGTATCATACCAGTGATAACTCAAACCTGGAGTATATCATACCAGTGGCAGATCATACCTGATAAATGTCATACCAGCAGTAGCTCATACCAGTTATGGTGGATTTACGATATCAAGCTGAAAGCAGGAACGCTCGCGATTTCACGCTTTCTGACGTCACATGGTTGCACAATTTGACATTGTACAACCCCTGGCAAAAAGTGTTCGAACAAGCACTACGCAGTGGGAAATCTGTACTTTGACAATTTATTTATGGTAGAAAACGTTTTTTGAGGTCGAAAACAAATATTGTATCTGATACCGTACTTATTGACAGACATCGTGTAATATTTCTGAAAAGATTCGTCATACCAATTGTTTGAAAATAAATAAACCGCACGGCCATGTGTGGAAAAAAATAACTGAACATGCAAACTCTTGGAAATAAGTATTCGAACAGTGTCATTGATCATTGGTTAAAAACCATTTTGTCATGAATTACTACTTTTAAATGTTGTGGCATAGAGTCTACAAGTAACCGACAGTAGTTTGTGCCAAGTA
>JAVBJR010000670.1:0-5114 GCA_031546965.1 Dysgonomonas sp.
TGTTCCAAGGTCAAAAATATCGTCACCAATGGATGTCCCCCCATGATATTACAGATGGAAACATCATTATATTTACTAATATCCACTCCAATTTCGAGATATTAGCAAAAAGACCAGACTTTCCGGACACCCTGTATATACAGGGTAGAGGTGCGCGATATGCGTATTTTTACTATCGATAGCGGTATCGACTGATGACAAAATCAGTCGTCTTGCAATCGACGATATAGCTGACAATATCGACGATATATCGGTATTTTCAAAAAACCTTAAATCAACCATAAAAACCAGCCACGGCAGTTGACAATGAAATAAAGTGGCTTCTACTATATGATTTTGGTCTTGATGCTATGGAAAAATAATGGAATGGTCAGTTTGTGAAGCAAAAAGCATTTTATTTATCCACCATCTTTATTTGAGATACCGGTACCTTTTCGGATGCTTGATGACATATTGTTTCTGAAAACTGAATTGTTCACACCGATTTCAGACTCCTGCCACTAAATTAATTATCTGGGTATATTAATTATAGCATGCATATGTCTACAATGGTTTTTATTGTATTATTTATATATTGGTTTAAATAGAATGAAATTGATAGGATTGTATTCAACTAAAATTAACTAGGGTACAAGTTTTAGATGCTTCTCTGCATGGCTTCGATAGGTGGGTGATGCAGGAAATACTGCATGTATGCTAAGGGGCAGCAGCAAAAACCAAACGGCCATATCTTCTCTGTTGGCGGAATTCAAATCTGTTTTCGCCAAAACGTTCAGAATATGGTTGGCAACATTTCCTAAATTCGAACTATGCCCCTATCGGCACAGCTAACGAAGTCAGGTTTTGAATGACCTTGATGGCGGTCATCAAGGTCAAATATGACGTCAGAAATGGATGCCCCCTGGTGTGTAGTCTAACCTTGCTCATACTCATAATTCACCAAGCATCATTACGGCCAACGTTATTTCCAAGAACAGGACTTTTTTTACACCCTGTATATACTACATAATGGGCATGCATGACTGGTTTTTCAGATATTTGATTGCTCCTAGTTCTTTGCCTGGCCGGAATCTTTGGATCATATATGTAACATTGCAGACAAACTTGCATTTTCTGCAGCTTTGGTGTCGGTTCATGAGTCTTTATATTGACACTGGGATGAAATCTTTAAGCTTTTCACGTGCTTGTCATAAGAATTCGGTCCTGATGGCAGAATTAAGTTGCTGGACCATGGAACTAGAAGTTGAAGATCAGGGTTTGGGGACATTTGCAGATGAGAGAAGTCAGTCATCTCAAAGCTATCCCAGAGATGAAAGACGTGTTTCTTCAGACAGAAACATAACAGAAACTGTTTTAAATTGGATGAAATAAACAGTTAATTTACTAGCTTTTTTGGTATACCGCAACGGTAAAATATTCAACTCACCAAATGCTTACTTGGAGTATTACAATTTCGTTTAATTACTTATATATTTATTGTTAATCAGATGCAAAATCCGGCATGGATAGCCATTAGCAAGTTTTTTATAAAGTAAACTTGATGTGAATAGCTCACAAGATTACATAGTGGATGTGAACCATAAATTCTTGTTTTAGGCAAAATACATGTTCCATTTGTTGTGAGCAATTGGGGTACACCTGCAGTTTTTCTATGTCGAGGGATGTATGGTTGCAACTTCAAAACTCAGTACAAGCTGTGGCAATTAAAGTATTAAAGACTCCATCAACGTCATTAATTAATTAATTTATTTATTTACTAAAGGATCCAGTACTATGAGGTCAATAGGATTATATATAATTCTCAATAACTCATGTAGAGGTCACATTCAACCTATAAACAGAATTGAGTAATGTAAACATTCATATGTTTCAATTAAATACATAACTAGATGTTGGAGTGAAAACGGCATTGACGTCATCAACAAGTGTTGCTCTATTTTCTACAGGTTTATTTGAGGAAGGTTGGGGGGGGGGGGTGGTTGTGCAATAAACGACACACAAGTGGGGGGGGGGGTTACACTATCCTCTGACAAAACTTGTTTACCACATATATTATATATTTTATAAACCGAAATATTAATTGATTGCGCTAATTTATTAAAGGCCAAATTATAGCTCCTCCTACATGCTGCTACAAAATCTGCTCATTGTTCATCCTGCACTGAAAGTGCTTTGAAGAACGAGGAACTTCCTGACAACTGAAGTACAGACTGCGTGGTTTAAATTCATTGGTTTGTAATTCCTGCATGCTGAAAAAAGATTTTTGATGCATTAATTGTGTAGCACCTTCTATTACGCTCTTGGTAGCACCAGGTAATTTCTTCAATATATAGGTCATGGGAAAGTTTTAATCTGTCGATCCGTTTCTCTCTTCTGGGGGAAAATATGAACAATAATATAACGGCAAAAACTTCCTGTGACTAACATAATTTTATACAGTAATAATTTTTTGCCAATTCCCTGAAGTTTTCAGTAATTTTTGTACGGAATAGAGACCCACAATAATATGCAAAAGTTTGATAATTAAAAGTGAACTGATAAAGTTAAACTGTGAATGAAATATTTGATGATTAAAAAATACGTATTTTAAAAAGTTCGAATTTATACAATGAGCAAACTATGCTTTGTTAACCTTGAAATCCGCTACACATGCAGTTCGAAATTTATAGACTTTACAGTTGCTCACGACATATGTTACTTGTTTCATAATGCAATAACTGCGCTGCATCTTATTAGACAGACCTTGATATTTATGGAGAGCAATGATCTCGGTGGAGATCGAGTGATTGGGTAACGACCGATTTTCGCCGTTTTTATTCTTGGTTCACTAAGTATATACGTTTCAATTAGCAAGAATTAATTATAATTAATAGAAATGTCGGTACACTTGTGGAGGGATAAGACTGCAATAAATAACTTGAATTTGCCTACTCCTTTATGTAATATATAGACGTTTTTAATGCAAATAGTAAGTTGTATATTGCAAATAAAGGTATAGCAACTATACATTGCTATATAAAGTATAAAACTTATAATGGCCACTTGTTGACAATGACATAAATCCAACAAAACGATGAGTGCCATTATATTTTAATTCAAGTTCAAAACTGTGCAAGTAGATCAAACAAATGGACGTCGACGTCCATTTGTTTGAGAATCAACATTTTGTTCGGAATTTTATACATTTTCGATTTGTAATAAATTTGTTTGAAACTGCAATTTTGTGCAATATACATAAATCATGTTCGTGGGAAACCCGGTCAGTATATTGCTATGAGGCTTCACTTTATCCGCGCTCCATATCATGACTGTTATATAATAAAACACTATCTCAAACAGGTGGTGGTTACAACAATTGGGGGTGGGGCATCAAGCTACTGGCCTATATCCACTAGCTGCTACTACCAATATTCTTCTCATCATTACTCTGCGTGATTTCAACGAGCACTCGCCTCTTCTATACCAAGTAAGCTTATATGACACGATTCTCTCAAAAGTATGTACCTATACATAGCATTTTAAATTTGTTAATATATATAAGTACACCTTTGAGGAACATAAATAAAAATACATTTAAAATATACTACGTACACTGGAATTCATAAAATCAGTTTTCAGATATTCCCAAATTATATGCAATTATAGGCCAATATGTCATTTACAACTATTTAGTTTTAGTTGCATAGTTTTATTACTAAATAAATAGATGAGAAAAACACATATGCCAAGCTGAAATTTTAATTTTGAAAATTGCAGCAGAATCTTTAAACCAATGTATTCCAATGGTATATTTGATACGTGATATTTTTATTTGTGTTCCGTAAAGGCTTTTCCACATAAAATTTACATTTGAAAATTATATTGTATGACCAACATTTCCAACAACTCTCTATACTTCAAAATCTAGGATACTCCATTCCATTTATATTCCATGCTAAAACGAGCATGATCGTATGAAAAGTGTCCCTTGTAATAAATAAATTGTGTTGTTTGAAACCCCGTGATCTATGCTGTTATAAGCTGTTGGTCTATAGATCTAAAACAGGAATTGGCAATATCACAAATCTGACTGGACTGGTATGTGATAGCAAAGATTTATTTTATCACATGACAGAAGGGAATGACAACAGCTCTATAGTGTTGTGAATTTCCTACGTATAACCTTGGTGCAATCAAGGACAGTATACAGGGTGAGGCAAAAGTCTATAACTATATTTGGAAGTAGCCAATTTGCCCAAGGGATTCAGATAAGAAATGCAGAGACACAAGAAGTATAATTGTTGAAAAGTTTGTCTGCCTTCAGAATTCAAATATTGTTTGCTCTCACTGCAATGCACCTGTAAATGTGAGATATGTTTTATCCAATACAAGTTGGAATGTAGCTTTCTATTCATGGGAAAGTATTTATTAACTTCCTGTTTTAAAAATTATCAATAGCTATCGGCAGGAGTGTTGTTTTCATAGTAAATTTACCCATCATTGATCAAAGCGATCAGTTGGAAAATATGAGGTAGATGATCATAAAGAAGGAAAATATCCTCCACTCATAAAGTTCAATGTTGCACAAAATCTTTATTATGCCGACATGTTTCTACCACATCACGTGGTCATCTTCAGGGCAAGACATCCTATGATTATGCCTCGTCCTTTTATGCGCTTTTTTAATCTATCATGTCTTTGACGTTTCCTGTTTTCCGGATTATTTTATAACAATACTTTTACGACCGACTCGCCATAAGTGTGTACTGTTACTCCTTTTTGGTCGTCACCCTGTTACCGAATAAAGACGCAACCACCGACTTGTGGTATTACAAAGAGCCATCTTTTATTGCAGGTGACAACACCAACTTGTGTTGTCACATCATAACACTCTTGGGCAACGGCCCCGATGCCCTTTGTGTCAGGGCTTTTACATAAGCGCTAGACACGCCCATTGGTCATCACTGACCAATGGGTTACATACACGATTACATGAAGCAGCGGCCATCGCTGCTCGCGACCACCCATCCTCAAGGGGGGTAAACTGGGTGTGGGAGAGTAAACGCATTCCACATATGCTGCAAGTTGACAGATATAGTGTTAGTGACGGAAATCGTCCGTTACATCTCCCCCCC
>JAVBJR010000724.1:0-2786 GCA_031546965.1 Dysgonomonas sp.
ACAGATCACCCCAGGACGTTTCGGAGCTGCTGTATTGATACAACATTTCATAAAGTAACGCGCCCAAACGGCGGCGTCAAAACGTCTCATCAGTCGCTGTTTTTGAATTTGAAACCGTTGATTGTAGTGCTGCCGTCTAACCCCAGGACGTTTCGGAGCCGCTGTATTGATAGTATCGCGCCCAAACGGCGGCGTCAAAACGTCTCATCAGTCGTTGTTTTTGAATTTGCAACCGTTGATTGTAGTGCTGCCGTCTAGCGTGCAGAATACGAACTAATTTGTATTCCATTTTATATCGGTTTTATATGCTTATATTTATTTCTCTGAATATGTTAAAACGATCAATAAAATACTCTTTTAGAATGCGATGTTTGACAAACATTACAGAGAGCGCATCTTTACTTAAAAAGTTTTCCTGGTTTTCCTTGCAAGGCGTAAAATTTGTCCTTGATTTGTGGCAGAAAAAGTTTTCAATCTGACCAGTAGATGGCGCTGTATTCGTTCGTATTTTTTAACCCTAATCCGGCGATTTCGTAACAAACGGAAGTTTTGTTCTGTTTTCTGTGGAACAATCGTGCATTTCAGAAGCAAGTATGGATTGTCCAGCGCTTCCTAGTGGATGGAAACGTGAGGAAATAATAAGAAAATCTGGTCTTTCTGCTGGAAAAATCGATGTTTATTATTATAGGTTTGTTATGCGTATAAATTAACTGAAATCTATTAGGCCTACTTTTAAGAAATTTTCCGTTGCGTAATTCTGTTTTCAGTCCAAGTGGGAGAAAGTTTCGAAGCAAACCACAACTTGCCAGATATTTAGGAGATGCTGTTGATTTAAGTTCATTTGATTTCCGTACTGGAAGAATTAATTCAATATTGTTACGAAAAAGTAAAAGACAACGAGGAGCGCTGTACGATTACAGGTATATAAAATCATATAAAATAATGGAAAAATAATAAAATTGTACTTTGTAGGTGTACTAAAAATCTGTTAATATTAACAGGAATGATGCATCACTCGTGCCACCGATTAGGCAAACTGCTTCTATATTTAAACAACCAGTGACTGTAGTGAAAACACAGGAAAGTAGAGTGAAAACAGACTTGAAACATGGTCCACAGGAAAAGCCAAAACAAGTATATAATAAAAGATAATTTATGAATTTCAATTTACCATATTTTTGTCAATTATAAAAATATTCAGGTCACATATTGATAATAACATAGTAATAAAAACATTTTTTTTAATTACAGAATTAAAATAAACCCCATATTTTAATCCATTCCATTACAAAATTTGATAAATATATTTGCTTCTGGTTTAATCAGTTGAATTGAAATTTTCAGCTGTTTTGGGAAAAACGACTTCAGGGTCTTCGTGCATGTGACATGAACGAAGAGGAATTTCAAAGTCTTGATCTTCCCAGGAACCTCAAAGGTTGTAATTTATATTTTAAAACTCCAGATATGTTCATTTTACATTGCATTTTATATTTAACTAAGTATTTTTTGTGCAGCTGTTGGTCCAAATGTCTTAGAAGACACAATCCTGCAAAGTATTGCGACAGCTTTGCATGTTAGCGGCTCGCCAGTAACGGGACAAACCGGTAATAAAGCAGCTCTGGAGAAAAACCCAGGAGTTTATATAAATCCAGACCAACCACTGGTTCAGGTATTTTGTTATAATTGAGGTAAAAGGTAAAAAAAGTAAGTTAACAATATAATATAATGTCAATGTTATAACTTATTAGGCATTAATCGTGACGGAGGAGGACATCAGGAAGCAGGAGGAAAAAGTCCAATTTGCAAGAAAGAAGTTGGAAGAAGCTTTGAAAAGTTTCAGCTAGTTATTGTAATTTGTTTCTCAGTGTTTTTTTTCAATTTCTGTTAAATTTTAATTACAAAATTCCAGTTTATTTCCTGAATTATATAAAGTATTTTAATACTATTTTTTCCATAACTAAGATTGAATATTCAAAAATAAAGCAACAAATGGGTACATAAAACAAAATCCTGAATGCAAATTGATGAATAAGTGGAGTTACTAATTATTTTTCATAATTCAAAATAAATAAATAAAAAAAACCTGATAAATTTAATTCCCAGGATTTCAATTTGGTAAAATAAAAACCCAGTATTCCAGGTTTTCCAGTTCAGTAGACAAAGTTTCTAGTTGATTTGAAAGTTGGAACAAGTTTTTTTCTGATGTTTTCAAAGTAGTTTTTGTATTCAAATAGATATTTAATTATTAATATTTGAGATTTCTTTTATATAAATAATTTCATTCTTTTTCAATTTTATTTTAATATAAGTGAAGTGTTTTCTACTTGGAAATAATGCAAAACTATTGAAGTAGTATTCTCATAATTCACCATTAGAAAAGCAAGATTGAAAATTAAGTTTTGCATAATTTCATTGTATAATTGTATTGAAAAATGCAGGATATATATATATATATAAATAAAAATGCCATTTTCGATATTGTACAGTATTATTATTGAAACATCTAATGTTCATTGAACAATATCACTTATTTTCATCACATGGAATTACGTATTTCCATCAACTGTTCAATTCTAACAGCTCGGAACAAATTTTCTCAACAACTGTGTACATAAAACCACAAATCTTACATCCTGTAAAACACAAAGCCTTTTACATTGTACATATCCAATACAAAAGTTATACATATGTATGCAATGTGAATGGATTTCGGCGATTTTAACCACCGATTTCAATATTAAACTGTTAAATATAATATTGTATGGAGAACTATATTTAGTTATTTA
>JAVBJR010001272.1:0-2564 GCA_031546965.1 Dysgonomonas sp.
AGTAGAAATCAAAAACCAATTAACAGGAAAAAATGTCCCGGTTGTTTCAAACATATACATCACCACTTTATTTTAGTGTAGACGTTACAATTGTTCAAGTCCCTTGGACACCGTAAAAAAGGTTTTTAATGCCCCCCACATAAAATTCCACCGCCTAGCAGGGAAATAAAGATTCCAAATGTAGGGACTGAAAATTGTTATTGACCATAAACGAATATGGTCCCCTCTGGCTACGGGCCTGGGGGAATATCTTTGTATGAGTTTCAGAAAGAGGCCGGCCACTTCTCACCAGCTCTGTTGTACGAAGTTTCATCCATGATGTTAACTTGTGCACCATTGTCAATGGTCGCTTCCAATGGCACACCATCAGCCATCAGGGCCACTGTTGGCACCATGCCATGTGGAGCTGTAATTGCTGCTATGTGTTCAACATCACGTCATCCGAAGAGTCTTGAGTGTCTTGAACCACATGTCGAACTTGTGGTCTTGATGTAGACCTTCCAGACCAGCCACAAAAACCTCGACTGTTCATTCCTCGCTGTGAGTGGAAAGAGGAGGCTCTGCAAACTTGCAAAAAATGTCCGCCGTCTACATGACCTACAGGACTTGTCAAACGCCGGACAACCTTTTCGGCCTCCTTCATGTGGCCATGGATGCCCACAGTTGCTGCATCGTTGTGCTTTCTGTTTTGAAGTAGACTGCATCTTTGGTACTTCTCGAGGCCACTTTTTCGTTCGAGATTTTTGAAATCTCGAAATATGCACGGACATAGGCTCTGGAACAGCTACATGTTCAATGCCTATAGTCTGCACCTCAGATGTCTCAAGCGCCAGACCGATCTCCAAAAGTCTGGCAAGTGTCAGTTGGTCTTCACGTAAACCTCGACGACGTAGTTGTGTTGAACTTATTGCAGCAATAATTTGTGTTTTAATCGAGTGCAGAAACGTGCCAAAGTCTCTCCTGGTGTCTGCTTGGCTTGACGGAAAACATAAGCCTTGTAATCAATGTTCTTCAGATGACGAAAGTAACTATCAAGGAGTTGTATGGCCAATGCATACTCATCCAACATCAAGGTGGACTGTTCAGCTTTAGGAAGAGTAGAAGCTGAAGCTAATTGGCCTGCTTCCAAGGTCAGGAATACCTCATGCACCTGCTCTCCAGCATAATGCCGAAGCATGGCTTTCTTACTCTTGTTGTCCATGATATTGACAGCCACAACATAATTCTCAAAACGTTTAAGCCAGCGTTTCCAACGTTGTCCTTGCGAAGAAACATCCCCCGAAATCTCAAAAACGGGTAAAGGCACTGGAGAAACTATGGAAAGATCCATCAGAAAACTGGAACAGCTCCACGGAAATGAAGAAAAAAGTACTTGCACACAACTTCCAAGAACAAAGGAAAGTTGGGTGTGGCCGACGCCAAATGGAAAATTCCAAACATTCAAAGCTGTGTTATTCACCAAAAGTTCCAAATTTCCATTTGTGATCACATCAAGTGTTGCTCCACTGCATGCAGGATACAAGAAGACAGCCAGGAAACAGCAAAGAATTCGAAAAATCCTCGTCGCCAGTGTAATGTTGGATGTATGTCAGAGAAAGAGAGAGGTCTACCTCATTGCGGTGCCAGTCAACAACTAACTCATTTACTCAACAAGAGACTAGGGAGCGCCATACACTCGATACAATCGATACATATCGATACACAGACACTACAGTTCCTAAAAAATCTCAACTGCAAGAATTCAAAGTTTAGGATAGAAATTCGACATGAGGCAGTTGCCAAAACTTTTGAAAATGACATCCATTATAACCAAGTCCTATGATATTAAATGATTTGGTAGTCACAAGTTTGTAATCTGCAACTCCGTTATTGTAGTACTGCAAAACCTCATCGAACTATACAAACCAATGTTCGCTACACCAAGACTCACCTTATATAGGTTTTTGGAATATTATTGACTGGATACACAGAGTTCCGTGTTATGGATATCACCGCAGGCATTTTCTACATTGTCGTAAACAGGTGTGGGTTTGTTTGATATCACTCTATTAGAAAAGAGAATCAAATAGACACTGGTAGTCATTAGAATGAGGTAATTCAGTGCCATGAGAAGACATCTTGTGGGCAAATTTGGACCCTGCAGGCATTCTACTAATACATTTATAATAATTTGATTATGAAACCAAACATGGAGGACTGACTGTAATACAATTTAAATTAGAAAACAACTTACAGTGAAAGCGTATCAAGCTGTCAAAAGACAAAATCCTCCAGATTGCATTGTAGCCATTGTGTTTCCACTTCAGGTGACGTTGCAACAATGGACTTTCATTGGCATTTGTGAATAAGCAAATATTTAGGAGTTGCATAACAACCAAAAGCGCAATCCATACTGTTGCAATTGCTATAAGTCTTTTAGGCAAAGCGCCTTTATGTTAGGCCACCTACTGGTGCTGCCCTCTTTTGTACTATCTAGTAGTTACTCAGTTCAATAAAACCTTTCAGTTGAATCACTTGTGCCTCCAAGTTTCTTCCAACTTCTTCATCGCAATTGTGGTTGGGTG
>JAVBJR010001109.1:0-3341 GCA_031546965.1 Dysgonomonas sp.
CTCATTTTTACACAACTTCTATACATCCTAGAGAGTTTAAATTCGGTATGAAGGTCAGTCTCGCGGTATATTACCCCAATCCAATTCGGATTACGCATTTTAGAGGCCAGATGCGCGAGTTTTTAGATCGGAAATATCGAAGCGAGGGTAGCTGCATGGGTTGTTTTCTCTGCACAGCATCGGCAGCGAAGGTGCTTGTGGCAACGGACTTTAAAAACTCAAACTCATGATTTACGCTCGTGCCGATTTATAAATAAACTTAGTACCCAAAAAACTTAGTTTTTTCACGGCTTGTTGTTCATAACCATGATTTTTATTAGTATTTACGACTTTTCTGGGCAAGTCTAGAGCCTGCACAACAACGTAAGAACCTTTCTGCTTGTTTTTATTGCCAATAAATTCATGCGAGTGTTGACAGTTTGACAAGTAATATTACATATTATTAATAATAAACTAGAAAATTAATTGTGATTATATTATTATTATTGTCATTAATGGAACTAATAATATATTATTATACTATATTCAACTCCTTGATTTACTTATAATAATAACAATAAAAATAAGTATTATCATTATTACTAATATATAATAATATATTATTAGTTCCATTAATGATAATATTAATATAAACACAATTAATTTACTAGTTTATTATTATTATGTAATATTACTTGCAAAAACTGCCAAAACTCACATGAATTAATTGGCAAATGTAGCTTTGCCAATTAATTCATTTTAGAACTTAGCAAGCAGTTACGCAAAAACAACACATTTAGACACATGCATAGCATTTATTGGCAATAAAAACAAGCAGAAAGGCACTTACTTACGTTGTTGTGCAGGCTCCAGACTTGCCCAGAAAAGTCGTAAATACTAATAAAAATCGCGACGAAAACGTGACGAAAACCATGTTCGAATCCCCCAAGAGGGCAGCAAGGGGTGGCTAGAGGGTGGTGTGGTGATGTCAACCGCAACGCAATTGGCTGCGCTCACCGAACGCCGAAAACATTCGAAAGGGAGGTTCTGTTCACCCCCTACATGCAGTTGTGACTCCTGATAACCTTATAACTCCTTGGTTTTATCCTGTATGGAACCATTCCAATTTGTATTTAAAATTATTGGAGTACTGCAAATTTCCACATAGAATCCCTGACTTCTATTCAAATTTATGATTTTGCAGACGAAGCTTTTATTTCTTTGTACTGAAAATCACGGACCATATTATGCGTTTAGCTAACATTTTTATAGTAATCGAACATGAAAATAAATATTGCAAAGCAAACTACACAAGGCAACAAAATTTATCTTTTTTTGTATAGCACATCATGCATCTTGCAAAACACAATGATGTCGAGCCTCGATACCATAAACTTCTTGAATTGAAATATTCTATAAATGAAAACTTTATTTTGTTCACAGCCAAAATTTCTATACTTTCCATGTTAAGATATTTCAGTATGAAAGTTTTTGGCTGAAATTTTCGGTGCCTGAAACATATTTTTCTGTCCCTGCAGAGAAATTAAACAAATGTGCAATATGTGTAAGTTCCATCAGATATAAATTTTTGATGACTGAAAGTTTTTCCCATTTCCTTTGGACTTTTAGTTGTCGAGGTTCGACTGTATTACCATATGAAAGTATACATTTTGATATAAAAGCTAAGCTTTCCTTGATTTCAGCTATAAATACCCCTTATGGCTCCAAAAAAGGCGCAAGCCTATAGGCGAAGCAGGAGGTATCCTACTTCAGCCGCCATTGTTGTAGGTGCAGTGGCGTCCTCTATAGTTACTGAAAGTAGCGATCGTCAGCCTTTAGGGATCACTGTTTGGATTTTTAGGTTTGGTTAAGTCAGGTCAGGTTAGTTTAGGTTAGGTTAGTTTAGGTTGGTTAGGTTAGTTTGGTCAGGTCAGGTTAGTTTGGTTAGTTAGGTTAATTGACCTTTTTCAGTAGCACCGCCTTTTTCCAATATGGAGGCCTTAGTTGGGATAAAGCTGCAAACTGGTTAGCAGAAAACCAGTTTATCCACTTCATCCCAACTAAAGACGCCATTTTTAATTGTTTTTTCGGCCAATGGCTGCTTACTGAAAAAGGTTAATTTGCCACTTTCGCTCCAGCGATCCCTAAAGGCTGACGATCCCTATAGCCCATAAAGTATGTAATATCATAGCCCACGATAAGAGAAGGCCTACTCATTTCCAAATTTCCCTATTGTTGAGTTTTCTCTACGCGTGTGACACATTACATAATAAGTTGGGCTAGCTTCAGTTGGCACGCGTGGTAGTAGGCGCACCCTGGTGGGTACAGCAGACTGCAATCAAGGACACAGTATACTAGGTCAGGACCTGGCACTTCCTATTCCGTAGCATGGGAAGCAATGAAACGATGCTCTGATTGGCTGGCGCCATAACGTCCTGTTTGACGTCATTGTGGTCCCCCCACAAAGTGTCATTCGGTACACAGGTGTATCGATGTTAATACCGGTTTTGTATCGGTTACGACGAGGTCCCGATCGAGAAAATGAGAGTGAGTAAACGGTTTGATTTAGAAAGAAAGATCGCAGCTTTATTGTTTAAATGCTGTATTGGTGTTGCTGTTTTATTTTGCCCTCCGTTGACTGATCGTCACCGCCATGACCGAGGCCACGACGATCGAACGATCGGAATACCGAACGTAGGCCTAACCGAACGTATACCGATACGGACGATCGCAATACTGGTACATTGACTGCACACTTGTTCGCCACCTGGTGTGCAAAAATTGTACTTACGTTCGTTTCACGAGTGCAGGGTCCTGACCTAGTATAACGTGTCCTTGGTTGAATGCTCATGTTCGAAAATCCATATATTACAAAATGTAAAAATTATACAAATATGAAATAAATTGCATATGATGCGAAGAGAAACACTGTTTAATTCAAACCTAAGTTTATTACGGAATTCTAATATTCTAACCCAATCGTTTGTACAAAAATCTCAAACTTGGGTGAATTTTACACTTTTGGAAAAGCCAGGAAGGAGCATACTGCTACTCCATATAAATTTTACAAATGCAGATTGCTTGCATTAGCATTGTCTGCAAGTTTGAAAATGAATTAACCTTGTAAAACTTGATTCTTGTAGCTAATGCCACGCAGCAAAGTTGTTACAGCTATGCTGCAAACATATGCTTTTTGAAAGGAAGGAAGTCATTTGACATATCCCTAACAAAAAAATATTGGTTGTGGCATGTTTGCTGCAATCATTGCAGGTGAAACATTGACACACAAGCAGCACACTTGCTGTAGGTGTGTTGAATGCATGCTGCATGCCTATCAAGCTTCCGGTTATCATTTGCATAAC
>JAVBJR010000033.1:0-10024 GCA_031546965.1 Dysgonomonas sp.
CAACCAATGAAAAACATTAGTTGAGCGTCTAGCACATCGCCAGAGCTCAATTGCTACTCCTGTAACCTTATAACTCCTTGATTTGAGGCTTGCTGTTGCATGTTCACCTTTACCCAGTGACGTCATGATTTGGAATGCAGCAGCAAGCTTCAAATACCCAAACCCCCCAAAAAGCAGTAGACAGGTCGGGGAGGAGCCATCTCGACCGCAATCTTTCGTGAAACACACAGTATAGTGGTGTGCCTCAAGGATCAGTTATAGGACCCTTATTATTTCTAGTTTACGTTGATGGCCTAGAGGAAGACATTATGTCCACACTTGATAAGTTTGCAGATGACACACAGTTAGCAGATTATTTAGAGCAGAGCAAGTAATTGCAAATGGATCTGGACATGTTAAGGGATTGATCTCTAAATTGGGATATGCAGTTCAATATCAATTGATAAGTGTAAAGTGATGCATGTTGGGGTCAAAAGTTCAGGGGTAAAATGCTTGATGGATGGGAAAAAATACAAGTTGTTACTCAAGATAGGGACTTAGGCGTTATCATAGATAACAAACACACTGAAGCCTGTGGCACCGTGTTTGTTGGATTGTAAGAATGTTAACTCGATTTTAGGTATGATGAAGAGTGGGGGCTGGAGAGTCGTATCAGGGAGGTATGGCGGCCAGAAGACAGGTCATTGGCGAGGCTCCCACCTAGAATATTGTGTGCAGGTATGGTCCCAATATTATTAAAAGTATGCTCAAGCATTAGAGATTGTTCAGAAAAGGGCAACTAAACTGATCAGTGGAATGGACGTAAAATTGTTTTTGTTGGAATGATGCAAGGTGAGGGGTGACTTGATTCAGGTTTTTAAATTTATTAGAAATATTAATTACTCCTGACCTGAGTATTTTTTTAGCTAGGCTGGGGAGGGTAAGGCAAGGGGGCACCATTTGAAATTTTTTAAGCAGCAATCCTGATTACTGTTGCGGCAACACTTCTCTTAAGGAGTGGTTGATGATTGGAGTGGATTGCCAAGAGAGGAGAACTGACATGGTTTTGGAACATACCCTGAAAAGTTCGTAGTTTATTGAAATTATGTCAAAAAAAACGATTGGCGGGAACGATAGTTTTGTAAACATTAGTAAAACATAGTTACGACCAGTTAGAGAGGTGACGCCATGGTGTCACAGAAGTGCGATGTCACGGCGCTGGCGTCGTAATGTCCTGTGGCAAAATGGCGCAAGCCAATGAGACCGATCGTCGTCGATCAGAATCGAACGTTTTCGAATTTCTGCCAATTTTAGCATTTCCGATCCGTGACGTAGGCTACATCGCGACTTGACGACCGAAATGGACCTTTACTCTAGTCGTCGTAACAATTAAATGGTACGGTAAACAAATCTGAAAATCGCAACAAATTTTCAGAATACGCGTCTGACGAGTTGGCAAAACGATCGACCAAATCGGTGAGGTCGAATATTTCCGTGTCAGTTCTCCTTTAAGCGTTAATATTAATTATTAAAAATAATATCGGGGGAGCAGGCGGCGGAGTACGAACGTCAAAACTATGCGTCGGAGCGCCGTTGAGAACGTGTTTATGGTGGGCCGTACGCACCATTAGACGCCAATAACGGAGGGGGACAAAATGGCGGACGATATATAGTTAGCAATCTACTTCGGGATGGATGTTCAAATCCATATACAACCTTTATGCATTATTATCACACTAGGGGTTGTTGCTAACAGTCCATACCTGAAAGACTACTGTCTGGCAATAAGGCTATATCACCATAGTAGAGGAACAGTAGGTGTTCCATGCAGGACATTGTGACGCCACCACTATGACGTCACTACCTTTCACCATTTATAACTTTTTTTAACAATTTTGAGAGTAATTCCGTTTGCGGCAATCATTTTTTGGCATCAGCTCTGTAAAGCCTAGTGCTCACCAGTGCGTCATGACGCTGCGTCGACGCACGGGCGCAACGCGCGTTGCCGACGCCACCGCCGCCGTGCGTCAGCATCGTGCGACGTGCATACACAGTACACACGTGCAGGGTGGTGCGGCACTGTCCAGCTCAATCAACAATCCTCCCCAGCCATGTATATTAACGCGTACGGCGCATCAGCTGGTGCCGCGCGGCTCTGCCGTTCGTCATCGCCACCAATTGGTGCACATACGACGCACGACTTGGCGGACGTGTTGGCGCATGACGCACCTTCAACGCATGCGTTGACGCGCTGGTGAGCACTATACTTTAGGGACAACGTTTTCAGCATATGTTGCAAAACCATGTCAGTTCTCCTTTAAGAAACAACCATAAGTGTTTTTTTATTGCGTATTACGGGTTTAGGCATAACTAGTTGGGCCAAAAGTCCGACATATTGCATTGCATTAAATGCACTGTATTTTTGCAAAAAAAACATTTGGAAATAAAATACAACGCCCGACAACGTCAATCCAAATAATGGCATCGAAACTGCACGTGGTAACGTGGCAACGCCGGTTACTAGGGATCTCCAATGTATTTCCACTGCAAAACCGCGTAAATAATGCAGAATATTGTTGCTCGATCCTAACACAAATCAACACAGGCACACTATATTACCACAATAAAGCTAGAAGTGTAAATAAAAAACCTCCATATGGAGTGTGATGTTTGCTCTCTGTTATAGCAATTTTTTAAACAAAACGCGGCACTACTTTTGTAGCTGAGGATTATGCGGTGACAACGTGGTCCCAATTTCTTGAAAACTACTTAGATGAATTCATGAATTCGGATAGACTATATAGTGCGGTGGGTCTGCAGTGTAGTGCACATTAGTGCATTCCTTAGTTCATGAAACGACCAGGTGATGCCGCGGGGCGGCGCCACAGGTGCACCATGTTTCCCATGTTCGTAACATTGTGCCATTGAATGTGACACTCTTTCAAAACGGTCTATCCCGAAAGTACATTAGCTATTGTTTGTCATCCAATAAATCATTTCCTGAATACAGTAAAAACTTGTCCCATTTACTGTGAATTGCTCCTCACATATTTTGAGTGACTGACCCCTTACGGAAATTCCAAATATGGTCCATATCTGGAGTTCCATATCTGGTTTGCCTTATCTGGCCATATCTAAAATTGGTCCACATTTGGCCATATCTGAGAGGGCATGTCCATATATGCCTGACTTCCAATGGATTCACTATGTTATGAAATTATTATTTAATAGTTATAAAGACATTGTTTATGTCATAAGTTATGCAAATAATGTGAAATGCCAGTCAGTTTTTATGCTAGACTTCTGAACCATCATCCACAAACTACAGTGGACCTTACTTTATAAGGTGATGGTTTGCTTCCAAACCGTCGTTAAAGTATTAAAATAATGGGTTAGCAAGGTGCAGGTGCTAAGCTATCGTTTTGCTTAAATTATTAATTATACAAATACATATGCATGATTATGACTAATTGTACTGTGTTGCTAACCAATTAATCAAAATACATATACAGCCGAACTCGGTTATAGTGAACTAAGGGAGTTCTCTATAGCCGAGGTTTGCTATATCCAGAAAATATCGAAAACAGCATTTTGACAACATAATAACATGCATGTACTCAATTATTGAAGAATACGTATTTTTCTATCATTTGTTGCCAAATCAAAAATCACTTCAAGGTGGAAAGCTAAATTGTATAGAGAGCAATGAATTAAAAACAAATATTACTTGAAATTTGTTTGCTACAGTGAACCTATATGTTTAAGCTAACAAGAAAATGTGATCATTATAGCCAAATTGTACACTGAAATCAGTTTAACATTATTAATAAATACTTGCAAAAACCTTACATGTTTGTAACCTGACCACATTTCAATTAATTATTTCTGATATAGTTAACCCGGATATGGTCTTATATGGACCATACATGGTATTTCCGTAAGGGAGGTGCTAACCCTTAGCAAATGAGGTGTTACTGCACTGCAGCACACATCATTCATATTGAAGACACACATTTCAAAACATTCTGTATTGGTTATAAATGCACCAAACTTTCTGAAACTAATTCTTTATGAACAAAATCGGATGTGCTCTTCAAGCGCCTGATTCAAAATTGTCACCAAACCTTCAACGGTTGAAAAGTTAGAACACAGATGACCTTGAGATAACATCATAGGTCACGTGCGATACCATTTTCGGGATCAGCATATGGCCATCCTATTCACTTCTGTAAACGTTTTGACCTGTCGTGAATACTTTAGACGTTATAAGTGGAATCCACACAAACTCATCCTGTATAAGTAGGTTGAACGTCTAAAGCTAGGTTCACAGTAGTGTTCACACTGCAGTAGAAGTAAAGTAGGGTACAATGTTGCATTATGGGAAGGAAGTAGAATGGAAAACGTAGGATGAAGTAAAGTAGCTAGCATGCAGTAGTATGATGCCGTAGGAACGTAGAAGTAGAAGCAGTAGTGACTGAACCAATCACCCAGGTTCCTGTAAACACGTGACCATTTGGCTCTTCCTCTTTTACTCCCGTCTCTTCCAAAATGGCTGATGATGAACTCATAGAGAAAGTTCGTAGCTATGGAGTTTTATAAACAGCAGTTTAGGTCGTTTCAGGGATAACAAGACAAAAGAAACGGCTTGGCAGGAGATTGGAAAGATGCTGAATCCACTTGCTAAGTTATGATTAAGTTACTCGTGTTTACATAAAATTTGGTTTACGGAAGCTTATTTCAACAGACAGATTATTGATTTGTGTCATACTTTTTCACTGGTTTTGCTCCATTGCTTTATTTCTTCCCTGTCAGTGCACAATATGCACCTAGCATGTGATAATTACAAAACTCCTGCTGCAAATTTTCTCTATTGTGGAAATAAATAATAACAAGCTTTTAGGTTAATAATAATTGTTACTAATGTATGTGATCATGTTACTCACAAAATTTAATTATGTACTTCACAACCCATTTTGACGTGAAAACGTCTTTAAAAAGGCTGCAATGGACGGTCTCTGCTGAAAAATTCCGAGCCGGATGTTCCGTTACATGCTTACGTCACACACATAACACGTCATCACACGCGCATGCGCCGACTCAACTGCAACAGCCACATGGCATCACTTTCTCAACACGGAATTTAGATTAGGGGACATTCGTTAATTACGTCATTGCCACCTACGAATTTAGATTAGGGGACATTCGTTAATTACGTCATTGCCACCACAGAATTTAGATTAGGGGACATTCGTTACGTCATTGCCACCTAGAAATATAGATTAGGGGACATTCGTTAATTACGTCATTGCCACCTACAAATTTAGATTAGGGGACATTCTTTAATTACGGGGGAGCGCCGTTGGTTGGCAACGGGAGCGGACGTGTTTGTGTGTCGCTCCCTACGCAGTTCGGTAGGCCTAAATAGAAAAAGTGATGATCGATGAAAAGCAGAGATTATACTACAAAAGGATTACACAGTCAGTTGACAAAATATAAAGGAGTAGGAGAATTGTGCAGAAACGAAAAACGAGGTCGTAAAATTAAACGACGACGGCTGACAAGAGATTGGTGACGTGGCAGCTATATAAGTGTCAAGTGACGTACGTGTCCAGCAGATGAGAGGGTGCAACTGGAGAAGGGCAGTAAAATTACGACATCAAGAATAGTGTATTGGTGGAGCGAAAACACAGACGAATTGTGTATAAGAAAACAACTGGGTGGTCAGCATTTCAAGGAAATAGGCAGTTTCACCGTTGTGAAACTGCCGCAAAAGATAAGTGGAGTGTACAGGGAGACCCTAAATTGTGGTGTGATACGAAAGTGTACTAAAAGATTATTGGTGACAGGACAGAGAGCGAAGCAAGTAAAGTGAGAACAACAAAATGTCTCAGATGGAGAAAGCAAAGAAGGCAGAAGGGGCGGATTCATCCAAAGGAGGAGGATCCAACAGATCCCCACCATGTAAAAAACCAAGTACAGAAGAAAAAGAAACTAGTGAAAGAGAGAAAAGGAGGAGAGAACCTAGTGGATTAGAAGCAAAAATCGACAAACTGCTTACAAAATTTTCGAGACTTGAAGGAAAGAACGATGAGTGGGCGCGTAAATGGGAGGAGTCAAATAGAAGATGGGAGGAGGCAAATAAACGTTGGGAAGAAGCGGAAAAGAGAGCGGAGGAAGAAAGGAGGTTAAGAGAGGAAGAAAAATCGAGGGAATGTGAAGAGAAGAGACTGCTGCAGATACAATTACAGAGATTGGAAGATAAATTGGAGGAGTTAGAAAACAGAGCCAGAAGGGTGAACTTGGTGATGAAGGGGATGAAGGAGGATGAAGAGGAATCGTAGGGAAAAACGGAAGGAAAAGTACTAGAAATATTAGAGCAGCGGCTGGAAATGACAAATGTGAAAATAGTGAGAGCACACAGAGTGGGTGGATATTATGAAGGAAGGGAAAGACCAATTGTGTTTAAATTGGAGGATGAGAAAGTTCGGGAGGAAATATTAAAAAGGAAAAGCAGGCTAAAGAATACACAAATTTACATTGAAGAAGACTTCACAGCGAAGATGAGAGAGACAAGGAGGTGCCTAAGAGAAGCAGCAAAGAAAGTGAGGGAGAATGGAAAGAGGACAGCGGTGCGATTGGACAGATTGATAATTGACGGACAAAGATATAGATGGAATGCAGAGAAGAAGGATATTGAGATGGAGCGCACAAACAGAGGGCCAAAAAACGGATGGGGAAGAGGGCGGAGTCTGGCAGTCTAAAGATATTGGCATGGAATGTATCCGGGATTAAGAATAAATTGAGCAACTTCTGGGAATATATAAAGAAATTTGAGATAGTGGTACTTATAGAAACATGGGTAGAAGGGAAAGAGTGGAAGGGGTGGGAAAAGAAACTACCAAAGGAATATGATTGGGGACGGCTAGATGCACAACGAATCCATGTAAAAGGTAGAGCAGCTGGAGGGATTTTAGTGGGTATACGGAAAGAGTTGGATATGGAAAAACAGGCAAAGTTTGTAGCTAGTGCCCAAACAATCAGATGGTCGGGACGAATCGAAGATCAGCAGTGGAATTTGTTAGCTGTATATAATAGAGAAGGGTGGGAAAAGTTAGCTCCAGAAATTAGAGACCAAATGGGAAGAGAAGAAGAAAAAGAGAATGAGGTATGGGTGGTAGTTGAGGACATGAACGCGAGAATTGCTGAACAGGGGATAGTGATAGGAGGGGATGGAAGAGAAAGGAAAAGAAGATCCAAAGATAAGGATTGTAATACGGAGGGACGGAAAATGAAAAAGTGGTTACAGGAAGAAAATATGTTTGTTCTAAATGGCTGGGCACAGGGAGACGAAAATGGAGAATGGACATACGTGGAAAAGCGGATGGGCTCAGTGCTGGATTATGGGATTGTGAACGAATGGACAAGAGAGAAAGTAGTGAAGTTTGAAATAGAGGACAGAGTGGAATCAGATCATATGCCTCTTAAAATTTTGTTGAAGACACATGAAAGAGTAATAAAAGAAAAAAAGGGGGCAGTGGGGACGAGTGATCGGAAGAGATATGAGTGGTCAGAGGAAGGCAGAGCAGCGTATCAGTTGAAATTGGAAGACGAGAAATGGAAGGGTATAGAGGGTGGAACGGTGGAGCAAAGATGGGAAAGGATTAAAGAAAAAATAGAGAGGGCACGACTTAGAAAAGAGAGAGTGTGGGGGAGGAAAAGAAAGAACTATGCACCATGGTGGGGTATAAGGTGTAATGAAGGACGGAGACTTGTAAGGAGGCGTCTAAAGGAAATGAGAAATGCAAAGGAAGGGGAAAGGGAACTGTGTAGAGAGGAATATATAAGGGCAAGAAGAAATTGGAAGAAAATCTGTGAGGAAAGTCGGAAACAATGGAGAAAGGAGATAGCAGGTGAAGTTGCAAATTTAAAAAATGAAGAGGAATTTTGGAAATTTATAAATAAGGAAAGGAGGAATAAGAAGGGAGTTCGGAACAATATTGGGGAACAGGAGTGGGTAGAGCATTTTAAAGAGCAGCTGGGAGGGCAGATACAGAGAACAGAGTGGGAGGATGTATGGACAGAGGAAGAGACTCGAGCAGAAGAAGGGATATGGAGTGAAGACATCACAGAGGAAGAAGTAGAGAGAGAAATAAGGAAACTGAGTGTGAAAAAAGCAGCGGGAGGCGATAGTTTGGAAAACGAAGTGTGGAAATATGCGACGGAGACGATAAAAAGAGAGTTGTTGCAGCTGTGTAATGAGGTGTGGAAAAGTGGAGTGATGCCGGAAGGATGGAGAGAAGCAACAGTAGTGCCAATCTACAAAAGCAGAGATGCAAATAGTGCCAAAAATTACAGAGGAATATCGCTATTAAGTACCGCATATAAAATTTTTGCTAGTGTTATAAATGTACGATTGACCCGTTGGGCGGAGGAAGCAAAGATTTTGCCGGAAAATCAAGCGGGATTTAGATGTGGGAGAGGGACGAGGGATAATATATATATATTGCAAACGATTGTCGAAAATAGATTAAGGAAAAAACGGGGGAAGTTATATGCGTTTTATGTAGATCTAAGAGCTGCTTTTGAAACAATTGACAGAGAAGAAATGTGTAAAAAGCTAAAGATCCTGGGAGTAAAAGGGAGATTAGGCAGAAGCATTGAAATGATTTACAAAAGGACAACAAATAGAGTTAGGACAGAGGAGGGAATGTCAAAAGTGTTTGGGTCATGGCAAGGGGTTAGGCAAGGCTGTCCACTCAGCCCAGTGTTATTCAACCTGTATATAGCAGATCTAGAAAAGTGGCTAGAGAAAAATCAGGATGGAGGAACTATTATAAAAGGGAAGAAAATCTTCACGCTAGCATATGCAGATGATATGATTTTGATGGCAGAGAACCCAGAAGAAATGAAAGGCATGTTGAGGTGTTTAGAAAAGTACCTGAAAAGATATAAATTAGAACTGAATGTTAAGAAGTCCAAGATGCAGATTTTTAAAAAGGGGGGGAAGCCTGCAAAGGCGGAAAAATGGTTATGGAAACAACAGGAAATTGAAATAGTAAAGACATACAAGTATTTAGGGTATATGATGCAGGCGGATGGGGGTTGTGCAGAGCAGGTCAAATATGTTAAGCAAAAAGCCAGAGCAGCAATGGGAGCAGTATGGGGATTAGGGGAGAGATGGTTAAAAGGAGAACTAAAATTAAGGATGAAATTGTTTAAAGTAATCATAGAAGCAATAGTTCTGTATGGAGTAGAAATTTGGGGGGTACAGGAACAGGAAGAGCTACAAAGATTAGAAACAACATACTGGAGATGGATGCTCGGGCTAGATTGGAACACACCGCAGTATTTGATTCAGGAAGAAATGGGAATTGAGATGCTATGGGGAAGTACATGGTGGAGGGCTCATATGTATGAGAGGAGGATGGTGGAGCAAGAAAAAGAGACTTGGGCTAAAGCATGCGCAGTGTGGAGAAGAGAGGGAGCCCAATCAGAGTTAAAAGGGAAGCAAAAGGAGAAAGAGGAATTAGCAAAGATAGGATTGTCAATAGAAGGGCAGAGAGATATGGAAGATAGGGGGTGGGATATGAAACTGGAGATTCAACGGAGAATTATGGAAAGGAAATGGCACACAAATGAGTGCAGAATTGAAGGATCGAGGTATAACCCAGAGTACAGGAAATGGAAAAGTGGTAGAGAAAAATGTGCATATATAGTTGATAGGCGGATAAATTTAAAAGAAAAGAGACTTTTAGCGAGATATAGGTTAGGGAATGAGGCGGAGGGAGGAAAGTACTAGAAAAACGAGAAAGATAGGATGTGCAGATTTGTGTGGCAGGAAGATAGAGACTGTGAGGCATATCATAGAAGAGTGTATAGAGATAGAGGGGAAAGGAGAACCGGTAGAGAAGGTATTAAAGGAGGATGGGTCTGGTATAAAAAAGTTAAAAAGAATAGACGATCAAAGGAGAAAGAAAATGAGAGAGAGGGAGGAGCGAGCAGCACAAATTGAATTACTGACTGCGTAAAGTGTTAATTTGTATTA
>JAVBJR010001138.1:0-3829 GCA_031546965.1 Dysgonomonas sp.
CAACATAATAAAGCAGGGAAAATTTGGCCTGAAAACGTGGGAGGCGGCTAATCAAGGGAGGCGCTAAAAAAAACTTTTCACCCTGAAAGTGGGGCGCTAAATCGAGGGAAGCGCGTAATTAAGGGGGGCTAGTAATCGAGGCGATACTACATTTTAACCGTATTCAGCATAATGTAAGAGACTTAAAAAAAACTTACTTTGATATTTATCCCAAAAATGTTCAGCAGATTCCTTTGTTTTTTCCAGGTCAGCAAAAGGGCTATTATAGTTATTATAGTTATTATGATAGTTTTATTAATTGCTTCTTTCAGATCGAGCACATGTTAGGCTTATATTATGCCGACAATTTTGAAATTTGAAGAATATGAAATAACAATTATTCCCAATTGGATGTGCATCCAGCTAATGATAACATAACAGCAATAAATTGTTCAAACCCTTTCAGAACGGGCTTTCTTGGTGCTTTTTAACAAATTTTCGGTGCAACTATGCATACAGCTAGTGATTTCGATTCCCCACGTTGTAGACAAAAAGAGGAAGAGCCAAGTTGGCAGTGGTGCCAGGTGCCTAGTCCAACTTACAGTTCTATACAGGCTTCCGTTGCATTACATCATGCTGGCAAATTTGTTTGATCTTATTATTTATCACTATTCATGTAGGGGAGACCGGGGCCAAATGCGTCAAAAATCACTTACGAATTAATTCCCGTAAAACTACTTATCGGAAAATTAAAAACTAACGTGTGTTTGAAAGCCAAGGATATAGGCTTGAAGGCTATAAATTTTTTACCTGGGTTCATACGATTGCGCCCGCGTGAAAAATCCCCAAAGTTACATGGGCGCAATGTTCAAAATCGGAAAATTGTGGGGTAAAACCGCCATTAAGGTAGAGCATCGCGCACAGGACGGATCTTCTTAACAGAGAAAGTGGGTTTCGTTAGTTAATCGTCTTTAATTATTCTAAGCCTGTAATATTCGCGAAATAAATACTATTAGGTAAATTAATGTACTTACCTATTTTTACACATTTTCCCGATGTTTTTAGGCCGAACGTTGCAGCAGATCCGAATTTTTACTTTTTCCATTGAAATAATTCGTCCGTCCAGACATTTCGTCCTGAAAAAATGTCCTTAAAAAAGTAAACTTGGCACAGAAATATAAAGCATTTTATTCTGCACAGTATGAAATAATTCGCTTGAATTTTGAACGGATTGTCCAAAATTCAAGCGAATTATTTCATACTGTGCAGAATAAAATGCTTTATTTTTCTGTGCCAAGTTTAATTTTTTAAGGACGTTTTTTCAGGACGAAATGTCTGGACGGACGAATTATTTCAATGGAAAAAGTAAAAATTCGGTTCTGCTGCAACGTTCGGCCTAAAAACATCGGGAAAATGTGTAAAAATAGGTAAGTACATTAATTTACCTAATAGTATTTATTTCGCGAATATTACAGGATTAGAATATTTAAAGACGATAACTAACGAAACCCACTTTCTCTGTTCAGAAGATCCGTCCTGTGCGCGATGCTCTACCTTAAATACAGCAAGGCAGTCGTTGCGATTCACAACTCCAGACCTATATTATATATTGTTCTAAATACATTAAATAACTGTAGAAAAAATATTACGGGCAATTTATTTCCACTAAACTGGCCAACGGACGGTTTTCCTCGCCTAATGTTGCTAAACTTATCAAATAACGCCAACTAGAAATCCATATAAAACTAATTAAATCGACTCCAAAATCCGAGTTGATTTAATGGTAAGTAGACAGTGTTGTTATGAACTCACTTTGATCATGAATCGGCCATTAGAATTGGCTACAGGCTAAAATTCCGCCTTGGATGTGGCGAAATCGTACGGGAAAACGAAGCCGACGCCGTACACGGTACTCGATACGCGACATTCGATACGCGATACCGCTCGATACTCGATACGCCGTACATGGTACGACGTACCGGTATTTTGACGCGTTCATGCCCCACTCGGACTTTGAACAAGCGGATTACGTTTACAAATCATCAACGAAACGCACAGCAACAAACTAGGGTGCGTTTTTAAGGTTTGAAACCAGGCTACAACATAAGCTAAGTATAATAATTTTTCGATGTTTATGAAAAACGCCGGAATTCGAAATATGCGAATGTAAAAGTTGATCTAGGTTCGCTGAAATCGTATTTTCCGAGTTATCTCAAAATCGGATCATGCGAACGTCTTCAAACTTTGACAACATTTGAAGACACATGAAAGGAAAACTTGACTGTAATTTCCCGATTTTTGAGTTGTGTTTGCGAACGCCACGCCTTTTGGCGGTTTTACCCCGTGTCGCATTTGGCCCCGGTCTCCCCTACACTTTTTCTAATATTAATTTTAAGATCTGTATGTGAATAAATAGATAGATACCTGCATTGCAATACCTTTGAATTATCCCACAGATGGAGAACTTTGTAATTATTATTTTTACCACATGAACAAAGAAAATGGGTGGTCAAGATATTTGGACTTAATATTTCCTTGGAAATATTATTCACATTTCATCCTGTGTAGTTGGGTTGCTGAATGTGTAGGTACCCTACATGCATGACATGTGTTATTTTTGTTGAATGTTTCCCTGTTGGGAATTGGAGCAAAACTGTGTTTGAAATGGAAAATTTAAACCTGGCAGCTATAGCATGTACTTATATGTATACATGGTATACTGCATTTGTAACGTGTATGTTGCCTACTTGACTAAAATCCCCATGGAGTTTTGCAAACAGGGAGTCACGTGTTGCCTCTACAAAACACGCACACACAACTTCGGCATTTCAGTCACAACATACCTTAACATGTCTTAGTGGTAGAGACAAAAACAAGTGCCAAATAAGCTTGGCTTCAACTTGCAGCCAACACTGCGATTTCCGCTGGGAAACGGCTTCAAACGTGCTTCAAATACTTGATGCCAACAAAATATAGAAAGATTAAAATAAATAAATAAAAAGATAGCTTCGGTATAAAGTTGGCTCAAACGTAATTGCTTGCCACTCATCATATATTCCCATATTATTTATTGTATTCGCTATAGGCCTAGGTGTTTCGTGCGTGATAGGCTTTCACAATATTCAGCGCTAGCAGGCAATATTTTGCAGACTGAATGAGCTATTTGATGGCAAAGAGATATAAAAAATTACAATTCAATACTGAACAAGATATATATAGCTATGATTCCTATATAGATTCCTACAATAGATATGGTTACATTTTTTTATATATGTATTTGCATTTGAAACCTATATACATACTTAGTGAATAAATGTTACCATTGGTTATACATAAAGTAGCCTTGGAACTAATGATTTATTACATGCACATATGTGGAAATAAACTTTCATTAATAAAAATTTATATTTCTTAGGTGAGAAAATTGTCATCATGATCTTTACTGCATATATGTACATACATATACATCGCCATGAAGATTGTTGAAAATACATTGTTGTGACTAATTTTCAGGTATGTATACCAACTATCTTTGCTTTAATTATTTATTATCAATATATAAATAATCTATGTTGATTGATATAATATAAGAAAATTTTGAAATGAGTCCTAGCAAAGCTACAGTAATCAATGGAAAGTGTAAAACATATATAATTACCTATGCACTGTAAAATAAAAAAAATATAGAAGCAATTAATGTATTATAATTCACTTAAAGGTGAACAGAAAGGTTTTCCTTACCCTGCTTCAATCTTTAACTGCTGATGCATTTAATATCGAGGAAACTAGTTACGACATCCGTTTTTATGACAAAAATTTACCTACGGCGATATTAAACGGAAAAGTTGAG
>JAVBJR010000429.1:0-2634 GCA_031546965.1 Dysgonomonas sp.
ATTATAAATGATCGAACTGTAGTGGAATTGCAAGGTCTTCTTCATAAATATGATTTCATGAGTGATAATTCTAGTGTTCTATATTCCGGCTGTTCGTATCAGACATGCATGGAACATTGCGTACAATAATCCATCATATAAAGATAAAAACCCGTAGCAAATCGAAGAACCTCGCTCCAACTTTTTCCCTCCCACAAACTTCAAGCACTACAAAACAACGGACACCTATTATAGCAAATGCCCACATAAAATACATCCCGCAGTAAAATGCCATACTATTGCACCTACATCACAGGGGTAAACCATATCCAGCAAGGAAAACCACACGGCAACAGACAACTCTCCAATTAGTGTTTACTTGAATATGAGTGGCAAGAATAATTAACATGCATGCACCAGTAAGTAGCAGGTGTTTGTGACAATCAATCTTGGGGCACAACATTTGGGGGCCTGTCCGAGATCTTCAGGTGTGTTGAACCGACCTGCAAATAAGCAGGTTGGGGGTCAGCAATTATACCAATGCTTTACATCATATTGGAAAGTGTTTATCTCATTACACATTTCCATGACCCGCATTTAGTCAGTCAAAATGAAAGATGAATCAGTCAGCAAGGTACCATGCAACTGACAACTCACCGCGATTGGTGTTTACTTGAATGCCGGTGGCGGGAATAATAAACACGCATGCATCCATAAGAAGAATTTGAATACTGAAACCATATCCAAGATTACAGGGTTGGGTGAAAAGCCAGTGGGAGGGAAGTGCGAGGTATAGCAGGGAAAAAATTCTCCAGCCAATAGCAGGGCATGTATGACGAGTTGGAGGCGTGTCCATGATTGTGTGACAGGATTATTAAGAGACGCACCACAACCGTTGACGCAGAATAGTTTCGAAAATTATTAATTTTGAAGTGTAATTAGTTTGAAAATATGCTCAGAATAATTTGTGAAAGGAATAGTTTCGAACAGGAATAAATAGTTTATAACTGTATTTATATCGAATTGCATTTGTTTCGAAAAGGAATCAGTTCGAAAATGTGCTGGGAATAATTTATAATAGGTATAGCTTCGAATAGGAATATTATATATTAAACAATAAATACCACGAAAACAGATTCATTACTACTGTGGGGCCACCGAGAGAAGACAGTTGCCTGGGACGCAGAGAGAAGGAATGATCCAAATGAAGGGGGGGTGGTATTTGGCTCTCACCTGGGCGCCAGAAAACTCCCTGTCAGTGGATGACTATCCCCCCCTCCATTTGGACTATTCCTCACCTCTGCGCCCCAGGCAACTGTCTTCTCTCGGTGGCCACACAGTATGCAATATGCAGCGCATAGGTTTTTATAGGCTCGTAGGGAACCCTGAACAAACTTAAAGGAGAACAGACAGGGCGGGTAATGTGGACTATGACCAACCATGCCATTGGGTAAATTTGGACTACCCACCAATTAGTCTGTCCATAATTGGCCAGAATGGGTTCTAGAGCCCGTTTCGGGCTCTGACCACAGTCCACTTTTCCCACCCTGTCTGTTCTCCTTTAATACTGAGCAACAAAAACTCTATTTTAGGAGGACCTCTGATACAGTAAACCCTCAACTGTTCGCCGGTTTTTGCATGTGATTAAGGAATATCAAGATTATATTACACATAACTTATAATGTCATAATCATTTATTCAGAAGAAATCTTGTATGTTTTAAAATTGTGTGAAATGATTTCAATATTTTAATAATTAAAAAGAAAAACCGGCCAACAGAAATTGGTTTACTGTAGAGATTTTACTGGTAAAATCTAATGAACAGTCTATTTAATTAAATGGTTTAATGGTTTGCAAGGTCACTGTATAAGAGGCCTTACTAGTTGTATTTATTTAATGAAGAGTATCCAATTAAATTGCCTTTAAGTCCACTGATTTAGAGCTCTTACTTTTAGATGTATGTAAACAACAATATATGAATTTTTGAATTTCTGAATATAAATAGTTCAAACCGTTTATAATTATAGTAAAATCGAAGGGACCACCGATATTGGTTGACTTTAGCCAACGTTTCTTGTAAGAGCACTTCTGCTATAAGAAACTTTGCATAGAATTTGACTATCAGAATCTAGAAATAAAATCGCTCAAAAATATTCCTTTATTTATTTTAATCCATTGAGAACTAACTTGAGCAACTGTCAAGTCTGTTCAGAACCCTGTGACAGTACCACAGAGATTATGGAGAGGACCACATTAAATATGCAATTGTTGAATATATCAGTTCAAAATGTTTCCTGTATCAGAAGTTTATTAAATCAGATGTGATTATAACCGTCCTATTTAACACACAAAGTCCTATTCTCTTGCTCGGAGAATAAGACTAATATACTTTAAAAGTGGTTGATTTTGCTGAAGTTTTATTTTCGCTATTTTCGCTATTTTCGCTGAAGTAACTTTTGCGCTAAATTATTACCTCCGCCAAAATTAAAATCCCGTGAAAAATAGACATTGTCCCCAAAACGTCAGCATATTTTATTCCGTGTTTATTATTACAAAAACCCAATGCCACAATCTTGAAAACCTCCAATTATCACCTCTGTAATTTAGCAAATAATTTCAAATGAAACAGTTGAGGGTACAATGCCATTAACAGAA
>JAVBJR010001030.1:0-4632 GCA_031546965.1 Dysgonomonas sp.
TATGGGCGGTAACACCAATCCCATGACAATAGATGACCCCACCGGCAATGCCTATGCCTACAGCGGAATCCAATACTTTACCACAGACAGCAAAAACAGCACAAACGACAACTTCCAGTGCGGTATACAACCATCCGTAGATATAACCAACAAAGCCCCGTTAACAACTGCTTTAGGAATCAACGAAGTAATTATGGCAGGCGATTTCCCTGTAACCATACTCCAATCGCAAGGTGCCGGAGGAATTTACAGCGGAACAGGATATATCCAAGTACCGTATCTGGCAGATACCAAACTCAAAGTGAGCTTTAACAACATCAAGCTCAATACGGATAAACAACTTATTGAAGGAGTCATTGAAACGACTTATGACCCCAATGAATCCGCTTTGATGTACACCTCTCAGGGAATCGGCGAAACATTCGGCGATAAAGGGGTAACAACCGTATCGGTAGACTATATACCTAATCCCGATGTCGGAGGGACATATAAGTATGTAGATCCATCGAAAGATGAGATAATAAAGGGCGAAAGTTCTCAACAGAGCAAGGGCGAAAATGCCCCTTATTACTTAGTTACTCTTGAAGATAAAGACGGTAATAAGCATGAGGTGAAAGTAGGCTCAATACCAGCTACACTTGTTGACAAAGATGGGAATGAGTATATTGTGCAGAAAAAAGAGAGTCCCGAAGAAGTGACGATAAGCGAAGTAGTTGTTTCAAATAATAATTTACCTAATAATATAAAATATTATTTTACAATTAATAGTGATTCCATTGCAATAAATAATCACATATTAAATGTTGCGATGAACAATAAAGATTTCGAGATCGAATTACATGAAGTTGGAAATACAATTAATAGAGATAGTATATATCTACTTGTAAATACTGATACAATAAAAAATATCAGCATAAAAAGGAAATTCTCTAATAATTTGTTAATACAAGCGAAACACATTGGGAAGTCTGATACTCTAGCTTATATTAATATAAATGTACATCATGCTCCTTATGTCGAATTTAAAATAGATCCAGCATACAATGGTAATTTTGGATTTGATGATGGATTGGATTTTAGTCCAACATCTGTCCCAAAACAAAATATGGTTTATGATACTATTTATAACAGTAATGGAGATGTATTATATTGTCCTTTTATAACAATGAATCCCAATGAAACCATTCTGGTAAAAGCCGAGATAATCAACAAAATATCTTCTTATGATTATTTTGTTGAAGCATCAACCCCCAATATCATATGTACGTATGATACAATAACATCAATGATAACAATTAATAATAGTAATCACAGAAACACATTTACGAATCCGGATTATCTCCATTTTTATAGAAAAGGAAAGGAAAATATTGAGAAAAAAGAATTAATTGGTCAATGTGAAATTGTGAGTATGGACAAAGATCCGTTAATAAATGTTCAGGTAATATATTATAAAACCGATACCCTTCCCATGACTAATATAATTAATACTATAGATTTACAGAATAAGATGAATAATAATTCCCTAAATCAAGCTTTTAAGATATTTGATGTAAATAATACTATCTATACGATTATAGATACAACAGCAACGACTGCACATTTGGCTGATTCAAATATTGCATATAGAAGAGTATTGCAACGACTAATGAGGGATCGGGTTCTCAATCCAACTTTATATAAACCAAATACTTATTTTGTAGTAATGTCAGATTTGACATTTGCGGGACCAACCACAGCTATCTATACAAATACTTATCTTGGAGGAGGGGTTTTAAGCAAAAGTGCATATGCTGTGATGTGGAAAGTTCCAGTTGTATCATCGGCTGATATGCTTGAACTCATTATCCATGAGTGTGGACATACTTTGCAATTAGATGATATATTTAACGATGCTATATTAGGTAATCCATCACAACAATTTTCTCGACACAATTATATGGATTATTTTATTCCAAGGAATATGTTTTTCAAGTCACAAATAAAAATAATCAACGGAAAAAACCCAATACCATGAAAAAGATAGTAACTATAATTTATTTGCTTTTTTGTGTTTTTCTGCCTTTTAAAGGCGTTGCACAAGTGGTTGATATTGAGAGAGTAAATGCTATATTAGATAGCGTTCCTTATTATCACCTTTCGATTTTGAGTTATAAAACAAATATAAAACTTCCAGACAGTATACAAACCAAAGTAATAAATATATTGAATGGCTATCTTCCTTCACAAACGATGAAAGATGCTACGTCTTTAAACGACAATGTAATAAAAAATATCAATAGAATGACATCAACTATTTGTGGAAATGATTCTATTTGTTTCAAGCTTGTTAAAGATTCTATAAGAGAGCAGACAATAAAAACAAGTTTATCATATCTGAGAGCACGCTCTTATCCCCCAGCATTCGTTTTGGCTATCGGCACATGGAATGTGAAAAATGCAATTCCAATATTATCCGCAAATATAAAAAATCCTCGTTATCCCAAACATGAAACATTATTAGCTTTGGCTAAACTAGGAAATGATTCAATAAAAGGAGAAATAAATACACAATACACATTGGATTATATTATTAATAATACAATATTACAAAAGAAGTCGAATCAGTTTATTTATAGAAATATTCCTATATCTGAGCAAATGAATTATCTAGTATCGTCTTTCTTCGAGGTAGGAATGTACTTGCAAGATAAGGGAATCTTATTAAAGATGGTCGATCTTTTAGATATAACAGGAAAGGAAGTCCATATAATGAATGTTCTATCTAAACAAAAATCGGCTACAACAGAACAATTTATTCCAATAGAACAATCAACTCTTATGTGGTTAGGGACTTGTTTTATTGAAAATCAGAATTGGGATAAATGGGCTGGAATTTTAGAAAGGTATTCTTTGGAGATAGATAAAAATGAAAATAGAAAAGAACTAAAATTAGTATTATCAACTTCCAATAAAAAAGAAATAAAGAAATTACTAAAGCAATGGATTAATGATAATGTTATATTTTGATAATAAACTCAGCTCAGGCAGGAACTAAATTAATAGAAATAATTTTATGGATTACAATCTGCGAGCTAGAATTTCACAGCTAGAATTTCTCATTTAATGGCACATGAACTTTTGCATCATTGGTGGAGTCGTTTCCGTGAGTTTGACAAACTTAAATGGAAAGTGATAAGAGATAAAATTTCTGCATATGGTTATAGATTATCAGATGGATTAAGCACTGGTTCACCGATTGATTCAAACAGAGGTTGCAGTATGGGGGCAGGGCATGAACGCCACAATCATGAACACTCAAAAGTATGTACAGATCAAAATAATTACTAAGATACAAAAAGAAAGATGAAACGATTATTAATAGCAATAGCATTGGTTAATTTATTTATTTCGGCACATAGCCAAGAAGTAAGTTTGGAAACGAAGTCGGATATAGAGTCTCAATTTTTGTCTGATTGGGAGTATTTTAGAATGCAAAAAAATCCAGAACTGTCTTACGAAGAAACACATGATGAAAGAGGTGGATGGAAGAGACCTTTCTTGATTCCAGACAAATTTTATTTGGATTATTACGGATCTGATTTAAAGTATAGCAATTGGGGATCGCCCAAAGGAGTTTTTGTGGATAAACAGGGAGGAGTAAATCGATTTGTAAATATGGGAGACTCACGGATTTACCTGGTGGAGAAAAAAGATGGATTGTTGGGGTTGAAGGAAGACCTGTTCACCGAAGAGGTATTAGATTCGATGCAACTGAACATTTATGACAGTATATTTCCTTACGACAATCGTTTTTTGGCGACAGCTAGAAGGACTGGTAAATTTACATTTCACAGCGGTAATGTCATATGGGGAGAGTGGCGAGATGTCGGGTATATTCGTCAAGTAGACATGGTGGGTTATATAAGAGGCGTTCAATTTGGAGTGGAGAACGTCAAATATTACAGTGAGAATTTTTCAGCTAACATCCGTCGGCTGCGTCCTAAGTATCCTGATTATGAATATACAGAGGCTTATCTATCGCAATTATCAAAATCGAGGTTATTAATCGCGGCTCCTAGAGGCAAAGAAGATCAGCTTGTTGAATTTATTTACTATACTAATAAGCCGGAAAAAACAGGAGATACTGATATAAATCATTATTATGAAATGCGTTATATTTTACCCACAGAGATAAAGTCGATTAAAGAACGTAGATTAGAGAAAAGACTATTAGATGAACAAGAACGAAAAATGATACTTAATATTGAGAACCAATTAATATTTTATGTTGATTTTCTAATTATAGAAGAACCAGAGGTGATAATTGAAAGATAAATATATTCAACTATCAATTCTATTATGTGCCATCACCAAATTAAAGTCCATAAATGAAAAAGCTTCTGTTATTTATTATGTTTCTGATCGTATTGCTTACCTGTGAGCTGTACAGCCAAGAGCATATTGTCAAAATAGAAGTAAATGGAACAGGCAATGCCGATGATACCGCAGGCGGACAAAGCAGCACACAAGAACTGCCTGCAGGAAAAGACTATACCCTTACCGATAAAGAAGGTAATGTATGGAATGTAGATGAAAAAGGACAAATCTCAAAAGCAGGAAAAGTAGCCCATGGAGGAGCATCCACTGCAC
>JAVBJR010001235.1:0-3099 GCA_031546965.1 Dysgonomonas sp.
CAGCCCGACATAAAACAGTCGGCTTGTTTAGCCAAGGCATATATCCAGATGCACCTGCTGTATTTTTTCCATCGGAGAGACATAACATTGGGATGTTTCGCCCTGTGTTCCAGCGTCCCCAGCAACTGGGTTCCCGTCGGAAGGACGACGTGGAGCATTAACCACAGGCACGATTGGATGACCATGGATGACGTGGAACAGGGTGCGGGTGACCAACAACCCCTGGATGGCAGACAAGCAGCCACGTTACTTAGTCGCTTAGCCTTCGCCTGAAGGCTAAGGACGCTATATTTGGGGGTCCATCCGGGATCCCCCTTACAAGTGATCTTCATTTTCATGTCCGATCCGCAGCTGCATCGATCCAAGCCGTCCCCAAGCGGTTTTGAGATCTGCAGCTGCGTCGCAGTTCACTAAACAGCGAGCTTTGGGGTCCTAACGTATGCGGATCGCGCCAACCAACAGGTAATTCTCGGATGTGATTTTTTACGCGGTGCTCCGATTGTTCCTACTGTAGAGAAAGGATATTGGGATAACACAACGGAAACACTCACCTGTTCAGGAGTGTTAATTTATAGAACCTACAATATAGAAACGACGGATACCATCGGTCGTGCCCTACATGTAGGTACCATGGACTCTTGGATGTCAGGGTTGATGGGCTGCTGTCCACCTTTAACCAACTTAGAATATTACCGTCACTCAGTAGGCGGGATTACACCACCAACGAGGAATGTGATGCTCCGGCGATCAACTGGTTCAGGACGGGTAATGTCCAGGAGTGGAGGGCGGCCGGGTGGGAGGATGTGCCCAAGTGGGCTTTGAGAGGGCAGTCTACCGTGCTTGGGTGGGGGCTGTCCAAAGTATACTTTGACTGGGACCAGTATTGGGTAACCGGGTTGGTCCTCACATGTGACAGCGGGGCAATGTCTCGGGTTACCCCAGGTGGGATGACCCAATCTGGAAGGCATTGGGTCCTGAAGGCCCGAGGTACCCACAGGTAATTAAAGACCCATTGCACCAATCCAGGATCAAGGACTGCCGAAGGATCAGGAGTTAGCGGCCAAGGTTCAAGATTTCGCAGATTTTACTCTGCCAAACAACGAACAGCATAAGGATGGATTATTGATGTGAAACATCTTTACTGGGGGGTAAAACCCTGAAAAAACAAAGCACTGCACAGCCCCGGACAACCTATGTGGACAACCCTAGAAACAGAAAGCTTAACAGGGTGGAACTTCCATACTGCACTAAAGCTGCCTTTTGAATGACTCAGGATTCAACTCATTTTCGTACATATCATTTTCGTTCACATAAAAGACCATTCAACAGCTTAAAATTGACGTTTGGAACTATCCTGGTGATGATGAAGAAGGGGTGCTGTGCAGTTGGTGCTGTGCAGTTAGAGGGGGAGTTAAAGCTAGGAAAGCTGCTTCTGAGTTTTCAAGCCCCAAGGCCAGTGGCATGAGCCACAAAACGAGCGTAGTAGTGGAAAGAACGCAGGAATATCTAATGAGCAGTTAGGAGAAAGCATTGATACAGGGGCGGCTAGAGCTAAAGCCCCACCCCTGAAACGTCAGTTATAAGATGGCAATAATTTGTGCTATCTCGATATGTCTACTTGGTTGCTTAGCAACCCCCCACCGCTATGGAGGTTAGCATACTAGCTGAAGGATTCCAGAGAAGCAAGGATATGTATTGCATTAGGTTTCTGTCATACATCGGTGATCGCGACAGCAATGTTCAAAGTGCCATTAGAACACGTTGCGCAAATGGACGACGGGTGCAGAAAATCGAACTTCTCAACTAAGATGTACAGCGCTAGAAAAAAGGACCGCAATTTCGCCAAGAATGTGTGAGCAACGTAGTTCAGTAAAATGCAAAGTGGGGCCAAAGCAGCGGTTAAATACCACAATGTTGTTAAAGGTTCTGCAGAAGATCTGCTGCATGACTTAAGAAATGTCCCCAGGCATTATTTTGGTTCTCACACAGACCGCAGCACCTACTTTTGCACAGCAGCAGGCCTTGAAGACAGGGAAGCGTTGTACCTGCGACTACCAAAGCAGGTTATCAATGTAATAGATGCAGCTCTTCAGCCTGTCTTGTTTATTAAAACCGTTACTTTGTCCTTTCTATCTTTATTCTTCTTTTCTCTTATTAATAATATCCAGTTCCCTAGTGCAGAGCCGAGTGAAGCCTCTTTTATGCAACTTGGACTGTTGGCAACTAGAGAGACCCAAGTGTGATGTCCGTACAGCATGACAGATGAATATGGAAATGAGATTCTGGATGCCAACGGAGAACCCAATGGATGCTGGAGGATAACGGGAACCATGATCGCTGCTACCCACCATGGAGGGTTCCGCTTACGTTGCAGAGGTTTGTTTGTTTGTTATTATGCTGTAATTTCAGTACTATAAGATGTTTGCATGTTTTATTGCTATTCCGGAGCCGGTTTATTCCAACATCAGGATTTCAAGTTGTCTCCACGGGAAAACAATTTCTTCCAGAACATCCAACTGGTGTATAGGAAACTGCTAAAACTCTTATACATGTTTTTGACGAAGTGACCTGTATCGGATGCAGTGGGCATTTGTGGATCAGAATGGGCAGTAATAAAATGGTATTTTCGGATACGGGATACCTTAACTACCGTAGCTTGGCACGATTTTGAACCCTTAGGTGGACTTGGCGACATAGTCGAAGTTGACGGAACACTTGTTTAAGAAGAAATATAACAGAGGAAGGCAATTGGTTGCAGCAGACTTGGATGTTTGAAGGCATCAGCAGAACTTCAAATCGAAGGCGAGACAATATTTAACAAATGAATATAATTAGGCTATAAATTATAGACAGTCTATTTTCACATTTGGTGTTGTAGTGGACTCGCGCAACACTGAAACGCTTATGGAGCAGATGATGGAAAACATCCATATCGATTCCTTCACGTTCTGATGGCTGGAGAGCATACAGGGTGTCCCAAAAATATACAGACAAACTTCTGGTGTGTATAAATGGCACCAAAACAAGCATGTTTGCCCCAATAAACCCATGGGCGGAAATGAGCCATTGCAGAGTTATCCAATGTCTAATTGGATAGTT
>JAVBJR010000263.1:0-3666 GCA_031546965.1 Dysgonomonas sp.
CATATCCAATCATTAATCCCTATTTAATCACTAATCCATAGTACATAGTTAATCCCTATATTCAATAACTTATCCATATTACATGACTAATCCACGTTGCATCGCAACCATATTACACCACTAATCCAGATTACGTCACTAATCCAGATATAACTATTGTGATTAATCAATATTGCATTGCTAATCCATATTATATTGTTAATCCGTATTACATCACTAATCTCTATTTAATCGCTAATCCATATTTAATCACCAATCCGCATTACATGACTGATCCATATGACACCATTAATCCCTATTTAATAACTAATCCCTATTCAATCACTAATCCATATTACATCATTAATCCAGATTACATCACTAATCCAGATTACATAACTATTATATTAATCAATATTGCATTGCTAATCTGCATTACATTGCTAATCCGTATTTAATCACTACTCCACATTACATGACTATAATCCACATGACATCACTAATCCGTATTACATCACAATTACATCATTAATCCCTATTTAATCACAAATCCACATTTTTCGTGCATCACCGATCCCTTTGTTATAATTGTTTGCGCACATCACCAATCCCTATGCTATAATTTTTTGGTTCATCACCGATCCATATACAATATTTTTTTGTACATCACCGATCCCTATGCTGTAACTTTTTCGTACATCTCTGATCCCTGTGTTATTATTCGATTACATCACCGATCCCTATACTGTAATTTTTTAGTTCATCACCGATCCCTATACTATAATTTTTTCGTACATGACCGATCCCTATTCTATAACTTTTTCATACATCACCGATCCTTATGCTATAACTTTTTCGTACATCTCTGATCCCTGTGTTATTATTCGTTTACATCACCGATCCCTATACTGTAATTTTTTAGTACATCACCGATCCATATACAATATTTTTTTCGTACATCACCGGTCCCTATGCTATAACTTTTTCGTACATCACTGATCCTTGTGTTATGATTCGATTACATCACCGATCCCGAAACTATAACTTTTTGGTCCATCACCGATCCCTATACAATAATTCTTCGTACATCACCGATCCCTATATAATATAACTTTTCGTACATCACCGATCCCGAACCTAAAATTTTTAGTACATCACCGATCCCTACACTATAACTTTTCGTACATCGCCGATCCCTATGCTATAATGTTTTAGTACATCACCGATCCCTATGCTATAATTTTTTCTTACATCACCGATCCCTGTGCTATAATTTTTCGTACATCACCGATCCCTATTCTATAATTTTTCGTACATCACCGATCCCTATACTATAATTTTTGTACATCACCGATCTTTATTTTATTACTGAAACTTCATCAAATATCTTTGAATATTTTGCAGATATTGGATCGTTGCGTTCACTTGATGTCATCCACAGATGCCCAGGTCCGTTTGGTTGTCCTGGAGGTTGTGGACGTTGGGTTACGTGTCCTCGCACGTCACGAAGGTGCATCACGTGTTACATCACGCATTACATCACGCATTAAATTAAAAATCTGGTTTATTTAATACATATTCATAAATTTGTAGATCATCTTCTTCCCATAGTTCATCGCGTTTGGGAGCCGCTAACTTTCCGATTCGCCGACGAGAAGGTCTTCATCATCCGCAAGGTTACACTACACCGTGCGTGATGTAAATACATAAAATGGGGGAATTAAAAAGGATTTTATTGAATAATTTACAGGCTTTTATCATCTTATGCACAATGGTGAATGTTTGCGGAGAGTTCCTCGAAGGAAGGTTCGCGAAGGAAGTTTGGCCCAGTCTGTTACGGTACTTGGAAAATCAGGCTAAATTCAGGTTAATATGTAGGAAATAAAAATAAAACAACAGTTAAACCTGTTTATGGTGGAATTTCAAAGGTTATTATTATTATTTTTCTACCATATAAACAGGTTTTCAATGTTTTTATTTGTACTTTTCCATGGTACAGAGGTTCTTAAATAAATTAAAATGGGGATAAAATGATGTCATAGGGTGAGGTGTTTTGTAACTTTGTTTGTTATAGATAGGTTCCAACCGTAGGTAGATTCCACCATAGACAGGTTTCATTTGATTTTATTTATAATGTTTTTGATGTTACTTATTTATTTATTCACTTATTTATTTGTTCACTTATTTATTTATATTTATATATTTATTCATTCACTTATTTATTTATTCGCTTACTTATTTACTTATTTATTCATTTATTTATTTATTAATTCATTTATTTACTTATTTATTTATTCATTTACTTTCTTATTCATTTATTTACTTATTCATTTATTTACTTACTCATTTATTTACTTATTTACTTATTTATTTACTTATTTATTCACTTATTTAATTATTTACTTATTCACTTATTTATTTAATTATTTACTTATTTATTATTTATTTACTTATTTACTTATTTACTTATTTATTTGATTATTCATTCACTCATTTATTTATTCATTCATTTATTCATTCATTCATTCATTCATTCATTTATTTACTTACTCATTTACTTACTTATTCATTAATTTATTTACTTATTTATTTAATTATTTATTCACTTACTTATTTATTTATTCACTTATTTATTCACTTATTTATTTATTCACTCATTCATTCATTCATTCATTCATTCATTCATTCATTCATTCATTCATTCATTTATTTACTTATTTATTCACTTATTCATTTATTTACTTATTTACTTATCATTTTAATATTACACAAAATTACTTTGTGAAACAAAAACTTATATTTTACCTTTAAATGTTCAATAAATGATTTTCCCTTATTTTGATCGATGACACAAAACGTTGTTTATTTTTTGTTAAAATATTAAACATATCAAATTAATATCGATCTAATATCCTGTAATAGGTTCCCTTTCCATCAAAGTTAATCTCATTGGGGCTTGCTTATTTTTCCAGTTGCCGCGTCAAAATGTCCGCCGAGTTGAAACTCGTAACCGATATTCTGACCAACTTGGGAAATATAATATTAAAGGTACGTAATTCGATTTCCCATTATTGATGAACATTGATCGATGACTTTCTTCCACGTTACGCTTTGTTCATTCACCCAGTTACGTGTTTCCGAGATGCACTGCGCGCAATTAATTCTGGCAACTTTCCGCTACCTCGGCGTCACGCAACAGCCGCACGTTCAAGAGGTTAAGCAAATTGTTTACGGCAGCTCAACTTTTGCTTATTCCATATATAAATGTGTTTTGAAACCTTTTTCCAGGCTGCTAATAACCTCTATAAACATCTTAGCGGATATGTTCCAGATTTACTCTGGTTGCAGTTGAACGCCGTCTGTGGATCTTGCGCGCGACGCGAAGAAAACAGCCGAATAGAGGTATTTATTGGAAATGAACCTCCTTAATTAATTACCCCTTGAACTTTAAAGGTAAATTAGTATTGTTTTGTAATTTACTTTGAAAAAGGTTTTCAATGGAAAATCATTTTAGAGAATATTAAAAAAGTTATTAAAGTTTTTTTGAATACAGTGCTCCCAGACCTCCTATATCTCCTATAATTCCTTTAAATATTATAGGATCCTATAAATGTACTATAAATTTGACACTGCTACTATATCTCCTATATATTAGCCCTTAAAAGCCCAAAAGTTCAAGAAATCCGT
>JAVBJR010000319.1:0-3393 GCA_031546965.1 Dysgonomonas sp.
TCAACATGTTTTAATTGTCATAACTGCAAGTGTTCAAAAGTTAGAACACCAATAACCTTGAACAAATGTTGTTTATTGCATGGTGTTTGTTGAGTCGAAACCATTCAAAATACGATTCGATGCACTTATTTTGAATATTCATTGTAGGTTAGGTTTTGGTTAATTGCATGTAAACTCATTTGTCTGCGTCAACCGCGTTCATCGGCACAATTAATGGTCATGCAGTGTATTGTGTTGCCAGCGGTGTCAGGAATTGGTCCCAAATCATGGTGCCTCGGGCCAAGTTCAACACTTGTGTGGTGAACCTTGCCAATCTTGCCACCTTACACAAGCAGTCCCAACCAGTTTTGCCCCATTTGAAGACACAGTTCATGGACAACCGTTTGGAACTAGCAACTCCTGGAGTATAAATACTGGTGCAGTCTTCACCACTGTAATCAAACCTGTTTTCTGGAAGGTATACTGCTTCTTACTACAGCTCTCTACTTCTTACTGCAAACTAGCGCAATCTGCTGGCTGTTCATCAACCGTGTTATCTGGAAGATATCCCACTACTGGCTGCTTATCAACCAAGTTCTCTGAAAGCTCCTTCAACTGCAGGACTTCGCAACCAAGCATTGTTAGCCATTACAGGCGGGACCATTTACAGCAAAGCGCCATACGTCCCAAAGTCGCCGGCAAAACTGTGCCGTCAATTTGGCGACAGCAAAATGATACGCTTTACACAATTTCCATGTGTCCGTTTCGGATTTTGCATAACTATTATAGCTATTATAGCTATTAAACTTTTTATTTTTAAAAATAATAGGCGTTACATTTGTATTTGCCCTAGGATATTGAAGAAATGAAACAATGACAGGAAAATAACGCTACAAAATATGATAATATTTATTGATGCACAAGTGTACTTTCTTGATAAACTAGCCATCAGCAAAGTGAGTAATGGCTTAGTAATTTCAATGCAATCAACAATTTATTTTTGGACAACAGCCGGGATAAACTTCTTCAGTGTGAATAGGGCAGTTGGATTGTACGAATAGCACATCGCACCTGTAAATTTTGTCCAATGAATCTTATGTATACAAATGCATCACACGAATTGTACATTTGTGAAAACGTCTTACGAATGGTCAGCCCAGAATAGTCTTCCATCCATCATTACACATTCAATATAGCCACATTCTGAGTCCCTTGCTTGAGTTTGGCCACGGGACAGCTTGTCGACTATTGTGCCACCATAACACGTTTCGGGGTCGTCTGAAATGATAATGCATGCATATGAATGTAAACCCAAATATACAGGGTTATTCAAAAGTCCTTTGAACCAAAAATAATTTCCAATCCATGCGCAAATTGTGTAGGTTGATAAATGGAACATAATGTACAGGCTATGGGCAGTGCAGTGATGTAGTTGTTGTCAACTAAAGTAATTTGGAACATGCCGTTCCAATTTCTGAAACCTTTAATTTTGAAAATGGATATGTAGTTTCAATTGAGGATATGTGATGTGAAGCATGGCACACTGGTCATAATAAAAAATAATCTTCAAACATCGGTTCATAACTGACCAAGGAATTAACAACTGAAGTTTGGACTGCATGAGAGATGGTAAGGCATTACCACACACAGGTCAAGGAACGTTGCTGATGTCACCGAAATGCAAACGTCAACAACAAGTAAAACATTCACTGAGATGTGGGATATGGTCATAATGTACGGGAATGTCGCCACAGCAGCGCGTATGTATCACACAAGATACCCACTTGATTCCTTTCTTTGTGTTTACCTGAAGTGTGTAGTGTATGAAATGCCACCCCAATCACTTGATGGTCTTTAACAAAGAGTGACATGTGCCTGTGCCAGTGTTACCAACGAAGTGTTGGAAAACGTTTCCAGGAATGTTATTGCTCGAGCACAGCATTGCATAGTAGTAAATGGTGAACATTTCAAACACTTTTAGTAATGCTGATATGAGAGATGCCATTGTATTGTTTATGTTACTGCATTTCTTTCATTTCACATTGGTTCACACAAACTTCCATGCAGGCAGCTAGCTGCTGTGTTAATAAATGATTGCACTGCACTATCAGTCCTTCCACATGTTATTTCTTTTCAGCATATCGTCAAATACGCCTATAACTGCTGCTTTCCTTCCATACACCATGTGGTGACACACTTGCTTCACTGCATGACATGAGCAGTGAGGTATACCAGTAAAACATGAGGCACCATTCCAAACTTCAGTTATTGATTCCTAGGTCTGTTATGAACCCATTTTGAAAATTATTTTTTTATTATGACCAGTGTGCCATGTTTCACATATCCCTAATTGAAACTACCTATCCATATTCGAAATTACAGATTTCAGAAATTGGAAGGGCATGTTCCAAATTACTTTGGTTGACAAAAACTACACAATTGCACTGCCCATCGCCTGTACATTATGTTCCATTTATCAACCTACACAATTTGCACATCGATTGGAAATTATATGGGGTTCAAAGGACTTTGGAATCACTCTGTATATATATAGCTGCGAAAGAGTGGTTGCAGGTGGATGATGGCTATGAACAAAGTTGTTCCATTTTCAGGCGGACATCTGTTATGGTCTATGCACACTAGCGGCGATAGCGGCTGCGACGAGCGATTGCGGTGCGATTAGATGGCATAATCGCGGGCAGCAGAAATTGCAAGTGCACACTAGCCGCGATTGCTGCTGCCCTCCCATTGGCTTCAGTCAATCACGTGTTCGTGATTGCAGCGCCATCTGTGGACGTTTTCGGATTGGCCAAAAGGATTGCCCAATCATGGGCAAGTGCAATATTTGTAGTACCATCTCATTGGCTGCGGTTCTGAACCGCTGTCGCAAAAGCAACCCCAGCAAACTCCGCCCATATCGTACCGCAAAAGCTCGAGCGGCACGACTCGGCAGGAAGTGACGTAACATTCTGTGCCGCAATCGCTCGTCGCAGCCGCTATCGCCGCTAGTGTGCATAGACCATTAATGATGTCACGCTTTACGTTTATGTCGGTAATCAAGGTCATTCGAAGTCTAACTCCAAGAGGTTTAAAGAGAGGAGTGTAGTTTCAATTTAGGAAAGGATGTCAACATAATTCTGAGCATAATGGCAAAAAAAGATTTGAAATCGGTCAGCACAAAAAGCATGAATGATAAAAATGCGGCTGGCATAGCCATTGGGAAAATTGCCTGCATGACCCACGCATCGATGTCATGCAGTGAAACGGTTTCGAAATGAGAAGTTGCAATTAAGGAATGTGAGATCTGCTGAGCCAAGTCTGAATTGACCTTTTTCAGTAGCACCGCCTTTTTCCAATATGGAGGCCTCTTAGTTGGGACAAAGCTGCAAACTGGTTGGCAGAAAACCAGTTTAT
>JAVBJR010000455.1:0-5903 GCA_031546965.1 Dysgonomonas sp.
GACAAATATAAGGACCTAAAACATTATGCATACAGTGTTTTGAATTCACGATGGGCCGTGGAATCAAACCTCACTGGATTGAAATTATCTGTCCGCAGTGGAAAACTATGCATGAATTCAATTGAAATCCATGTTACAATCAACGATAAAAGTTGGATTTGCAACACATATGTTTATGGTCAACTGATTCCAACAAATTCTGAAGTCAGCAGGGAAATCCAAAATGTGCAATCCCTCGAGTCGCTGGATAACCTCATAACAGAAATTGGCAATTTCAACCTGTGTTCTGGGATAGTAGACAACAACAGCAGTTACAGCTTGCTACTTCACTCTGAACATGGATACTTGTGCCAATTCACCGACAACATTCGTTCTACAAAATGCCACATGCTTTGCACAGCTGATATTTGTGTCGCATGTAAAAAGTATACTTACGTCATGAATGCTCGTTTGGCCCGAATTCGAAAACAGCCAAAACTCAATTGCAAAGCGAAATGCAATAACCGGTATTTGACAAGACCACAGCTGCTATACAAATTATCTCTGAACCAGAAAGAAAGTTGTGCATCAAAGAAGAGAGAAAAACGGTTGAAAGATAAGTACCAGACATTGTTGACCAGTTCCGGCATTACTGTTGGAAAACAAAAGAACAAAGACCTGAAGACCATTTTATGGAGGCTGTCGAAGCATTACCCGAAAAATGATTTCAGGAGAATATTCATAGCGGAACAACTAAAGGTCTCTCACAGGAAAAGTGCAAATGGATATGTGTGGCACCCGGAAATGATCAAATTTGCATTGTATATGCATCACAAGAGTCCAGGTGCATATAGGGCACTTCGTCACGTGCTTCTCCTGCCATCGCAATCCAAGCTGCATGACTTCAGCAAATGCCTAACCAGCCAATCAGGATTTGTTCAGGGTATTCCACACGAATTTATTCGGGAAGGTCATTCTGATGGCACATTGGTTTCTGATGAGATAAAATTGAGTGAGGGACTTGTGTATAATGTGCATACAGGAGAGTTAATTGGGTTTGTTAACCTAAATGAGTCACAAAACGCCCTGCACAAGCTTTCCAAACCAGGAAAGGACATTCAGACCAAAGATATGGCCACACATGATGCAGTTCATGATAAAAGGAATGACGAGTAGCACTAGTTTTTTATACTCTTATTTCCCAACCAACGGGTTGACTGCAACTGAGCTATACAGCTTGGTCAGAGAGGCGCTTGAAATACTTGAGTTGCAAGGCATAAGAATCCTTGCAATTATTTGTGATGTTCATGCTGTGAATCGCACAGGTCTTCATGAAGTTTGCATCACCGGATAAACAAAACCCATTCTACTCGTACATGAATAACCCATACGCCCTAGAAGAAGACAGACCAGTATACTTCGTATCTGATCATGTGCATCTCATCAAAACAGTGAGGAATAGCTTTTCAAGCAGCAGGTTTGCCACAGCCCAAACTCCCTTAAAACGTCTTATGGAAAAATGGATAGCACATCCTGTGGACGTATGTTCAAAAACTATATGCGTGGGACCTCAAACAACACCCAAGATGCCTTCCTAAACTAACCGACTGCCATGTATATCTGAATGCCCAAAGTCAAATGCGCGTGAAATATGCTGTGTAGGTTTTGAGCAACTCGGTGGCTGATGCAATCGAAGAGCAGTATGGAAAATCTGATCCAGAGTGGAGTGTGCAGAGACTGTGAGATTCATCCGATTGTTTAACAAGCTCTTTGACATAATGAACGGAAGGTACTTGCTTGAGGGGAAACATAAACGAAACCCGGACCTGGATCCATATAGAAATGCTACGGATAATCGGCTACATGTAGGTTTAAAGTGTAGTCTGTTTACGAAATACACATTGTAGCTGAATGAATATTGCTGGTTTCAATTAAGGAGTTCTAAGTATGGTTATAACTTTTGTTGCAATATAGTGGTTGGAACATGAATTCACAGCATACCTGGTGGAATGGGAATCAGATGTGATGAATAGACAGGTCCCATAATTTAATTCCAAGGACCGCAAGAACATGTTACTAGCCGAACAAACAATGCAAGGTTTACACATCACAAGTAAGTTCCATGTCTTTAATATTTATATGCAAAATCTGTATAATCTTGGTATAATGATGTATTGCAATGGAAAACTTATTTTTAAAAACCAGCTTTTCATGTTCTTTGTAGTGAAAGTTACAGTACCTTCATGTACGTATACTAACGTACTATTTCCATTTTCAGTGACATCGGTCCCTGCTGTTATACGTTTCCTACTAGAAAAGCACGCACAATTTGTCTTGTTTGGCAAATTACACCAGGATTCACTGGAACAAGCGTTTGCACGGCAAAGAAGTGTTGCAGGTTGCAATGCGAACCCGGACAGCCAAAGATATTCACAAAACTTTCGAAAACTCAAGATTCTTAAAAAATATGCCATTACCGGCAAATGTACCAACAACGAAAGCCAGCAATGTTACATAAATTGTATAATCCTACCATATGAAATTTATCACAAAGATATATGTCCACCACACTCCCTCACATTTCGATGACACTTTTCCAAATTGCAAATTACACCAAAAATTAAGGCAAGCGAAATATTGTAAAATTGTTCGGGTAAAATGTATGATTTGAGCAAAACATTGTTAACTTCTTGTAACCTAATAATATACCCGACAATTTCCATGAAACTTTAATTTAAAAAAAGCTTTTGTATTATAATTCATATAGCAGCCTTTTCAATTTCATGATTACAAAGTCTTGTGCATCGCCAATGATACATCAGAGCGATTAAAGTTTAAATGTTGATTTGTTGCGCTCTTTGAATACTTAAATATTAGACCTGCCAAACCTTTTACAATTTTACTGAAAGCAAACAATTCATTTTGCAGCCTTACTTTACTGAACAGGTATTCTTCGTTTATGTCGATTTACTATTATGTAAATTGCATGTCAACTTCCTTGTAGCTTTCATGTGGGAGGATCCTGTATTCAGGTTTATTATGTACCATTGACATGTTAGTTTGTATTCCATTGCTGGAATGAATCGTTAGAAACATTTAAAACATCAATCGTATTTTTTATTTCAACATTCTGATTCAGTGTTGTATTTCTGCTACATTTTATTTGAAATTAAACCAAGCACTTTTTGTTGTGATTTTGTATGCTTGATGTTATTGGTGTTTTGGCGGTAATTTTGAGTTACAGTTTCGGCAGTTGCTTTGCTAGATACATACATCATTTACACAGGTTGCAAGTTTACACAACACCTTCATTACTTGGTTCATTAACAATTTTTGACTGACTAGTGTGCTCCACATTTTCACAAGGTAAACGTCTGTAATGTGTGACAAGAACTCCTTCTTGTCGAATTACTCCCCATTTTTTCAGAGAATGAAAGGTAATGGTGGTGTATAACTTGAATGACTTTGTAAAAGTCTGCCCTAACTCTGATGAGTCCTCCAAGACTTCTAGCCATTACATACCATTCGTCAGTACTGATTTCATCAACAGCACCTTTGATGAAGTAGGTTAATGTATTGGTCACGTGTTTGTCCCTGTGGAATAAACACAACAATTTCCGCAGTATGAATTCAGCAATATATCGTAAGGCCCCACCGCAGGTGTTTGATACAGTGCTCATTCAATGCCAGTGATTGCTTGCCGTTTTCTTTGCTTTCATCTGAAGACATTCTATTTTTTTCGCTTCAAACAACAAATTGTCGAACCGGCGACGCATAAAACACTCACTCAACAAGGAGTTATAAATGTGTTTGGAGCTCCAAGGGCGGATCCGCAGAACGTCCTCGTACGACTCGAATCGAACGGCGCTTCTGCGCATGCGTAACCGCACTTCCCGCCGCCATGTTGCTGGTGGTTTTGAACTGCGTGCTATATCGTGTTATTAATGTTGCTGCATTGCGTCTGTACACAATTTGATTCTCAATAAAATCGTTTTATAATCGCATCGTGTGGTTTTTGCAACTCCCTGAGTTAAATTGTTTACGAACGCGATGCTACGTACCTCGATGTAGCAACATTGATAACGCGATATAGCACGCATTTCAAAACCACCAGCAACATGGCGGCGGGAAGTGCCGTTCGATTCGTGTCGGACGAGGACGTTCTGCGGATAGCGATTGGAGCTCCTGAACCACTTATAACTCCTTGGTATATTCATGCTTTCTTTTAGGATAGTACCATGAGACAAACGAATTAGCAACAATCCATGGATTAATTCGGTAAATTGACTTTGGGGATGTTTAAATATTACTGAACGCATAATGGGGGGAGGGGTGTGTATAATTTCGCTATGGAGTGCTGCATAGGGGAGAGGTAGGTTTGTAATAGTGTAATGTAATGCTGTGGAAGAATTGCATTTAGTTCTGCATTTTACCACAAGGGGTGCACACAGAGTTTGGGCTACTATTCAAGCAATGAGCTAGCTATAAGTAGGGTAACACCTTATAGCTAACGTACGTATACAAGTCTATGAACAGAACTGTACAGATCATTGTTTAGGCATTGGCTGAGACAACAATTATAACAATGTAATACACAAATGGAAAATACAGTCAACTCCACTTATAAAGAACTGGTTTGCGTTACAAAATTATCCCCTGTTGTGCGAAGTGGTATAAAACTCCAGATATACTACGTCCCAGTCCAAGGTTGCTCCAATTGCGGATGGATACAGGCTTACCAAAAAAGGATTATTTCACCCGATCGTCGATCGTAGCTATCCGGCGTTTTTAATGCTTCACCACTGGTTTTTCTATAAAAATAAGGCAGGGCAAGTGCATTCCACTAATTAAAAGTGTTTTACAGTTGTTTTGCTGTCGGTTTTCATTTATCTTTAATGCAAATCGAGTAGAAGCGGCAGGCAGGCAGCCATATACGTTCTATAGGCAGAGCTCGATCCCGCGATCCCTACAGGCAGGAGATCCATACAGCACTCACATTTTGTAAATACGCGTTTCCACGGGAAAATGTTATGAATTATTGCATTGCTTCTAATAAAACTTATGTTAATGCCCTAGTAAATGATTATTTACAACAGGATTATCGTGGTTTGGAAGCCCAGGGTCACATGCAGCTGCAAACAGGCGCGATTTGGAGCAACCTTGGACTGTGACGCAGTATAAAACAAAATCAGATAAAGCGAAATGTCAGTTTTAACAAAGCAAATTCCGCCGAGGATTGCGAATTTCATTATACATGTATAACAAATTTTCCTCAACAAAAAGATAAATGTGCAGAAAAAGGCACCGATTTCTTTCACAAATCGTACGTAAATTTGAAATAACCAATATTATTTAAAATAGAACATTAAAAAAACATGAACAAAGCAATTGTTGCAACAAAATCTCTATGAAAATTACTAAAAAGTTATTGACAATTAAATTTCGATGATATGTGTAATTAGGTTGGGAGGTCTGACTTTGAGCAAACTGTAAGTACTATAATAACTATTTCTTACTAATTTTACAAAGATTAATTTTGTATTAACACTTGCATTCTTTATGGTTTTCCTTCAAGTAGCTTAACTTTCAGGGTATCTTACAAGACCATATCATAACTTGAAACAGAACTGTTCAGGTTCGTAAATTAATCGTTTATTTTTGAAATTTAAGTTATGGAATGCTCTTTTGATGGAGATTATGCAAATATTTTTTTGACTTTTGTCATCCAAAAAGTCTAGAAAAATGGAGCTGAATAATTTCTTGTAATGTCCGCCACATATATAACGATCTCCCCTTAAACCGAAATAAATAGCTTACCTTTCTCAAATTCGATATAAGGGAGTTGGAATGTATATAAAAGTGTATATGCATGCACATTCAGGTATAATTTATTGTAAATTATTTGTTGTTTTTCTTTCTTGAAG
>JAVBJR010000249.1:0-3587 GCA_031546965.1 Dysgonomonas sp.
GTATTTTCTCCAGCGATGTGGCCAGTACACCAACCTGTTGTGGATGCTGACGATAGGACTAATAATTATGCTAAGGCATCGCACCATAGCCTGCATTCACAACTTGGAATGGAGCATCCAAGCTTGAGGAAATTCATTGATTCTCTGCAGCAAATATAAAAAGGTATTGAACACATCATGGAAAAATTTATCCGAGGAGAGCAGCCACAGCGCAAGAGAAGTAAATACGAGGCTCATTTCAAAAGTAAGGGCCGATTGAGTAAAAAACCAAAAACTAATCAACGGAAAAATATGTCCCGGTTGTTTCAAACATATACATCACCACTTTATTTTGCAGTGTAGTCATTATAATTTTTCAAGCCCCTTGGACTCTGTAAAAAATGTTTTTTTTATCCCGCCGAATAAAATTCCGCCGCCTGGGAGTTTAACCAGTCCATCGCTGCCATTTTCAAATCTTCATTGACGGATTTTCACAACTTGAGAGGCTGCTGGTTTTCACGCTCATCTGCACTCAAGGTCATACAAAAACAAACAGCAGGTTGATAGCTTGATCGCAAGGTGGCTGAGTTGATGTTACTGTGTATGTGCAGTAGTGCAATTCGTTTATGGTCATGCCAATTTCGGTCACTACATTTGAAATTTGTAATTCCCAGGCGGCGGAATTTTATTCGGCGGGCTAAAAAAACATATTTTACGGTGTCCAAGGGGCTTGGAAAATTATGATGACTACACTGTGACATAAAGTGGTGATGTACATGTTTGAAACAACCGGGACATATTTTTCCGTTGATTAGTTTTTGATTTGTACTCAAACGGCCCTTACTTTTGAAATGAGCCTCGTATATGACTATTGTACCAATTTATGATGAATTGTGCATTTGAAAATACATAGTGTGAAAGTACGTTTTATTTTACTTTACTTTACTTTATTTTATTTTATTTTATTTTATTTTATTTTATTTTATTTTATTTTATTTTATTTTAGAGAAACAAAAAAAAACAGCATTGCGAATGATGTCTGTGTTGGGAAATGGGTGAAATTCATTTAATTAAGAGACGGGATGGTTGCATGGTAGGTAAAGTGTAATTTGAACAAATGGGTTTCGTAGCCTCGTCTCACTTCCGGGAATTTGCGGAAATGTTTAACACTCGCCTGTAAATTATTGCTTATTCCGGCTTAAAAGAGGTGGGAGTGGAAAAAGAAAGAGAGAGAAGAAAAAAAGATGGAGAAATGCAAAGAAAACGGAAGGGAAAAGTTTTCAACCAAATGCAGGCATTTAATTTATGGCTGTTTTTGTGAAAGTTTTATTCACGCCAGTTTGGTGTGGTGGTGGTGGTGGTAATTAGTATGATGAAGGATGTTGAATGCTACTGTAGGTGGCGTTGCGAGCTCAGAATCCATAAGAATCCCGAGGAATCCAGAAGAATCTGGAAGATCTAGCTCAAGAAGCGACCCCTGTCAGGAATTTTCCCCGCATTTCTTCATCTTTGTCTAACCTTCATCTCTTTTTCTCTTTCTCTAATTCATCAATCTGAAGTGCATTCCGCATTTGAATGGTTTTATCCCGATTACCCACAATGCATTTCAGCTGCCAATCCACTCGAAATTAGTCAGTTTCCTATCCAAAAAAACAAAAAAGGTTGGGACCTTTTTGGATGGAGCAAATAATTCAAAATGTACCATATTATAGTAAATGTGTATAAGTATATTACATGCATATAATATTCACTTTGGGAAATATTACTACAATTTCCTTAAACTTATTAAAGTAATAATAAAAATTGGACTTGCAGTGAATTTGATAAATATAGCGCGTCCCAACTTAAGGTTGCAGTAATTCTCTTTTGTTTTCTTGCTTTTTGGGGTAAATCCTTACACCAAAAAATCATTCCACTATACACAAAGTTCATGGAATATACTTAATAAAGTTAATTGACAATAATGTTTTCAAAATTCGACCTATACATATTATGTGAAATTAATTCTTGGCAATCGTTGACGTGTGCAATCTTGAGTTGAGACGCACTATAGCATATGTGTATTCATTGGATGCAATGTAAAATATATAATATATAAATTCACAGCCTATTCTTGATTGCTTCCCAGTAGATATACATATGGGAATATACACATTTTGCTTATATATACAGTGAAACCTGTGTATGGTGGAACTGTAGAACCCCATTGTGTGAACCTGTCTAAGAAGGAAAATCTCCCGTTTAAAGTTATACATAATGCAAAATAAAAGGTTTTTCCACAAATCTGATGCGAATCACGTGAAAAGAAAACAAAAAAGCAAGGAGTAAATAAGAAAAAATGGAAAGAAAGAGTGTTTAAATTTTGTATGGAAGTATATAGTGGTGCATGGTCGTAAAGAATGATGTGCAACTCATTTGTACTGCTGGCCCATTGATCATGTGTAACAGCAGACAAGATTGCACTATTACCGATTGTGAATGACGTCACAACGTCACTAGAGTCTGATGAGTTGTGCTGCAAAAGTATCATTCGGGGGTTGGTGCACTTTGGCTGCACAACATCACAGGTTACCGACCCCTCTATTCCACTTTTCCCACTAAACAACGGAAACCACTATAGTGCTGCAAAACCTGGAAATGTCATGGGATTTTTAAGTGGTCTGCGAAATTGAGCAATATTGTGTTTTTGTTCCGCATTTGATTCCCCACTTTTCTTATAAATATTTAGGACTACGTAGTTCTATTATTTCTGCATCGAAAAACTATTCAATTAACATTGTGACTATGTAGAATAAAATATGTTATTATAGCTTGTTACTAAATTTCTTTACATTTGTAATGAGTAGTGATGTTTGTTGTTGGTGTTTGTTTGTTTGTATCATGGACTTTTTTGGTCCATGATCTAGCATTATTTATGTTTTTGAAAAGCCTCTCTATGCTGGAACCCTTACAGAAAAATACTACAGTTTGTACCATAAAATTGCAGTTCTGCGTGCTTTACTAAGTTTCTTTACGTTTGTCGCGAGTGGTGTTGATCTGTTTGTTTGCGGGAACTTCTTTCAGCTCATTTTTACCCAACTTCCACACATACTAGAGAACTGAAATTAGGCATACAGATCAGTCTAAGGGTACATTTTAATGTATCAATATTTTTGGTTCGGTTATTAGACCAAATTCGCGAGTATTTTCACGCGCAAAAATCGAAGCGGGGGTAGCTTCATGGGTTGTTTTCACTGCACAGCCCACGCGAAATTCAGTTGATTTCGCGGTAATGACAGTCCAGTGAATGGAGTTTGCCTCAATATAAAAATTATAATTTCTTTTAATAAAAAATATTTTCAGCTGGACCAATTAATTTTCAATTTTCAAAATCCAATATGATTTAAGCAAAAATAACATTTACACTCATGTCGAATTATAAATAAAACCAAGAGTGGATGAAGGGATAGAGTATGCCACGGCTCCATAGGCGCCATGTATTGAACCGACTCGCGTTCGAGATTGGGCGTGGTCGCGCGTCACCCACTCGAACTAGTTCCCCCTCCCCAGAAAATAGCGTTCCTGAACTCGTCCAAGAAAAATTATACAGATAGAATCAATTTAAAATA
>JAVBJR010001185.1:0-3305 GCA_031546965.1 Dysgonomonas sp.
TTTGTCCAAGCTTCATATATACACTACTGTGAGGCCACCCCGAGAACAAACGGGGCTGGGGGGGGGGGGGGGGGGGGGCGGAAGGGAGAGGGGGGGGGGGGGGAGAGAAGGAGAGAGGGGTGTTGGGGGGCGGAGGGCCCACCAAAACACCCCCCCATGTTCTGTTTATACTCACCCCCCGTCGGCCCCCCCGCAAAGTGACTCCTCTCGGGGCCCCCACAGTAGCTTCCTCTTGTTTTTGCTAACTGATGGATTCCCTTGAGGTTGAACATAATTCTCTTTACTGACTTTTTCAATCACTGTATTCAACATTGTATTTTCCTGCATAACAGCACTCGGACATAGTCCTGCTTCACAATTTACATGAATAATCTTCATAATCTCCAAATTGCTGACAAATAAACCTGTGCAACAAGCAATGCTTTTTAATAATGTTCGTTCAGAGAATTAATTATCCATCTGCATCAAATGGTTATCTGACATTTCAATTATGTTATTGCTTTATGACAGCTTCCATACACTGTTCTTTTCCCTTAGTGTCATTTCTGTTACTTCCTGAACACTTGTTTTGTGAACATAAACAATTCATGCTCCTCTCTGGGAATTTATACTGTGACACTTCACTTTTTTATCTGTGACCTGAAATCTCCACTTGTCTTCCTACTTTAACATATCTAGCTGGCTAATTCAATATCTTCATTTCATTCTGGTGCATTTTCTGATGTCTCGCACCTTTCACATTTAGCTCTTAGGATCTATCAATGTATACCTTTTTGTAAACGACTTGCATCTAAATTTAAAGGGTATATCAAACTGTTTGGTCTAATTGCGGACGTTTCTCTTTCTTTTCTTGATACAGGGTGACCAGCAACAACCATTGACAACATGGAGGACGGTGCTGGCATTTGTTAAATTATCATCACAGTGTTCAGACAACAATTTCAAGGTATGCTTTTATCTATAGATTTTTGTAATATTCATTAATTACAACTGCTACCGATTACTGTGACATAGTCTTCTAGTTAACGTTGTATAATGCTTAGAATTCGATATTAGTTTGTGTGCACTAAAGTATGGAAAACGTATTGCTCTCTATCTTTAATCCCCTTCTACACGAAAACTTATTCCATGCGAGTAAACGGTCGAGGATGAGATTCTGGGGAATTTCCTGTAGGAGGAGGTAGGGTTGATTTGAGCGGAACAGTATGCAACTCGGAAAAGTGAAATGTGCAACTTTGTCGGTCATATTTGCAGTTAATGCATAAATAAATAAGTTAGGTAATGCACTCGGTGCGGCTGGCCGAATTGGCGAGAGAATATTTGAAACATTTCAATTCACATGTGCGGCTTGATGCTCAAGGAATTCCTACGGGATGTTCTGTGTTCTGTGTCTCGTTGGTCTCCAAACTTGGAGACCATTGAATTATTAAAAATGACGTGCTGCAACGACCGCTGTTTGCTGTTTCTTTTTATTACTTTTCCTTTCATTGGATGGAGGAGTTGTGGCATTTCTCAAGTATTCATGCCTAGCCAGATTTTTATCATTTCTTTTGCGCATATAGGACTATTTTTTTTCCCCCATTTTATTATTTTCCACCCTTATATACCTCCTATACTTTTCTCTGAGTAGCTTTTCTTTTCTTACATTGGAATTTCTTTCAACAAAGTTAAGTGACCTAAATAACTCGTGTATCTCCACCAAGATTTGATTTTCTGTAATGATAAACGTCAAGAGAATGCTTAGCTTGGACGAAATTGGATAAAAATATTTCGCCTCTTATCTTTTTTGACGATACCATTCATTGTATAGTTTTATTGTGTAGCAGCAGTGAAATACAGTTGAGGGCTGATCCAATAATTTGGATGATTTCCCAAATAAGCTATAGGAGTAGTAGTACATTCTGTACATGTTTGTTTGCAGCCGCGAATGCGAGGAGGATTTGTGCAAACATTTGCACATGGCATATTGTGGCATTTTGACAAGGATGATATATAAAATGCAACTGCCTAAACATAAATGTTTTGCGCGAGAAAATGCTGCGTTTGCAGTTGAATAAAGTCGTTTCATTTTTTTACTTGTGCATGAGGGAACGGTGAAAAAACATTCACTGTTATATGTTATTCTTAAAGAGTTCTGTTGAGCATATTTGGATATTTGAAATTGTCTTGTCATTTCAGATCGAAGTCGAAATTGGTACAATTTATGAATAGGCGTTCATTTACTTTGCCTCAAATGATTTTTAATAATATCGATCTCGGCGAATAGAAGCCTACTGAAGTAGAATAATTGGATGTAATTGTGTTTCTTCTTGCAAAAAACAGTTTTTTACACATCACTGGAATTAATGTATACCAGAAACTCCAAATAAAACTGCTCTATAAAAAATGTAGTCTTGCATTTCAAATGTCATTCATCTTATTTTATGCAATTATGTTATTACAGTACTATATTACAGTGGAAATGCTCTATAATGGCTCTACTTATAAGGGCATTCCCTTATAAAGTACAGTTTTTATCCCCCTAGATATTTACCATGCAATTGCACACCATATAAGGGCAGTTCCCTTATAACATGGAGTTTTGTTTCGCCCCCAAGGTGGCAAAATTTGATTTTAAATTTATAAGGGCAGCAGCGCCCTCTGTGGATTCATTGGCTCAAACACATGCTCAAGAAAATTTTAGAGAAGATTGTTCATATATAGCTGTACTTTCAAAAACTCTACATTTTACGCATTTGGAAATTATACATTAACAAATATAGTATTTCATTAATATGGTGTTTCATTTTAAGGGCTGAGTGCTAGCTATTATGAAAGTATTCCCTTATAATAGCATACCCATATAAGGGACAACATTTTGGATCCCTTGGGGTGCTGTTATAGGGAGATTTAACTGTGCTTTTTATACATAACAAGTGTGGGAACTTTTGTTAATGTTTTCCTTCGGATTCAGATAATGACTTCAAATACTAGGCGCATATAAAAAATAAGGGCCATTCCATTAAAAGAAAAGAACAAATAAGAGAAACAAATATGTATTAATTGTTCCATGCACATACATTCTAAAGCAATTTGTAACATCAAAGAATACTAAGTGTGGGGTTATGGAATGGAGACTCGCTAGCCGAACATCGTGGCTAGGTCTGTCTCATGCATTTTAGCTCAACTTGTGTGAAGGTAAACTCATCAACACATTGCCTTTTTCAAACCAAAACAAGATCAGTTTCTTGTACGGGTTATTTATGATGTTCTCTGGTCAAAAAATATGACATGCACAGGTGGTTAAACAGGTTTCTTGAGTCTTG
>JAVBJR010001033.1:0-5147 GCA_031546965.1 Dysgonomonas sp.
ACTATCACTACCACCATCATCTCATCATTTCCACGTAAGACGAGTTGGTCTCTAAAGTGTATCATCAGCGAGGAACAGTCTGATGGACCTGCCTCTCGCCATGTGTGAGTTTATTCTCTCTTCTTCATTCAACAACAATGTCCCAAAGACTTGTTGGTGCAACTGTGCTCCATTGCACATTGCCGTATTCACCCAACATCAAGTCTTCATGGACTTGATGAGCAGTTGTCAACAATTGCTGTAGCAACTTCTATAAGTTGCCTTTCATCGTTGGACCTCACCGGTACCTCCTACCTTTTCTGCATGCATCATCAAGGAGTTCCATTCCTTCACCTCGCAGCTGCTGTCGACTTGTATGTGTCCATGATACACCACCAACAGTTCCTACTTGGATGGCTGCTGTGAAGTCATCCTTGGCTAAACCCTGGCATTGACTGATGTTGATTGACCCATTACTCTGTTTCCCTAATTAATCCTTTACATTATTATTGTTGATTATGACTGAGTTTGTTGATTAAATTGTTGTTGGGAATCCCTATCGCCTTTTTGAATTCTGAACCTCCACAACTTTCTTTCTCATTTGTGTTTGGTTTTTATATTTTATTGAGCCAATAAATGAAAAGTTATGATTCATGTGAACAATATTTTGGGTCACTGTATACCTGCAGAACCATGCAGACATCTGCAATCTGCTGTCTGCAGAATATTATATGCACAGATTTCTTTAAAATTCCATGATGAATTGTTTCTGCAGAGTTAGCAAATGCAGAACTGTGCGCAAGCCTGCAGAACATTCCCTGCAGAACCCCCTTCTGCACAACAAAGTTTAAATTCCTGCAGAATTATTTCGGCAAGATAGATATTCTGCATTTTGCTCCATAAAGCTACCCCCAGACTGTGGTGCGAACAAAAGTGGCAGCAGCGAGCACGAATGGAAGTAAATCGCTCGTGCTCGCTAAATCTGTGCACCGTCGGGAGCAAGCAACGCGGAAGTAAACGCGTTGCCTAGTGTTGGCGTTCGCGCTCGCCGACGCTCCACCTGGAGTCGGTATCATACACTCTTGGTATCATCAAAGAAATTCGCGCGAACGGCGCTTTCTACCACTGCTCGCTTCTGAAACCAAATTCACTGCTGCTGCTCGCTGCTGCCACTTTTGTTCGCACAGTCTGGGGGTAGCTTAAAGGTGAACAGAAAGCTTTTCCTTACCATGCTTCAATCTTTAACTGCTGATGCATTTAATGTCGAGGAAAATAGTTACGACGTCCATTTTTACGACAAAAATTTACCTACGGCGATATTAAACGGAAAAGTTGAGGACGTTTCTAATGGATTTTTACCACATTCTGACGTCATAAACGTCATAAACTGAAGCGCCGTACGTACTCAAGCATGCTTAACGCCAAAACGTGGCGTCACAAACGCGGAATCGTAATTTTGAAATGGGAGGTTAAACGACCTTCTTCGGCCGACTTCGGCATTTCAATCCTGCTCAACCGCGTAAGTAATAAATTCCGGATTATTTTTACGAAGTAGACTAGCGATTAAACTAACTAATCACACGTTCACAAGCAAATCTGTGAAATCGCGATTTCAGCGTTCTGTTCTCCTTTAACTTTTTTACGTCCTAATGTTGCTGTTGGTCGGTAGGAAGCGCGCGCATTTCCAGCGAATCACTTTGAAGTACCAACTTTGAGTGGAGAAATGGAGAGCTCGAGTAGGAGCGCTTTTACTCATAATGTTCGCACGAACATAACACTGACCTTGCGCAGGCGAACAGGAGCACTTCCGTTTGTTCGCGTGAATTAAGTCTGTTAATGATGTTTGTAAATAAATGAATAATAAAGTTATATATATTTATTTAAATTGGAATCAATAAACCAATAAAATTTTAAAAAATATGAAACAAACATTTACGAATTGCAATAATTACGCTATTATCATTATATATACAAAAATTCAACAATTATTGTAACTCAATTTAAATTCGAAAAATTACAAATTGATGCAAAATATTAAATCTTAAATGTCATATATGTAATGCAACAATTAATTCAAGAGGCTTTTATTAAAATGTCTTCAAATTTGGCTCAGTTTTCTTACCAACTATTACCTTCATTGAATTTAATCACGAATTAATATTTTGTAATGCAAGAAATACATGACATATATTCATTGGCACATATTGCCACATACATTTCCATTATACAAGTGCAAATATTATGTAAGAAAATTAGTTTCGTGAAACATTATGCTGACACATTTCAAGTCAATGAATTTTAGTTTGCCCAGAAATTTTCTAAGCGATAAAAAAATCTCTCAACGAGCGCAGTGAGTATTGCCACGGCGATACCAAACCCTAAAATTGCAAATGTAAACCATGTTTCCAAGAAAGTCATTGCATGTGGAGTTGAATCAGCAGGATGAGACCACATGTACTTCCCTCGAAGTAATTGCAAATGTCCGGATTCTCTCATTCGATGTATCCTATATGGGAGCGTAAACGAAACAAATTGTACATTTATACCCAACCTCATACAATGGGTTGAAAACAGAATATGCACAGAAGATGTAACTTAGCAGACTAACTTTCAAACAAACAGACTGCTTCCTTATATACCTATTATCCCTGCCCATATAATTAATATTCAACGTAGGCATTATACCAAAGCCAAGTGTCAGCGAAAGCAATGATACTCGAGGTGTAAGCCTCTGAGGAAACTCAGAGAAATTCCTTACAAATGCATTGGTCACCTAAGTATTGTGTTTCATGGTCTCTAAAGTTTTGTACTCTATCATTTCGGAGCAATTTAACTATAATCTGCAGCAAATGTTTCCGTTCACATATTCTGTTCCACCCTTTGCATATCATTCGGACTATTACATTGTTGAAAAAACATCTAAGAAAATGAAGTCATTCTTAGTTTGAAAGGTGACTGGTCTATAACAGGCAGGTGTTCGTAACATTGAGATATTTGTATATGCTCTAAACTTGTTGGTGCCAAGTGTTATTCCTGTTATAATGTATGCTTCACCACGTTTTGTTTTCTCAAAGAACTCATCGGTGTGAACAGTGTAATTTACACCTATTTGGCCTTATTTGCACTCGAATGTATCTTCACAACCCTGAAATGTATGAATTACAGGATCATTTTGCTCTATATGAGAAATTAACAGTTTTCAAGTAATCATAACAGCATCATATGGCATAATTCAAGCGTGGTTATTTCAGTTATTTTCAGCAGTAAAAATATCACAAATTTGACAATAATGACAAATTGAATGAAGTTAACGAATATTAAAACAAATTAGTATTAAAACAAATTTGCAAAATGTTACATGAAACAAACCCAGTTAACAGAAATTTTTTCTTTATTACCCTTGGACAATCAGTTATCGAGGTTCAACTATAATACCATGTGTTGCATAATTTAACAAGATTCTGCTGAATTACATACATAACTAAGTGACCAAGTCACCATATCTTGCGCATAGAGTATTTCTATTGAACTGTTACAGACATCATTATGAACATTGAAAGGGAAATACATCCGATTAGATAGTAATTTGACAGAAAATAGAGACAAATAATAACAAACACAGAAAAAAATTAAGATACTAAATGTAGTATTTAGACATCTTGTAGACAAGTTTGGACCTTGCTGCCATTCCACTAAGAATGTGTAGAAAACTTTGTTAGTAACGTTGCCAAGAACACTGCTATCAATGAGGTAGACAAAGAGTGGCAGCTCCAATACAATCGTAAGTAATATTGTGTTGGTGGAAAGAATGAAAATCCACAAGGAATGAACGTTAAAGGTGAACTGACAAGGTTAAACTTCACATCACTAATCTAAACAACCGTTCCAACATCTGGGTTCATTTAGAGCAATTAGGTTCTGATAATAATGATTCAAAATAATATTCGTGAAGCATGCTGCGGAGCAGGAACGTCATTGACTGAATCAGCTTTGATGTTCTCTGCCAATTGACCATTTTCCCAATCGAGATGTGCGCATGCGCACAAATGAGCTTCAATTAGTTACTGGTTATATGGCTGGCAGCTAGATGGCGCTGCATGATCAGGGAAGCTGTTAATTGGTTAATTTGAGCAATGACCATTTATTTAAAATATGTCTCATTGGCGATTTTGCGCATGAGCTCATACGCTTCAATTTGTTACTAGTTACATGGCTTTAGCTAGATGGCGCTGCGGTATTGGGAAAAAGGTCAAATAAAAATGTAAATGCAACGATTAACAAGGTGCGATTTCAATAACCTTGACATAAACGTTCAAGGTCACCGGAAGTATCATATTTGAAATCGCCTTGGTGCAGTTCCTATTCGGGTATACATAATCATATTGACCGAATTTCTGATAGTCTGCCAGATATTTGAGTGGCTCTCCATAGATGGGACACCCTGTATACATATACTGAAGAAGAATATACATGAAAAGTATCTACATTTTTATCATTCATTACATTCACAGTCGTATGCAAGTGAAAGTAATCTCCATCTGTAATATTTCTGAGCATATTCATCTTACGTAAAACTTATCTTGGTGATAAGAAACTTGCAATATCTGGTTCACATATAAAAGGGAATTGCAAGCGAGATATTTTTTGATCCGTTTGGAAATTTCCATATGATATCAAAGTTAAATGCTATAGAAAGTCGGTCATATGTTGATTTCTTATATAAAACTTGACATTGAATGTTATTTTGAATTATTGAATTTTTGTTTCCTATATAAACAACTCACTTTATATAGAACAAATACAACCCGTGGCAAAAAAGAATCGGTCAGGCGTCGCTCAACAGCAAATCATTGCTTCAACATTTTATTTGTTATATAAAACGATTATTGAAAGCAAAATGGAATATTTCCCGTTAAACCGCACTTCTTGACGGACATCGTGTATTATTTCTAAACAGATAAGACATACCGATTGGCCAAAAAATAATAATCCGCAAGACCATATGTGGAAATTAATAACCGTTCAGGAAAACTCATGGAAATAAGTATCCGTTCAGTGTCTTTAATATTGGGTTAAACACTGTTTTGCCATATATTTATGGTTTGATATGTTGTGGCATACAGTATGCAAGCGATTGACAGCAGATTGAGTCAAGTACGTTCAAACCA
>JAVBJR010000417.1:0-3486 GCA_031546965.1 Dysgonomonas sp.
TAATTAAAATATATTTTAATTACATGCAAATTATTAAACACTGTTTTTATATTACTTCATTAATAATATTAATCAATATTTTCTTTTCTCCTAGGTTTTAATTTGTGTGAAAATGGAATACCTGAAAGGATTGGAATAAGAAGACAATTTAAATATTTACACATGATTAACTGTGAATTTTAAATTAAGTAATAAAAATTGTTTTTTTTTATGATTTGTTGTGTGAAATTAATTCGATAATGTATCTAGCTTATCCTGGAAGAGTAAGTGATCAACAAATTTGTTGATTAATTAATTCAAGGTCGGTTTTTGGTAAATTGATTGGATTAATGGTGGAAAGTGGGCGGAAAGTGGTTTGCAGCATGTCATTTTTTGGTTGGTTATTTGGCTTATATGGTTGGAATATTGTTGTCGATATTTTTGTCAATGAATGTGCTACTTGGGCTGTGTGCATTTAGGGTTCAATAGTTTTATCTACGTGGAAACATACAGTCCTATAGGAAATTAATAAAATGTAATATAGGAGGCACCTATATTAAAGGAGAACTGACAGGGTATTTTTTTAGATTACAGATTTTCATGAAACTACAAATTATGCTGAGAGAATATAAATGTGTGTCTCCATAATTATTTTGAATTTTATTGGTTCAGCCGTTTTTGAGCAATGATCCATGTTACAACTGGGCCGCAAAATGCCCAACTTTGTTCCTATTGGACGACTCGGTCAGTATGCAAATTTACCACACCTTTTCCCGCCCAACCACGCCCAAATTCGAATGACTGTGCCAATCATATCGTTCATTTAGCTTGAAAAACCACCTATGAGGCGTGACTAATTTAACAAGCTAATTTGCTAATAATGTTTGTTTACGAATTTTGACAAAACTTTCGTTAGCATCAACGGTTTTTTAGGCATCATATCTATAAACTGCGAACTTTTCAGGGTATGTTACAAAACCCTGTCAGTTCTCCTTTAACATTCCTATAGGAACTTACACTATCAGACAAAAGTTTGGAAATTTCCTGACCTGCCATGTGTTGGTGGGATTTGAAGATGGAAAACTAAAAGATCAATAAATGACAGAGGAAAACAGATTGCAGAATTACAATGTACATCTATTAATCTTTATTTTCATGTATTTATTTGAACATTTGCCAAATATTAAAACATAATAACAACTAAAAGACGGATATCCACGTAGGACAAAAGTTTGGAAATATCACATGGTGGGGACAAAAGTTTGGAAATTAACATCTAATACTTAGTCCAACCACCTTTTGCTCTTATTACAGCATTAATACGACGTGGCATGGACTCAATTAGCTTATTGCAAATCTCCGAAGTCGTATTGCACCAAGCATCTTGCACTGCTGTGACCAGTTCTGTCACAGTGGTGGGTTTCATTTTGAGGACAAATTTCTTCATTAGGCCCCATACACCTTCAATCGGGTTGAGGTCAGGACTGTTCCCTGGCCATTTCAAAACATTAATATTCTGTTCTTCGAACCACGCCATTGTGTTTTTGGCAGTATGGCATGGCGCACTGTCCTGTTGGTAAATGTAGTTTTCACCTTCAAAAAAATGCATTGCTGTTGGAATCATATGATCAGCCAGTGTCTCAACGTATCTAACACTATTCACGTTGCCTTTAATAAAACACAAGCTGCCAACACCACTGGCACACATGCTGCCATACACCATGACACCTGCAGGGAACTTGACCTGCATGGACACACAGGATGCATTATGTTGCTCTCCCCTTCGACGCACAACACGTTGTTTGCCATCGTTACTTAAGCTGAATCTACTCTCATCACTAAATAAGACAGTTTTCCATTGTTCAACAGTCCACATCATGTGCTCCTTGGCCCATTTCAGTCGGTTGGTCCTCATCTTTGCAGTCAGCATAGGTTTCTTGCAAGCAGAGTAAAAGGAATATCCCATGTCTTTCAATCGGCGGATTACAGTTTTGTGTGAAACATCCTTTTTGGTGATAGCATTAAATTTATCACTAATTTGCCTAGCAGTTTGTTTTCGGGATGTCCGTAGGATACCTCGAAGATGTCTGCTGTCTGCTGCTGTAGTAGAGCGTGGACGTCCAGACCTTGGAGAAACATTGGAATCTCCTGTTTTTTTATACTTCATGATAATTTTGTTAACCACCGGTGGCTTCAGTTGTAGTTGACTAGCAATTTCCACTTGTTTAACATTTTGTTTCCATTTCTGAATAATCATTTCGCGGACAGGTTGAGGAATTTGTTTTCTTGGTGCCATTCTCCTGCTCAGTCAAAACTTCAAGTTCCTGTATTACAAGGTTACATTGCACAATAACCTTGAGTCATGCAACTGCCAATAGGCATCAAAATATGCAAAATTTTGCATAAATTTCCAAACTTTTGTCCCCGGTGGGCATCTTTCTTTTATTTTTTATTATGTCATAATATTTTGCAAAATATCAAATAAATATATGAAAATAACGATTAATAGCTATACATTATTATTCTGCAATCTGTTTTCCCCTATCATTTATTGATCTTTTAGTTTTCCATCTTCAAATCCCACCAACGCATGGCAGATCACGAAATTTCCAAACTTTTGTCTGATAGTGTACAGTCCTATAGGATATTACTGAAACTTAATATAGGCGCCTATAGTAAGCTTCCTATAGAAGCCTATACCATTAGCATAGGATTTTCCTATAGGAGCTTACAGTGAATAGCTATAGACATTCCTATAGGATATTACCTCTTGATATTACTAAAATGTAATATAGGCGCCTATAGTAACATTCCTATAGAAACCTATAGCATTATCATTGGAATTTCCTATAGTAACTTACGGTTGAACGGCTATAGACAGTCCTTATAATCCGTATAATCAATGAGCTCTGATGTAGGCGATATAGGTCCGAGACTCCGATTGAGGAAATAAACAAGGAAACATCAGCCCTTATATATATAATACTATTTCTCCACCTATAGGTGGCATCAACGACGGGTACAAAAGTGCACAAACCATTTCCAGGAACATCGAGAAAGACGCAACAAAACCAGTTTTACCTTGGACTGGACACACTCTTGCTCCACAAGGCCAGGTAATTAATATAACCAAATGCTAAAACACCTGATTGGCTCTATAGTACGTTGCAGCTAACTATTCCCATTTTCACCCCGTTGCCCTGAAGGGTGCCCATTGTGTCCATAAGTGGATAATTGTAGGCAATTAAGTGATTTGGGTCTGGCTCAGAAAACTGGAAGAGTCTATGTTAAAAGCAGGGTCCACTGTCAAATGCCACAAAAATATAGTGCATTTTCTGCTTTATGTGGCATCAGACAGTGGACCCCGCTTTTAACATGGACTCTTCCAATAAAGACCAGTTTTCTGAGCAAGACCCAAATCACTTAATTGCCTACAATTATCCACTTATGGACACAATGGGCACCCCTCAGGGCAAAGGGGTGAAAATGGGAATAGTTAGCTGCAAC
>JAVBJR010000870.1:0-24947 GCA_031546965.1 Dysgonomonas sp.
CCGGCGGCCGGCGTCCGCATAGGTCTTTGGACTTCCGTAGTGGAAATTCCTGCTTGAAAAACCATACTCACGTGATGAGAAGAGAAGTCAGGCAGGTGCAGGGAGTCGTCGTGCACCATGCCGAGGCCGTCGGCATAGGCGGCGCCTGGCCGGGCTTTCTTCCGATGGTAGCCACGTTTTCTTTCCCGATTGGCGTTTTAACAACTCGCAAGATATTTTTCCGAAGGTTTTACCCCTGGATGACGCAATTTTTTTGTAGTTCGTCGGTTGCCGCCAGATGTCAGCTACTTCGATGGCCAGTGCGAATAATTATAAATTAGGCTTAATGCACTTTTTATAAATATACAGGGTAATATCAAAAAATATTAACTACACTATATGTCAAGAGCGAACTGGTTAATATACATGATGAAATTTTAGATACAGACTGTCAAGTAAAAATGCTCCCAAAAATATAGGAAAAATAGGAAAACACTCTTGAAAATATAGGGATGTTGGTTTTTTTTATGTCGATTCCTTATATAATCATGCAAAATTTTAAATTTGCAGGTGAATATAATATAGATAAAGCACACTTAAAATGTTAAAAACAGCTATCGACAATGGAGTTTAATCATAAATCAAATATTGTTATATCATATGAGAAGTGAGCCAGAGCCCCATAAACAGTAAGCAGTTTGAACTCTATGTACAATATTTAGTTCAATGTTTCTTTTGCACTTTTGAACGGTTCATTTCAGATCCTGAATTAGTTTTCTCTTCTTACCCTCAACAGCAAGTTGATTCTCCCGTAAATTTTTGCACCGATTTTTGTTAACTTTTCAATTGCTTTTGTGCTATTTAATTAAATGAGCTATTAAATCCCGGTTTTTCCTTATTTTTGATTACCAGCTGTTGGATGGGCAATTTTTGAAAGATGATGGTGGAAAAAATCATTCACCACAGAAAACACAAGTTATTAAGTTAAAAAAAATAAGAGCACCTTAATATTTGACTGCCCCTCGTACACAGTGAGATGTTAAAGCAAATTTAATATTGTGTACATTTGTAGAATATACAGCATTTTTATGAAATCCATTAATTATAATTTTTATTATATGTATTGGTGCTAACATTAATGGGAAATATAGGAATACATATAGGAACCGATACAATATAGAAAATATAGGAATACTTTACAGCCTGAATGTTCGAATATGCTGGAACAATTTTTTTTGTCAAAAATTGCAAAAAATATAGGGAAGAAAAAAAAAAGAATGTATGTCCAAAATACAGGAATATAAAAGGAACCAGTCAAAAAATAGGAAATATAGGAATACTTGACAGTCTGTAGGTATTCAATTTGGATGTGAATTGAGGCAGATTTCTGTATAGTTAGTAAATTTGTAAGGAATTCGGCTTTTGCAATCGAAAAGTTGCAAGCAAGAAACTTGCGAAATAACAAAATTCACTATGGGACACACTTTAAAATGCAGTAGAATCCATGAATTGTCAATATATACGTAGTAAAAAAGATGCAACTATTATTTTCATTGACATACAAGAATTTACCCATATGTATATGTGACTATGCAGCATTTAAATCATTAAATTGCAAGTATGTGTATTGAATAATTCATGGATTCACAACCATATTACAATTTATTTTCACTGTCCATTTACATATAATAGTGAACATATTTCAGTCTTCAACCAAAAGTCTCGTAGGTTTACACAGATGGCACGACTTTAAATTCTTCCAGTTCCCACCGGCCGCGTAAAAAGCCCAAATCCCAGTGGCGCAGGTAATTGCGTAGATTGGCAACAGTGATGCAGCATACAACTTCATTTGATTACTTAGTGTCTGTGAAATATGAAAATTTAAATGCAATAGACACCTTGTAGTTATTATGCAAAGCGGTTTATCGTGAAATGTTACCAATAGTGATGCGGCCATGTGACCCACGAAGACCAAGGCAAATTTCCAGTAACTTCTGTTGTCCAGTGAATGAAACACAATAATGCCCCAGAAAGTGTGCAGCAAAATGAAAGCTAAAGTTGTGAATGCTGAAAAGTATAAGTTTTAACCGTAAGTGCTATAATTCATATTTTTAAGTAAGTATTTTAATTATATACCTGAGGTTATGAAAAATAAATTTGAATCTCCTCTAAATCCAACTGTTCCTGGTCCTATAGAGTCTGCGAGAACATTGACCAATGAAAATGCCCCGCTCATGAGACCAAAACCAAGTCCCGAAACTGGAAAATACAATATTCTTAATTTCAAGTGGTGAGTATTAAAGGTAAAGTGACATGATTAAAATTAAAACTATGAGTTCATTTGTTTTCTTTTTTTAAAAAAAATTATTAAAAGAGTTATAACAGATTGAAGTTTGCGTGTTTTTGGGCTTGTGCAGAGAGGCTAGGAGGGGGAAAATTCTAGCATATGCAGCGGGGAAGCCACCTGTATATAGCCAGTAGGCATTTAGTAGGTTTTGGTGCAAGTTGCACTGTCCAGGATGTAAATTTTGACAGTGAGGACTTGAGGACCAAATTTGTGAATTTTTATTAAAAAAACGAATCGGTGGAAAAATTAGGAAAAAATTGGACATATGCAAATACATGTTGTTCATGCATAGGAAATTTTTCAGAGAAATCGGTTGCAATAAATTTACCCTTTCACTTCACCTTTAATATCTTTGATAATTTTTATTGAAAAAACGAATTGGTGGAAAAATTAGAAAAAAATTGGACATATGCAAATACATGTTGTTCATGCATATGAATTTTTTCAGAGAAATCGGTTGCGAAAAATTTACCCTTTCACTTCACCTTTAATATCTTTGATAATTTTTATTAAAAAAACCAATCGGTGGAAAAATGTGAAAAAAATTGGACATATTCAAATAAATGTTGTTCATGCATAGTAATTTTTTCAGAGGAATCGGTTGCAAGAAATTTACCCTGTCACTTCACCTTTAATGTTTAATATTACTAATATTATTACTAACCATATGCAAGGACATGTCTGTCATTTGTGAGTTCCATGTTTTCATCTGTAACTTTCTTAAGTCCATTTTCAGCCTTTCTGTAATTATATACCAGTTGATAATGTACATTTATCCAAAACAGGGTGAACCAAATGTCCTTGAACACAATTTGTGATTTAATTTGGACTGTTGCTTCTCCCTGTAATAATAGTTTATAATGTTAATTCACCTTAAAATAATGTAAAGCAATAGCCTGAATACTTCCTGGAATATAACAGAAAATACAAGACCAAACACAAGTTGTTCTCTGAGTGGTACAACAGCAAACCATAATAGTGATGAGAGTAATAATGACAGCAGCCAGAAAAATGCACTGTAATAATTAAAAAAAATAGTTAGGCTTATTTATGCACATAGAAATAATAATAATACCGTAAACCCGCGGATTAAAGCCCATGGGCTTAAATTCGAATTGACGCCCACCCTCATTTATACGCCCATGGGTCAATAAATGGGCCACAGTGATACCACAAACTGCGCCATGCATTTAACAGGGCTGATAACAGTTTTTGAGTCTATAAAGTGGAAATAGTGTAATTGTTTAAAAAAGTGACTAAAAAAAGTACCAAAAGTGACCACAATTTAATTAAACGAAATTGTAAAAACAATAAAACTCCGCATTTTTATAAGTTTAGTCGCTCCAATTTGAATGACATGTCACGTCATTAAAAAGTAACCATATTAAAAAAAATATGTAATATTTCATATAGTGCAGGGCTGATAACAGTTTTCGATTCCAAAAATGTGGAAATAGCGACTTGATTATTTTGAGATGTGACCGGAAATTGACTAAAAAAGTAGCAAAAGTGACCACACTTAAATTAAGAAAACAAATGTAAAAACAATAAAACCCATAATTTTTCATAACTCTATCTCAACAATTTGAAAGAAAGTAGTGTGGAATAAATATTTCATTTACCAAATGTGGTGCTTTTGTCATATATTTCGTTTTTACGCCCTCCTTCACATAGACGCCCTGGGCCAATAAACGGACCACAATTTTTTTTGGAGGCCAGACAAAAAGGCGTGTTTCTGTTTTTAAGCCCATGGGCTTTAATCCGCGGGTTTACGGTATACGTACCTGGCAATTATGATTATTATTCTGATGGGGTCTGTGGCAATTGTGCAGGCAAACATGGCAGTAGGGGGGCCAAATGCAATCATGGTACAACCGAAAAATTCCATTACAGTCATGATGACGTCACTAACTTGCTTATCAATCCAAGATCAATGGTTATTTTTTACGATTTTCCCTCAAATTTACCGAAATTAAACAAACGGGGACATTGTTTGAAGCTGTCACAGCATTTCCCACTATCAATGCCGGACGCAAAAATTTTATTCCTGGAGCGCGGCGGCGATCCCACGTCCATCGACGATCTTGGCCGCTAGCCTCGCAAGAGCGTATTTACAAAATGTACGACCAGTGTGACGTGACACCATTCGCGATTTTTGCGGATTAAAATTCCTAAATGGATAAAATTAACCTAACCTAACCTAATTAACCTAACCTAACCCAATTAATCTAACCTAACCTAATTAATCTAACCTAACCTAATTAATCTAACCTAACCTAACCTAACCTAATTAATCTAACCTAACATAATTAATCTAACCTAACCTAATTAATCTAACCTAACCTAACCTAACCTAACTAATCTAACCTAACCTAACTAATCTAACCTAACCTAATTAACGTAACCTAATTAACCTAACCTAACCTAACCTAACCTAACCTAACTAATCTAACCTAACCTAACTAACCTAACCTAATTCACCTAACCTAATTAACCTAACCGAAATCAATCTAGATTAACTAACACGGTTCAGGAACGGCGATATACATACACTGCAGCATTTATTTGAATTTTGAACCTGGGTTTGCGAGGCTAGGAAAGATCGTCGATGGACGTGGGATCGCCGCCGCGCTCTGGAAAACGAATTTTTGCATGCCGGACATGATTCGTCATTTCGGCGACGGACCAATCACAGCGTCGCGGTGACGTCATAACGTGCGGTTGTGGATGCAAGCGATGTTTTCTACAAGCGCATCACGGATCTGGTGTACATCATCGATCGAAATACTATCATTTATCGCGAGGGGTGATTCACTTGTGAAATCATGTGTACACTTCATGAGAAATCGCTGTGAAATCATTGGGAAATCATATGAAATCCCAAGAAAATCATGTAAAATCCCATGAAATCACGTGAAATCACATGAAATCCTAGGGAAATCACGTGAAATCCTATATAGGGAAATCAGTGAAATCCTAGGGAAATCATGTGAAATCTTAGGGAAATCCTTTGGAAATCAGTGAAATCTTTGGGAAATGATATGAAGTCCAAGGGAAATCATGTGAAATCTTAGGGAAATCCTTTGGAAATCAGTGAAATCTTTGGGAAATGATATGAAGTCCAAGGGAAATCCCGTGAAATCCCAGGAAAATCATATGAAATCCCGGGGAAATCCCAGGAAAATAAAGTAAAATCCCATGAAATCACATGAAATCCTAAGGAAATCACGTGAAATCCTAAGGAAATCAGTGAAATCATGTGAAATCCTAGAAAAGTCATGTGAAATCCTAGGGAAATCATGTGAAATCCTAGGGAAATCACGTGAAATCTTTTGGAAATCAGTGAAATCTTTAAGAAATGATATGAAGTCCCAGGGAAATCCCGTGAAATCCCAGGAAAATCATGTGAAATCACATAAAATCCTAGGGAAATCAAGTGAAATCCTAGGAAAATCACGTGAAATCTCTGGGAAATCAGTGAAATCTTAGGGATATCATATGAAATCCCAGGAAAATCATGTGAAATCACGTGAAATCTGTAAAATTTTTGGGAAATCATATGAAATCCCATGAAATCTTATGGAAATCACGTGAAATCCTAGGGAAATCACGTGAAATCTCTGGGAAATCAGTGAAAGCTTTGGGAAATCTTATGAAATACCATAGAAATCCCATGAAATCCTAGGGAAATCCCGTGTAATCCCAGGAAAATCATGTGAAATCTCATGAAATCCTGGGAAATCACATGAAATCTTGTGAAATCCAAAGGAAATCATGTGTACACTTTCTCACACAGTGAATCACCCCTCGATTTATCGTTAAATTCAGTTAGATTATGTTGGATTAATGTTCATATTAAGTTAGATTACGTTAAGTATGTGAAAATTAATCTGAGAATTAAACGATGATCGTGTTCGCGGTCATGTACGGATCTGTGATGCGCTTGTAGAAAACAATATGAGTACTTTGTCTCGCCTGTAGATGGCGCTGATAGTACCAAATTCTGCGGCTTCGGTTTTGGCCGTTGTCTTCAACCAGCCAATTGAAGAATCGTACTACCGTAAATGGGCGTGGCTATACAAAATAATTCGATCTTGCCAAGGATCTTGCAATAATAAATAACCGTAATATAATTTTCGTTGTCGATCGTGCATCGGTGATGTTAGTAACGTATTAACCAGGATGTTTGATAAGGTTTAGCGTGTGTTTCGATCGTGACGGTGGAAGGATTTTCAGCCAATGGCGAGCCGGGAATGACGTCATAAGTTTTGACATTCGATTTCGTCGACGGTCATCGCACGACGGGGTTGTTGTATCGTTATATTTTCGCTATCAGCAACGATCGCAGTCAGCTGATCTCCACAAACACGCTGCCATCCACTATAAGGTATGTGTTTTTAAACATTTTACGAGGTTTTTAACGACATTTTCCAGTTTTTAACCGATTTAGGCCTACCGTTTTCACAATAATCGGGGTTTTTCGTTTTTCTATGTAGTGAAAGGTAAGTGAACTCCAATCGGTTTCGTTTCGATGCTTTTAGACAATCATTATAACGTTTTTTTTATACTATTTTGCATCTGTTACATTTTTCCATCGGCTAATTTCGACATTTTATTGTGGAAAAAAATGGACAAATTCCCGCCATTTTCAGTAAAAACAAGTAAAAACAATGAAATGATTACCAAAATATTTTATAAATCGCATAAATGTATTTTACAATTATTAAAGAATTGATATTAATATAATATGATAGGGATTAATTTAAAAAAAATATTTAGGAATTTATTTGTAATAAAATATTTGTATTATTTTTAGATTTTTTTTTCTATATGTAGTTTAGAAATACAGAATATGGTCAAGGTCCAGGAAACATTTTAATTGTTTGTGATGATGACGTAATTATATTAATCTATTTTTTGGGGCAATACAAAGCGCCCCCTATCCGCCAGGTGAGACTTAAAATTTAAAAGTTAGGTTTGTACAATTAAACATTAATTAATTACACATGTAAAATAGTTCATTTTTACATTTTGGGTGTTGGGAAAATACTGGTTATACTTTAGTAACTGTGTTGTAATAAAATGTAATGTCGGCTTTAATTAGTTGGCATGATATACAATAATTATAAAATTTTGGATTATTACACAATAAATTCTGATAATAATCCAACGTTTTATTACTGTCACCAAATGAAGTTTGTTGTCCTTTACACAATATTATTAATTAGTTAGCTATTATTTGGGAATTAAAATATAATTGGATAAATATAATATTATTACAATAATTTCTAAATATTTTATCTCTATTTAGAAACATATTTTTTGTGTAGATTACAGTGGTTTTTATATAATCAACTAACATGCATATAATCAACTCCATTATAACAGTAAATATCAACAAAGATCAAGAATAATACAGTAATTATGTCATAATTAATATTCATATTTTTATTTCAATTTTTATGTTGAAATAATAGTTGACCCCAGATGACCCTGAACTGTTATTTGGTTGGGTGATTTTGATATAACAAAGTTCATGAACATTAAAAATGAGTATATTTGAAATTAAAATATTGTAGAATAGTATTTATTATTTTCTTTGTTATTTTAAAAAAATATAAAACAAACAATGACAGGATTTTAAAGGGAAGTGCATCATTTTGTGTTGACAATTGAAGGCATTGACATTCAGCTTTAAAAGTTTTGAAAAAGTTTTAATGGCTTCTCTATTATCCATTTTCACTATAATTCTATATGTAAGATGTACTATCAAAATAAACTTTAACTTTTGATTTCATCAGGTTTTTATCAAGATTTATTAAAGGTGATGTACTACTAGCAGAATATAAGATGCATGAATTCTAACTAGAATAATATTAAACATTTTGAGAATTCAATGAACTTATTGTACTACTTTGTAGGAATTACAAAAGAAAATTATAATGGGAAACAGGGAAATAAAATATATTTGCGTACTTTTTTTTAGAGAAACTTGTTAAAGACAATTGATTGTAAATAAATAGAGAGTGATTTTTGTTTGTTTATCACCGGTCAGTCACTTTTTGGAGGTTGTATTGCAATATGTAATTTTCACTTTCATATGTTGTAGTTTATATTTTTTTCTTTCTTTTTTAACACAGATAAGAAGTGTATCTTTTTATATATTTGAATGCCAGCAAAGCTGTTTTATTTTCGATTTGTGCCTCACTCAGCTTTTTAAATAGGAAGGACAAGATGGATAAATAAGAGCTACATCTTTTCAAGTGTTTTATATTATTTACTTTTATTTGTCCCACTTATAAAACCCTAATTAAATATACTTATACCTAATTAAATTTTAAATTCTTGAATCGAACTGTTCAAATAAATGGATTATATTTTGACCTTCCCTTTAGGGTTTTCAGTTTTATGTATGCTATGCTTGTGACTGTTGTGACCATGGCTGTTAAAGTGAATGAAATATCCCAAGGAAACCTGAGTTTGGGTTAACAGTTCAAGGTTTTTGGATTATTTCAGTAAAAATAACGTAAATATATGTGATTTATTTTTACTTATTTGCTTACTTATAAGTGGAGTATACTCCACTTATTTATACATTGATTATTAAGCAAATATGGAGTAAACATTGCACACATTCTTACAACAAGATAACGGCATTGTATAAAGAACAGATAATTCTGTATACAATACATTATAAGCAATTTTTACTGTTAGGTAGATTCTAGACTACAGTCGACTCCGCTTATAACGAACTTGTAAATGCCAGCCAATTTAGTTCGATATATGCGGAGTTTGTTATAAGCGAACCTCAAATTTTTTTTTTTTCAAATTTTGTTTATTCTATTTGTTTCACTGGTCACTTAGGATGAAAAAAGAATAAAAGAAGTGTATTTTAACAATCATGCATCAAAGAAACGTTCATAACTTTAATTTCTGAAATTAAGCACATTTTATACATGTGGACAGAATGCTTTAGCATTTAGTATGAAATAAATCTGTTACTTTTTTCTGCAATTTGCATGACTTGATAATTTCTTTTCAAATTAGCATACTAGAAATGCAGAACTATGTATACTCACTGATCTTGATGCACCAAATTGTTTCAAATCGACGAGTCCACCAAAGAAACAGAATGAGCTCCAGACAAATTATCGAAAGTGAAACTGAAAATGCCCAATTCGTCTCCCATGAAAAAGCGCTTCTGCCGAGGAAATTTCGTTATATGTAGAGCGAAATTCTCAATTTATGGCCATTTTTGCTTTGTTATAACCGGAGTTTCGTTATATCCGATTTCGTTATATCCGGAGTTTTGTGACATTAAAAACATAGGGAAAATGTAGTGCCAAGCCAAACACTTCGTTATAAGTAGAATTTCGTTATAAGCGAGTTCGTTATAAATGGAGTCGACTGTATTTCACAGCTTATTCACGTTTTACAAATTCATTTTCAAATTATAAAGGCATAGTTTCACATAATGGGTAATGGTCATGGTCGTAACAACCGTCGGTGTCCCAATAATCATAGACAGGTGTCCAAGCTGCACAATTATAGTAATCCCCAGTCGCGGGCTGTCCAGGATACCAGTTGCTATAGTCTACTATTGCTCCTGATGGTACCCAGCGCCATATTCCATCAGATAGACTGTCTGTTGCACCAATCCAACGAATATTAATTGTACCTGTAAGAAAATAAACATTTTCATTCTGCAAAAAGTCTTTAGGAGGACTATCAGTTAAACTGTGACGTATGCACAGGGTATGTGGGAAGTGTGATGCAAGACCATTTAATACCAGACTTACTATTAAAGTTTGCATCATGGTACGAGTTCAGAGCTGATTGCTCCACTGCACTGTCTATATTTGCTAAATGACCTCCAGAAAATTGGCAAATTGTACTCGCATCAATCCAGATCACTTGTTTGTCTGGGAAAATGTAGCAACCACTGCCAATTGCAATATAAAGCCCAGGACACTTTACAGTTTGACCACAAGCTAGAAATTATAATCCATATAATACATCAGACTTTGAAATTTAGTGTGTAATTTTGGTAATGGAAAGTTGGTTACCTGCATACACCAGACACAAGATGATCAAGAGGAAAGCCTTCATGGTTGTAACACGAGAAGTTAACCTGCAAAATGTAGTTAGAGTTTGCCGAGATCCCGCTTATTTATACCTTATTGTCTGACTATACATTGTTAGGAATGTCGAAATATGATAGAGAATCAGCACATTCCTTGGCAACAAACACTATTATCTAGCTATTATCTATATTATCATGTTTTTTTTTCATATTTAGAATTTAGAGTGTATATAGAGCTATATTAAGGGGGTAGATCGTGCACGACCCGGGTGGAGCGTGTTTTGGGGGTGGTCGCAAAACTTACGGACGTGATTACAAATAAACGGTGCGTTATTTCGAAAAACTAACGATAGTACGTTGTTGTGGATGAGTTGGAGTACATACGGTTTCAGCGGTTTTCTGAAAGTACTATTCATTTTTTTTTACGAGGTAAAATGGCGCGAAAAATGCCTGTTTGGAGTTCTTTTTACCGCGTAAAAAAATTGAATAGTATTTACAGAAAACCGCTAAAACCGTATGTACTCCAACTCATCCACAACAACGTACTATCGTTAGTTTTTCGAAATAACGCACCGTTTATTTGTAATCACGTCCGTAAGTTTTGCGACCACCCCCAAAACACGCTCCACCCGGTCGTGCACGATCTACCCCCTTAATGGTGAACTGACACGGTTTTTTAAGGTACCCTGATAATCGGTTTTTAAGTAGTTATAGTGTCCCTTATAACTGTGGTGCAAGCAGAAATCGATTACAAATCAGAAACAAGAAGTTATGAGCGTTTTACGTTACATAGCGTGTTAGAAGTCCCCCACTCTCGACCAATCACAGCAAAGCAAACTAACATTTGTCTCAAAAATCTCGAAATGTCCGTTATCTAGACACTTCAGCTTTTGGGATATGATTATGTGTGATTATATTGATCGATATTCCTTATAAACTAAAAGACAGAACATGGATTTGTCACAAACCAACCACAACTCCCCCCCAAACCGGTTTGGCTGAAGCTCTGTCATTTTAAACCAACAGTTTTTTTCCCTATACTAAATAGTTAAAAATATGATCGAGGTGGTGTTATTAGTAATGTGGTAGGGCGTGTTGCAAGAAAATCTCAGTGGAAATTAGTAAACAGTTTTTAGCACCACAAGTGTATAGACAGTTTTAAAGTTTGCTTGATAGGAGGTCGGCTTGCATAGACGAACCTCCTAACTTAATTACCCCAGTGAAATTTTACTACTCTCTAAAGTAAACAGACTTTGTTGCAACTTTTCTACTGTCATATTCATTACAGAGTATTCATTACTGTATAATGTCAGGATTCCCATAGAAGAGAATGGAACAATTTCCATACACTTTCCATACTTTAAAGGGACAGTCCACTCAAAAACTAAAAAATGCAAGACAAATACAGCAAAATTGTCTCCCATATATGTGTCGTCATTCGATTTTACAGAAAATAATTCACCAATTAATGCAATTTAATGCAGTACATATCAATACTTCTTTATCAATACTTCTTTATGAACCTTGGACATCTTTCCATACCTTTTCCAAAACTAAACTCAACCTTTTCCAAAATTAAACTCAACCTTTTCCAAAATTAAACTCAATTATCCCTATTTTCCATACATTTTCCAGGTTTGGAAAACAAGATTAAGAATATCAAAACTTTTCAAGACTGTGGGAACCCTGCAATGTAATACAATGACATGAAATTGTAAGGAATTTGTCTCTTAAATTTTTACATGGAGTCAATGATGAGGATGGGGGCGCAGAATAGGTTATAACAGGAATTGTTTCGAACCGGAATAGGGTCATTCCACGTCAGATCGACCAAAATAAATGGCATTGTTCACCACACCCTCTCAGATTTCTTGGGTGATTTTAAATTAAATAGAGCATAATAATAATAGTACTTCCACAAAGTTTGACCATTATTGCGCAATTGGTTACAGATTTATAAATTTTCGAATTTTTAAGATTTTATTTCTCGGCAGGTTAAAAATAAACAAAAATCCTCTATATCTTATTTAGTCATAAACCTAAAAATATGAAAATATGACTCCAAACACAGTTTTATATGCTGAACTCAGAAATGCCAACAGATCTTAAATTCAACAATTATTTTTTACACAATCGACGCAAGTGTACTTTTTTGGGTACCCTTCAATATGGCATGTGGGACCATTTTTTTTCACTTCGGATTTGCATCATACAAACCTTTAAGTGTTAGCAAATAGTAAAATAAAAGTTTTGAGAGGGTGTTTTTCGCCTAACTTTTATAAAAAAAATGTCTAAGTTGAAGCATGGTGTTTTATTGAATTTCGGCCTCTCCTTATATTCAACAGGCCTATGTGAAAATAAAAGTTTTTTTTTGTGTGTATATTGATGTGCGAAGAATCCGGAAACACATATTTTGGTGACCTTCACGACGTTTCTCAAGGTCGACGAATTCCTATTTTTGAAACCGCTAACGTTAAGACCCTAGTGTAAATTACAAAGTTAAAGAGCACAATGTATTGAGCATAATTATTACGTTTTGTCAATATTTAAACATTTTACAAATTAATATGACTAGCATTATTATCCAAACACACGCAGGTAAGCCCAATGAACAGGGTAGACATGTTGTGAATGCATGTTCATTGCCGTGTGCTAAGTCAAATGCGAAACTATTAACATTTTGTTGGGAGTTGTTCATTTCTTGCACACATTATTTACACTGAAAATTTCATGGTGTGCAATAAAACAACACGTGTTTTGAAATGGCCACAAAGGAAAGATGAGTGCTATATTCCATTTGCACACGTCCTGTGCAAATTAGATGCTCCACTCATTCATGGAAGCAGTGGACGGCAATACAAGCTTAGCACAGAAATGTTTGATGCTATAAAAACTGCATTCGAATGCTTTAAACTAAAATTAGTATAAGATCATATCTTTTTTATCGATTTTGTACGAGCTATAATATTTCAATGTTAACATTTTCTGATAATAATAAATATTGTAATATTTTTTTGACAAGTTTGTGACTTTTTCCCAGGTCTTGCACACAAGAAGCAGTTTTAATAACTTTAAATTTCAAAACAAATGTTTTCATCGCTAGCGGTTGCGAAGATAGAAATTCATTGACCCTGAGAAACGTCGTCAAGGTCACCAAAATATGCGTTTCCGGATTCTTCGCACATCAATATATACACAAAAAAATTCATTAATTTTCACATAAGCCTGTTGAATATAAGGAGAGGCCGAAGTTCAATAAAACACCATGCGTCAAATTTGACATTGTTTTATAAAAGTTAGGCGAAAAACACCCTCTCAAAACTTTTATTTTACTGTTTGCTAACACTTAAAGGTTTGAATGATGCGAATCCGAAGTGAAAAAAAATGGTCCCACATGCCATTTTGAAGGGTACCCAAAAAAGTACACTTGTGTCGATTGTGTAAAAAATAATTGTTGAATTTAAAATCTGTTTGCATTTCTGAGTTCAGCATATAAAACTGTGTTTGGAGTCACATTTTCATATTTTTAGGTTAATTACTAACTAAGATATCGAGGATTTTTGTTTATTTTTAACCTGCCGAGAAATAAATTGTTAAAAACTCAAATATTTATAACTCTGTAACCAATTGCGCAATAAAGGTCAAATTTTGGGAAAGTACTATTATTATTATGCTCTATTCAATATAAATTCACCAAACAAATCTGAGAGGGTGTGGTGAACAACGCTGGTTGATCTGACGTGGAATGACCCAATAAGTTCTAATTTTTGCCCAGAATGTTATAACAGGAATAGTTTCTAACAGGAATAGTTCTTAAGGGGATTAGTTTCTAATAGGAATATGTTCTAACAGGAATAAATTCTGGCAATAATAGTTTCTAACAGGAATAAGTTCTAATTTTTGTCCAGAATATGTTCTAACAGGAATAAGTTCTCATTTTTGCCCAGAATATGTTCAACCAAGAATAGTTTCTAACATTAATAGTTCTGAAGAGGATTAGTTTCTAATAGGAATATCGCATCAAAAACCACTAATCCAGGAAATATTAGTTGCAATTAACCGTTGTTTTTGATATATACACTACAAAACTAGCTATGCATAAGTATTTCAGCCAAGACATGAGCTCAAAATTACGTTTGCAACGGTGTGCAACTATCTTGCATGAGAGCAATTGCTGCGCAACATTTTATGGTTAACGCCATCGGCAATATTGCGGTGCAATATATTGCGCTGCAAGTTTCGTTTGTGTTACCATAATTTCTATATAAAAGTTTTCTCATTTTGAAATCAGTAGCATTTTGATTTGTTAATCACATCAATTTTCATTTTAAAATTACATCAATTTTAATTTTAAAATTAGATACAATTTGATTTTAAAATTAAAACCATTTTCATTTTAAACAACAATATTAAATAATTCTCATTTTACAAAACAATTATTACACTAATTTTTACTTTAACAAATATTACATTAATTTTCATTTCAAAATTATATCACTTTTTATTTTAAATTTACATTGATTTTCATTTTCCAATTTACGATTACATTTCTATTTTTAAATTCATTTTCATTTTTAACTTACAACTATTTTCATTTTTAACTTACAACTATTTTCATTTCAACTTGAAAATGGTTTTCATTTTAAAATTCAAACAATTTTGGTTTTAACATTAAATTAATTTTTTAAATATCTTTTTAAAATTATATTAATTTTGCTTTTAACAATTACTTTCATTTTTATTATAAACAATAATATTACATTATTTTTCATTTTAAAACAGAATTATTCCATTAATTTTCATTTCAACACACATTACATTACATGCAGATGGCACAGTGTGGAACCATAATGTCAAAGGAGACAACTAACAGTTACATCTCTGCAATCCCTCAACTAATTAGGCTCAAATTTCTTCTGTCAAGTATTCCAAGTAGTATACCTGATAACATGTGCCAAATATTTTTGACAGCAGTTTTCTAAAGTATGACCATGTCAGTTCTCCTTTAATTATGTAAATTGAACACTACATTTCAATTCAGTAATTCACTCCAGACTTCATAATAAGGAAAAGTCATAAATACATGAAAATGTGAACAAACAATTTCATATTTCAGAACATCATAATGTACAACCCACGGATAAATTATTTTAATGAGAACTAAATTTACAAGGGCCCAATTGTCATCATGGGATCAGAACGGTATTATACAGGGTGTTCCACATAACGTGATTTCTTTTTTTGTAAAATACATTAAGTTGGTTAAAAATCTGATCGACATGATGTTACTAGTAACAAGGTGGGGCGAATCGAATGGGAACGTGACCTTTGACCTCCAGCAAACCGTTCAAGGTTTTTGAAATCCTAAATCGAAAACCGTAAAAGATAGATGGTTGGTGTCAATTAGAAAGTTGTAGAGGGCCATTAATTAGTGAGAAACCACATTTTCTCAGATTTTTATGACGAACTTTCAAATTGTAATAAATTGTGAAAGAAATTGCTGCGGGGTCATTCCATGTCAGAACGACCAAAATAAATGGCATTGTTCACCACACCCCCTCAGATTTCTTGTGTGATTTTACACTAATTAGAGCATAATAATAATAGTACTTCCCCAAAGTTTGACCATTATTGCGCAATTGGTTACAGAGTTATAAATTTTTGAATTTTTAACATTTTATTTCTCGGCAGGTTAAAAATAAACAAAAATCCTCGATATCTTAGTTATTAATTAACCTAAAAATATGAAAATGTGACCCCAAACACAGTTTTATATGCTGAACTCAGAAATGCCAACAGATTTTAAATTCAACAATTATTTTTTACACAATCGTCACAAGTGTACTTTTTTGGGTACCCTTCAAAATGGCATGTGGGACCATTTTTTTTCACTTCGGATTTGCATCATACAAACCTTTAAGTGTTAGCAAACAGTAAAATAAAAGTTTTAAGAGGGTGTTTTTCGCAAAACTTTTATAAAAAAATGTCAAAGTTGACGCATGGTGTTTTATTGAACTTCGGCCTCTCCTTATATTCAACAGGCTTAGGTGAAAATTAATGGTTTTTTTGTGTGCTTATATTGATGTGTGAAGAATCCGGAAACTCATATTTTGGTGACCTTGACGACGTTTCTCAAGGTCAACGAATTCCTTTTTTTGAAACCGTTAACTTTAAGACCCTAGTGTAAATCACAAAGTTAAAGAGCACAATGTGTTGAGCATAATTATTACGTTTTGTCAATATTTAAACATTCTACAAATTAATATGACTAGCATTATTATCCAAACACATGCAGGTAAGTCCAATGAACAGGGTAGACATGTTGTGAATGCACGTTCATTGCCGTGCGCTAAGTCAAATGTGAAAATATTACATTTTGATGGGAATTGTCCATTTCCTGCACACATTATTTACACTGAAAATTTATGAGAGGCAAACAAAGTTAGTTGCTGCTATTCTTCTAAAAATATGATGAGATATTTAGCTATTTCCTTATTTTGGTTATAAAGTACATTTAGTTATTTCCCATATAATGGCACACGAGCCAGTGTTATAGGGGCAACACTAAACCTTCAAGTAGGTGTTGATGTAGCACAGCTACATCCAAGTACATATGTTGCTGTGGTGTACGATGAAGATTGGTATATTGGATGCATAAGTGAACGTAATGATGAGGAATGTGACATTCTTGTGAATTTCATGGTGTGCAATAAAACAACATGTGTTTTGAAATGGCCACAAAGGAAAGATCAGTGCTATATTCCGTTTGTACATGTCCTGTGCAAATTAGATGCTCCACTCATTCATGGAAGCAGTGGACGGCAATACAAGCTTACCACAGAAATGTTTGATGCTATAAAAACTGCATTCGAATGGTTTAAACTAAACTAAGGATAAGATCATATCTTTTTTATCAAGTTTGTAAGAGCCATAATATTTCAATGTTAACATTTTCGGATAATACTAAATATTGTAATTTTTTGTTGACATGTTTTTGACTTTTTCCCAGGTCTTGCACACAAGAAGCAGTTATAATACTTTTAAATTTCAAAACAAATGTTTTCATCGCTAGCAGCTGCGAAGATATGAATTCGTTGACCTTGAGAATCCGTCGTCAAGGTCATCAAAATATGAATTTCCAGATTCTTCACACATAAATATACTCACAAAAAAAATTAATTAATTTTCACCTAAGCCTGTTGAATATAAGGAGAGGCCGAAGTTCAATAAAACACCAAGCGTCAACTTTGACATTTTTTTATAAAAGTTTGGCGAAAAACACCCTCTCAAAACTTTTATTTTACTGTTTGCTAACACTTAAAGGTTTGCATGATGCAAATCCGAAGTGAAAAAAAATGGTCCCACATGCCATTTTGAAGGGTACCCAAAAAAGTACACTTGGGTCGATTGTGTAAAAAATAATTTTTGAATTTAAAATATGTTTCCATTTCTGAGTTCAGCATATTAAACTGTGTTTGGAGTCACATTTTCATATTTTTAGGTTAATTACTAACTAAGATATCGAGGATTTTTGTTTATTTTTAACCTGCCGAGAAATAAAATGTTAAAAACTCAAAAATTTATATCTCTGTAACCAATTGCGCAATAATGGTCAAATTTTGGGAAAGTACTATTATTATTATGCTCTATTCAATAATATAAATTCACCAAACAAATCTGAGGGGGTGTGGTGAACAACGCTGGTTGATCTGACGTGGAATGACCCTGCGAGCAAATTATAATTTCAAAAATCGAACGTTTTCTGGGTTGCCAATGACCATACCATGGCCTTGCACAGAGGAACAGTGAATTAATGTTGTAAAAGTTTACATTAAGTTTAGCAAAAACAAATAAAATAAAAGATAATTGCCACAATTCATTACTTATTTTGGCAAAAACAAATTTATTCAGCTTAAATAGTGTATTGGCTTTCCTGTGGTGTTTTATTTTCTATAGGGCTCTTGCAGCATGTGACTTCGCACTGCATCATGGGATAGAAAAGTATCGATGGCTGACATCTTGGATAGCAGCTCTACGAGCTGCGATCTGTCTATCCACATTATTAAAATATTGACACTCGTTTATCGAAAATAAAAGGCAGTTTCTTACTTTCGTCATGCAAACCCAGCTTGCTGTTAAGCGATGTTTGCGAAATTGTTCATTTTCATGCATTACGATCAACTATCATCCTAAAATGCATGAAACATTTTGTACGAAAATACCGTTAATGTTTGATTATTATGGCGATCGGAAGCAAGTTTACGTCGGTAAGTTGCTATTCTGTACATTCATTTGCACTGTAATACGTCGTAATGCGTCGTAATTTACTCGGAAACGAAATCTTGCGTGAGCAAGTTTGTTGCACGAGATATAATCGCGTGCAACATCGTAACTGTCATTACGATGAAAACTTGCACGCAACATCAACGTTCCGCAATACTATAACGACGTTCTATTGGTTGCTATCCAATATGTCAGCCAAATATCGCCGTGACGTCATCTATGACGCGTTCTGCAAGAGGCCTATGATGGATTCAAAAGCAACGCTGTAAATGCATAGCATATCTCTTAATAACGCTAGAATTTATTAAAATGTAAAACTTGATAATAGAATCCATATGGACACGTTAAAAACGTTCGATTTTTAAAATATCTTAATGTGTAGGCCGCAATTTCCTTGACAATTTATTATAATTTGAAACTACTTCGTAAAAATGTGCAAAAATATGGTTTCTCTCTAATTAAGCGTCCTCTACAACTTTCTAATTGACACCAACCATCTATCTTTTACGGTTTTCGATTTAGGATTTCAAAAACCTTAAACGGTTTGCTGGAGGTCAAAGGTCACGTTCCCATTCGATTCGCCCCACCTTGTTACTAATAACATCATGTCGATCAGATTTTTAACCAACTTAATCTATTTTACAAAAAAAGAAATCACGTTATGTGGAACATCCTGTATATGTTACGATAAATGTCCTCATGGTTCATGGTGGTCTGTGATGGTGGGTTATGGTGGGTTATGGTGGTGTGTGATGGTGGGTGACGGTTTGTGATGGTTGGCAATTCCACACCTCCATTCACCAGCATGGACCATCATGCACCGTGGTGTGTTATGACACACCATCATGTGAGGTTTTTTCCCAGTAGGGAACTGGGCGGGGCTTCTGGCATAGTGGGCGGGGCTTTGCAAAAAATCTGAAACTACTCCCAATAGATCTTATGCACGAACAAGTGCGCATGTGGAGCGGTAGCGGTCGTTCCCGGTAGCCGTAGTTCCGTGCTCGGTTTACCTAGGCTTTTGCCGGTTTTTGAAGTCAAAATTCAATCGGTTGATGACATATTAATGATTTCTATGGCTGCTGAACAATAAACGAAGGTAAATTAAACCATTTGCACCATAAATCGACTGAACTATGCGATTTTATTTACGTTATTCATAAATGATAGATTCGTGCATATCTCTATGGAGTCACGTGACATTCGATCGACATTCAATCGGATGGCACATGAATTTATCATACAGCTCCACTCGATTTCTTCAAATACGGAAATCAATTCATTAATTACCGGATTTCACATATCACAAACTGTTACCAAATACCTAAATAAACTTTCACACCTGTTTTTAATATATCTTCTTGATTAAATTGTCCTGCAGCTCAATCGTGCACGGTTACGTAGTCAATCAATTCGACTACGGAACAGCCGAACTACAACAACTTTACCGCTCCCCAAAACCGCTCCTACTTCCGGACATGCGCACTCACTTGTGCATAAGGTCTATTGCAGACGAGATAGCTTATGCTTCTTCCATTCTAATAAGTGTCTTTAATTATACTGTAACCTCCTTGGGAACTTCACATATTGCAGAATATGGTGAATTCCTTAATTACAGTGCTGTAGGACTTTTACAATTCCATGAACATGTGGTTTCAATACAACGTGCCTAAATACATCGTTTCACCAATTATAATTGGTCACATGATATACTACTTGTGTGATAATTCCAAAACAAAATAATCTGTTACACAAATAACAAATTACATGCATTGCAAGATGTGTGCACATATCATTGCCAATAATTTTATTCCTATATATTACTATGTGAAACTAGCAGCCCGATCAACCATCGTAGCACACAATGTGAAACTAGCCACTCAACAACCCGCTTACCTGCTAGAAGGGGGTGTCGATAGCGCCAACGTTCTTGGTGGAGTGCTGGAGGTTATGGGGAGGGGAAAATGCTGGACAAAATTCCAGATAACATCCTGCATTTTCAGTGTATAATAGAAAAACACCTGAAAACATAATTGGTGTATGTACAAGGTTTATAGGCTTTTCTTCTCCATCAGATCAATGATCAGACATTACGCATTGAGCACTTATATGTATACAGTAATGTACATTCCCACATTGTATTCACAACACCAAATCATATTGGTGCATGTCTATTAGTTTTATAACCTCCAGAGTTCTGCTTAGGACGATGGCGCTATCGACACCCCCTTCTAGCAGGTAAGCCGGTTGTTGAGTGGCTAGTTTCACATTGTGTGCTACGATGGTTGATCGGGCCGCTTTACAAAAAAATGATGGTATTAGGAATCCCTGTCAGTTCACCTTTAATAGTAACTATAGAGGTGCAATCACGTGACCTCGATTCGGTGCGAGATAGGATGCTCGATGATGAGCAAGGCGCCATCTTGGACGGGTCAACTCGCGGTTGCGGCGCATTGTAATAAAAGGGTAATTCATGATTTATTTTAGCGTGTATATTTTATCACGTGTGGCAGAGAGGTTCTAAATTAATAAAGTCAATAGGGCTTTTGCATAACGCGTCATACAGCATGACGGAGGGGAGAAGCGTCGTCCATCTTGGAGGTTAACGAGCCATAGACGTACAACGCTGAAGATCGTGTTCTGTTTCATTTATGGCAAATCCTTTGCATCCGATGGCAATTTACGTTTTAAAATCGTGTATTATTAGGGTCGAATCCTGCAATCTGTGCGATTTTAAATTCTCAGCGTTCTTTGTCTTGTGTATCCGAATGGGAAAATTACAGCGACCTTGCCATTTCAAACGGGTCGAAAGATATACAGGGTGTTCCACATAATGTGATTTCTTTTTTTGTAAAAAAATTACGCTAGTTAAAAATCTGATCGACATGATGTTAATAGTAATAAGGTGGGGCGAATCGAATGGGAACGTGACCTTTGACCTCCAGCAAACCATTCAAGGTTTTTGAAAACCTAAATCGAAAACCGTAAAAGATAGATGGTTAGTGTCAATTAGAAAGTTGTAGAGGACGATTAATTAGAGAGAAGCCACATTTTTGCACATTTGTACGAAGCAATTACAAATTACAATAAAATGGTAAGGAAATTGCAGCCTACACATGAAGATTTCAAAAATTGAACGTTTTCAATTTTTGGAACGTTTCCATATGGATTCAAAAGCAATGCTTGAATTGCACATTTCCTCTTCTCTATTATAAAGTTTAACATTTTAATAAATTCTAGCGTTAAGAGATATGCTATGCATTTACAGCATTGCTTTTGAATCCACTATTTAAGCTGAATAAATCGTGTTTTTGCCAAAATAAGGAAAGTATTGTGGCAATTAGCTTTCATTTTATTTGTTTTATTCAACTCGAAGTGAACTTTTACAACTTTAATTCACTCTTCCTCTGTGCAAGGCCATGGTAAGGTCATTGGCAACCCTGAAAACGTTCGATTTTTGAAATTTTAATTTGCTTCCCGCAATTTCTTTAAGAATTTATTATAATTTGAAACTTCGTCCTAAAAATGTGAAAAAATATGGTTTCTCACTAATTAATGGTCATCTACAACTTTCTAATTGACACCAACCATCTATCTTTTACGGTTTTCGATTTAGGATTTCAAAAACCTTGAACGGTTTGCAGGAGGTGAAAGGTCACGATTCGATTCGCCCCACCGTATTACTATATTAGCAGCACAGTCTAGGTGGGCAAAACCGATTGAAGGCTGAAGTCACGCTCCATTAAAGGTAATTACGATATTTGCATAATTGCTTCTTCGGGGCGAAGTACTTCTTGGAATCAGAAGGGTCAAACGTCTGGTTCTACGAAACACACGGCTATCCCTTCTGGTTCTAAGAAATACGTCGCCCCAAAGGAGCAATTATGCAAATATCGTAATTACGTTCAATCAAGGTTCAATGGAGCATGACTTCAGCCTTCAATCGGTTTTGCCCACCTAGACTGTGCTGCTTGTATAATAACATCATGTCGATCAGATTTTTAACTAACTTCATTTTTTTACATAAAAAGAAATCACGTTATGTGGAACACCCTGTATATTCCTCCAAGATGGACGACTATCGTGGAGCCAAGTCACGTGCTGCAAAAGCCCTATTGGTTAGTGATGGTCTGCTGTTTGCCGTTTTAAAACACCTTGCAAGTTCAATAACAATATTTTGTTCTAAATTTTTGTTCAATTAATAATTTGAATGAATGATTTGAAATTTAAAAGGAAACTTATTTTGATAACAAACTTAAAATTAATATAATAACATTATTTTTTACTAAAATGAAAATGATCTTTATATTAAAATGAAAATGATGTTGATAATAAAATTAAAATGATTTTGATAATAAAATGAAACTTATTTTGACAATAAATGACAATGATTTTTATAATAGGCTACATAACATTAAAATTATTTTCATAATACATAACATTTAAATGATTTTAGTTTTTAAAGTTTATCGTAATTTTGTTAAAAAATTGCAATTATTTTGATAATAAAAGTGAAATTATTTTGATATTTAAATTGAAATTATTTGTATATTTAAATTGAAATTATTTTGATATTAACTTCCAAATTACTTTGGTATACTTGTTACGGCCAATATCGGAACTGCGGCCATTCCGGCCTAGACCGGTCAACATCGGTCTCGGCCGGTCCCTCGGGCGTTGAACAATGCTGCCCGGCTAGACGGGCAAAGTGCGCGGCGACGTTCCACTTCTCTTGTGGCATCGCCGCTATCGATATATATCGATCACATGAGCTATTAAACTAATTAAACTGAACCTAACCTAATTAAAGAAACCTAACCTAACCTAATTAAAGAAACCTAACCTAATTAAACTAAACCTAACCTAATTAAAGAAACCTAACCTAACCTAATTAAAGAAACCTAACCTAACCTAATTAAACTAAACCTAACCTAACCTAAACTAATAGGGCAGTTGCAGTGACGTAACGCGAGTCACGTGATTTTAAATTAAATTGTTTATTATAGCTCACGTAATCGATATATATCGATAGCGGCGATGCCGCAAGAGAAACGGAATGTCGCCGCGCACTTTGCCGCACTTTGCCCGTCTAGCCGGGCAGCGTTGTTCAACGCCCGAGGGGCCGGCCGAGACCGTGTTGACCGGTCTAGACCGGAATGGCCGCAGTTCCGATATTGGCCGTAACATACTCACTTGGATTTTAAAACAAAATAAATATAGGCGATTTTAGGATTTTTATAATTTTTCGAAAATATTTGAAAGTTTTTGGATTTTTTTGTAACATTTCAGAAAATTTATGTTCTTTTGTACATTTTGGAAATCTTTGATTTTTTGGTATTTCTCAAAGTTTTCGTGATTTTAATTTTTTAACATTGTGGAAATGTTTTTGAACATTTTGAGAATTTTTAAACATTTTAAAAATGTTTTGGGAGATTTTGGATTTTTTAACATTTATATGTACCATTTACATTTTATAAAGATATTAAAAATACATGGTGTTTTATTCTTCATTTGCATATGCATCTTAAATTAGTTGTGCATGCTTATATTATAATTGATCGTGTATATTAACGGCAAAGATCGAAATCAATGCATAATTCCGCTGGGAATACGATTGTCCAATACTACCAAATGCTTAGTTGACCCGTCCAAGATGGCGCCTTGTGCTACACACCTCGACGTCTCATTGCGCCTCTATTACTATTAACATAGCTCTATGGTTGTTTTATAAATGTTTTTGTCCTTGTGACAGGTGTGTATTCATCCATTGGTGTAGTGTTTTACAATTTCTGTATTTCTCATATGGGGATGTATCGTTTTGGTTTACAGTACACTGAGACTAGCTAGAATATTAGGCAATGACTAGCATGTTAGGCATTGACTAGCACAAAAATTAATCCATTCTGTTTTCATATCATACCTTAGTATAAATTAATGCAGTTCATATCTTAATTACCGTAAATCTTCTTATAGAAGCCCGGGCTTCTATTCAAATTTCGGGTTCTCAGGACGGGCTTCTAATAGAAACCCGGCTTGTATTAGAGACCGGCTTTTATTTTTATTGTAGTGAAAATCGGTGACCACATATTGCAAACAGGACGAAACTAACGCTGTGACATCACAATTTAACAACTTTTATTTTGAAATTCAGGTCAAAAGACCTGGTTTACAAGGTGTTGAGTCCATGTTCAGATTAGTCTGCGCCATTTACATGCAAATATACCAATTAATAATGTTAAGAAAGCTAGTTACCAGTAG
>JAVBJR010000042.1:0-4132 GCA_031546965.1 Dysgonomonas sp.
ATATAAATATGTACCCTACTGTGCGTTTCACGAAAGATGGTGGTCGAGATGGCTCCTCCTCCGACCTGACTACTGCTTTTTGGGGGGTTTGGGTATTTGAAGCTTGCTGCTGCATTCCGAATCATGACGTCACTGGGTAAAAGTGAACACCCAACAGCAAGCCTCAAATATACCCAAACCCCCCAAAAACCAGTAGTCGGGTCGGAGGAGGAGCCATCTCGACCGCCATCTTTCGTGAAACGGACAGTACAATTATTAGACTTATGAAAATTATGAAATTGTGGTAGGTGCAACCAATTGACTGCAAATTTTGAGTTTGGAATCAAAACGTGTTTTTGTTTTGTCAAAGTGATCGAATTACAACATCACTTCACCCATGTCCAGGCATTATGCATAACCACATGTGCCCGCAGTGATTAACAGTTCGATTAGGTTAATTTAGGGTAGTTTTGATTAGTTTAGGTTAGTTTTGATTAGTTTATGTTAGTTTTGATTAGTTTATGTTAGTTTTGATTAGTTTAGGTTATGATATTTAAAGGTGAACTGACAGCGATTCCTAACACAATTATTTTATGGCGAAAATAGATCAATAAACTCACAAATAATCATCTCCCAAGAGCTGAAGCATCGAAATAACGGACATTTCGAGATTTTTTGGGACGCGTGTTAGGTTGATTTGCCCTGATTGGCCGAAAAGGGCAAAGTTTTAGCCACGCCTTGGGGCGCGGCCTAAATTGGGCCCTTTTCGGCCAATCAGAGCAGATCAACCTAACATTTGTCGAAAACGATCTGGAAATGTCCGTTATTTCGATGCTTCAGCTCTTGGGAGATGATTATTTGTGAGTTTATTGATCTATTTTCGCCATAAAATAATTGTGTTAGGAATCGCTGTCAGTTCACCTTTAAATCAACAATGTCAATTTTCACATGGCCGGACTTGTCACATACTTTAAAAGTTGTAATTTTCACGGTGGTTTTATTTTCGCTATATTCGCGCACAAGCAATTTTCCGCCAAAATAAAAACCTAGTGAAAATTAAAAAATTACTTCCTCTATTTCGATGGATGGAAAATTAATGTTGCCACCGCGAAAATAAAGCCTCTGTTAAAGGTCACATGCTTGGGTTTTCGTGAAAATTTAGACACGCGAAAATATTGGCTTTTAAAGTATTCAGTCACATATACAAAGCATTAAATATTGACTGCACAGTTTATAAAAAAATGTTTTCCTAGTCTTCACTACAACTTGCACATGGTAAGCCATGGAGCTTGTTTGCATATTTGGTAATGCCTTTTTGGATAAGCAATGGGACAGAGGTCATCCAGACAAAGGTAAATGTTTCATTCCACACAATGTCTTGGACTGATATGTCATAGAATATTTCTTGAAGATATATTGATATTTTCTATACATCAGAAAAGTCATCGTCACCATGTGAAACTTGTGTTGGAAATCTGAAAAATAATTCTGGCCAGATTGAAAAATGTGAATTTCATTGCACCACGAATGATATCCTGGTCCAGTGGTGCTGGAGTTGGCTTTGAGATATCCCCTGCCAAGGTGCAGGCAGTTAGCAAATTGCCAGTACCGAAGACATCAAGGGAAATCCATATAATCCTCACAAGTGATGACATATCCCATGTTGTCTAGTGGCTAGGATACCTGGCTTTCACCCAGGAGGCCTGGGTTCGATTCCCGGCATGGGAATATAATTTGCTTAATTTGTAATCAGCAATGTTTTGTTTTGTTTATAATTGAAAGTTGCTAAATTACAAATGCGTAGAGAATAATCTCAGTTGAACTGGAAATTCATCGTTTAATTTCTAGTGCATTGAAATGACTTTTGCATACTTTTTGAATTCCATGATAGCAACATTCAAATTGTTTTGTGCTCAGGTTTTATCAACAGTGATTCCAGATAACATCACTGACTATAGAGAAAATACATGTTCCAGTTCATTTTACCGTCATAAGAACACTGTTTTGCATGTATCCCATGTTGTCTAGTGGTTAGGATACCTGGCTCTCACCCAGGAGGCCCGGGTTCAATTCCCGCCATGGGAATAGCCTCTTTCTAGAAAAAATTGTTTGCGTGTTACTGCGTGGTTATATTGTAAATGTGGAATTACAGGTGCCTATAGTCTTACACAGAGTTAGAGGGGAGCAATGGGGTCTATGGAGGGCGTGTCTTCAAACCAGTTCCCTTTAATTCCTGGAAGTTTTGAACCAGGAAGAGCAATTAGCACCCTGCAAATTTGGACCCACCCTTCAGATCACGCCCCCTTGTTCCTGGAATTCATGCCTTTTTCAAAGGGAACTGGTTTGAAGACACACCCTCCATAGACCCCATTGCTCTCCTCTAACACTGTGTAAGACTATTGTTTGTATTTTGATGAAATGAGAGGCAACCCTAAGTATGCAGGTTATTGGCAGCTCCTAATAATTAATATATCTATGAATACAAATTCAGCAAACAACTCATTCTAAAAAGCAGATATTCCCATGCCGGGAATCGAACCCGGGCCTCCTGGGTGAGAGCCAGGTATCCTAACCACTGGACAACATGGGACAATTGAAGACAGTGTTACTGTGAACTTAATATTTGCTGGTAAATTAGAGTCTATTATCTCAAAATTGTATATTTTATATACCAGTGCCACAACAGCTAAGCATTTGTCTGCAACCTAAGCCAGAAAACAATTTTAATACTGCCATAAATATATTGTAGCGGTGTTTAAGTTAAAAGCATATAGCTACAGCCGGTCCAGAGTTTAGTTGATAAAAAAAGGACCGCCTACTTTCGAACGTGCTTTTTGGAATAAACACTGATTGGTTCGCCACCGAAGCTGCCACCACAAACCACACACACACACAAACCAATCAGTCCAAAAAGCACGTTCGAAAGAAGGCGGTCCTTTTTTTATCAACTAAACTCTGGACCGGCTGTAGCCTGGAATTCAGATGCCTGTAGGCAAAAGTCATTTTAATAAACTATGGTGAAGGATAATCAATTATATTATCATACATCATTTCCATACTTTGTTCAAATGAAATTGAAATAAGCCACTTTATACCCAATTAAACTTATTTTCAACACACTTGTAATTTAAGAACCTTTAATTGTAAATTAATTAAAAGCAAATGGGTGGAATTGTGGGTTATTAGAAAATAAATACACTAAAAGTTCCCATGCCGGGAATCGAACCCGGGCCTCCTGGGTGAAAGCCAGGCATCCTAGCCACTAGACCACATGGGAGGCAGAGTCTCTGGTTCCTAATTCAACCAAGGAAAGAAACCGTTTCAATTTTGCTTGATTATAGAACAATTACTGCACTGTTGCAAGTCACTTAACTAACCTTTTACATCATCAACTGGTGGCTTGACTAGTCACCCAGCACCCAAGAAAGTATTGAGACAAAAAATTAGTCCTACTGAAGTCCTTGTGGTGTGGTTAGCGGATCCAAACCATATATATTTCTGGAGCTGCATGCACCATACTATGGAGACATGTTAATGCAGTCATATAATTGATATATACTCCATTGCAGATAACTATTCCCATTTTCACCCCTTTGCCCTGAGGGGTGCTCATTGTGTCCATAATTGGATAATTTTAGGTAATTCAGTGATTTGGGTCTTGCTCAGAAAACTGGTCTTTAGTGGAAGAGTCTATGTTAAAAGCAGGGTCCACTGTCTGATACCGTATCAAGCATAAAATACACTGTATTTTTGTGGCATTTGACAGTGGACCCTGCTTTTAACATACGCTTCCACTGAAGACCAGTTTTCTGAGCAAGACCCAAATCCCTTAAATGCCTACAATTATCCACTAATGGACACAATGGACACCCCTCAGGGCAAAGGGATGAAAATAGGAATAGTTAGCTGCAACAGAGTATATATGGCTTTTCACTCCCATAAACCTGTATCAGCGAAATTAATTAAATTACACCAATTTTACAAGAAACTTCTAGTCATTGGCCAGGCATAAAAACTACTGGTAGCACACCACACTTAAATGAGAGAGGACATGATTTTGCTGCATCGACCACTGAAATATCCTTTCAGCGCATATGCAAGGCATTGCATCACTTGCACAGTTAGGCCCAACAGGAAAATGCTACAGCTGATG
>JAVBJR010000612.1:0-3090 GCA_031546965.1 Dysgonomonas sp.
GCAGCAGTGGACTTTACACCTGGATGTCGCACAACAGGAGTCCCTGTCTTTCTTCTCTGCCAGGTCTTGTTTGTTAGCCAAGTGTAACATCTGGGCACTTGTGAGTAGAGTAATGTCTTGGCAAAATCATCCTGTTGGCAATGTTGTAAGAAGGCAGTCAGTGTTGTCTGTGGTGGAATTTTCGCTCTCTCCTGTGCATTGCCTTCATGGAAGAAGACTCGTTGTCCATTCGCCAAATGCACACTGAGATGTGTGACAGGTGGGTAGCGTTCATGAATATCAAACTGCAGTATGTGCCAAGCTGCTTCATTGCTGCTTATGTACCGGCTCATCTGGTAGATGGTGACCTTATCATTCCTGTCCACCACAGGACCACTCTTCTGAACTGTAAACACTGCTTGGTCACTGCCCTTATTGACATACTTGCAAATGTACTTGATGGCCTTGACTGAGTTGCAGAACTCAACATTTATATGTGCATCAAAGATCCGGGACAGCATTGGACAGTAGGGGACAACCCACCTGTTGTCATAGGAGATAGTACCTTTAGTCACTTGATAGCCACCTTGCTAGGGACTTCATCTTCTGTAGAGAGGGTAGCCGTCATCCGCTGTTAGAGTTTCCTCAGTGAACTCCCTAGGGTAGCGTTTGCTGCACCGGCCATCTTTCATGCATGGTGACTTGCGATTCAGGACACCACATGGACCATGCAACATCTGTGAGGACACTGTGTTGAAGAGGGGAGGGTCCTTCGTCCTGTCTGGAAGTTCAGCAGAGATGCACAGATCAATCTGGTTAGGACGAAGCTTTTCCATAAGCCATACCAGAATGTGTGCATGAGGTAGACCTCGTTTTTGCCACTCAATGGAATACATCCAACAGCGAACTGGCCCAAAAACTTCACCTTGGCCATGAGTAATGAGTTTGAGGAGCACCTTTAGTTTCTCATTTAATACACATGTTTCCAGATCTGTGTGATCCTCTGCTCTGTCCAGGAAGGAGGGCTCCCCTAATTTCAGACCAGTTGGGATTGCAGGTGAATGTGATAAAGAGGTTGGGAGATCTATAGTTGCGGACATAAGTCATTGCATCCTGGCTTCGCTCGTTCGTGTAGCGAGGACCACCAGTGAAGGAGGAGGGTAAAATAGTGAATCGTTCAATATTGCGAGCATCACTATCATTAAGCATGGCATCCTTTAGGTGCTTGTAACTCGACACGAAGCTTGGTCTGGTTCAGGCTGATGAAACACAGTGGGGCCACTGAGGGAAGACAGTTGCCTGGGGCGCTAACCAAGGCAGAGCGGAGGAATGGTCCAAATGGAGGGGGGATGGTCATCCACAGACAGGGAGTTTTCTGGCGCCCAGGGCCACTTTAGAGCACAGCACTTCGGACATTCTGTAGTCATGTCACCAATCTTAACTTGCCAATGGGCCTCATACTGGATAGTAGGATCATATTGGAAAGCTGCACCTTTGAAGACAGACCATAACTTGGTTGCAGTAGCTGCATGTCTTGCAGCATCTGCAGCTCGTCGCTCCTGACTTGCCTGAGGGGACTGTGTAGCTTTGGTCGCTGCCTGTCTTGCAGCAATTGCAGCCTGTCTGGTCTGCCTCACTTGGCATGGCTCCACAGCTCTGGACGCTGCCTGTCTGGCAGCATTTGCAGCCAGACTATATTCTGAGGATATTTTTCGTATTCCCTATTGGAAATTCCCATCACAAATCTTTGTGATGGCTCCATCACACTTTCTGACAGATTATGAAATGTCACCATCATGATTTGTGATGGTCCACCACACCGTGCGTGATGGTCCATCACACTACTTTATGATGGTTATGGCGGACCATCACAAAGTTTATGATGTGTGTGACGGTGGTTCATAATCTGTCAGAAATTTTGTGATGTGTGTGATGGTCCATCACATACAATTGTGATGGGTGTGGCAGAAATTTTCAATAGGGTTTGTTTGACATTTTGACATTTAATGCAAATTTCAACATTTCTTGAAAATTTTGACATTTTTGGAATTTTTATTAATTTTGACATTTTTTTGAAAATTGTAGAAATTTTGCAATGTTTTGTAAATTTTGACATTTTTTGAAAATTTGACTTTTTTAGTATATTTATTAATTTTGACATTCTTTGGAAATTGTAGACATTTTGACTTTTTTGTAAATTTTGACTTGTGTATATTTTGACATTTTTTGTAAATTTTGACATTTTTTGTAAATTTTGACATTTTTTGTAAATTTTGACATTTTTTGTAAATTTTGACATTTTTTGTAAATTTTGACATCTTTTTGTAAATTTTGACGTTTTTTTGTAAATATTGACATTTTTGTAAATTTCAATATTTCTTGAAAATTTTGACTTTTTTGGAATTTTTAGTAATTTTGACAATTTTTGGAAATTGTAGAAATTTTGACATTTTTTGGAAATTGTAGAAATTTTGACATTCTTTGTAAATTTTTACATTTTTTGGAAATTGTAGAAATTTTGAAATTTTTTGTAAATTTTGAATTTTTTTTGTAAATTTTGACATTTCTTGAAAATTTTGTCTTTTTTGGAATTTTTAGTAATTTTGAAATTTTTTTGGAAATTGAAGCACTGACTTGAACAAGCCGTGGAAAAAACTAAGTTTTTTAAGTACTAAGTTTATTTCTAAATCGACACTAAACTGCGTTCTCCTGCAGCTGTATAATGAAATCCGACGTTATGATTGGTTGGACTATTTGTATCAATGCGCCCGTGCATTTCGTGCACGGAAACATGGCGACTTTGGTGATGGCGTATTCTGGAACGTATTTCGTTCGAAAAAAAGCGACGTTTCACGTTTCGTGTTTGTCGATCTAATCCAGAAACAAACGGGAAAATATCAGGTACTGTGTTTCTTACTTTGTATAAATGATGGTAAATTAATTTAAAGGAGAACTGAACTGGTTTTTGATATGCCAATTTTCTTCAAGAAACATGAAGATGAAGTAAAAAGAAACTGTTTGCCACTTCCCGTTTCGTAATATGACGAATATTGGCTTAGATATGTTAAGAAATCTGAGCTATGACGTAGACAGAAAGAGGCGTGGTTTAGG
>JAVBJR010000585.1:0-4443 GCA_031546965.1 Dysgonomonas sp.
ACAATTGCTTGTTAATTACAAGCAATTGAAATGCCATGATTTGGCCAGTAAAATTGTAACGACATTCTTGTTTATCAGCTATCATTCTTTTGAAATGAGGCAAACATTGGTGTGGTTGAATACTTTTGGAGTTGGGTTGTAAAACCTAATTTCAAAAATTCATATTGATATATAGAACGTTTAAAAATTTACGAAACTTGGCACTTATGCTAAAAAAAATGCATGGTGCTCTAACATTAGCCCAGTTCAATATCTCGATTTTTTCGATTTTATGGATTATACATAAAAAGATTTTGGATAAATGAAGAAGATCTGCTAGAAACCAAGTGAAAAGCCACCAATAATTCCATGAATTCATTCAATATTACAAATAGCTTTTAGCATAAACTGTCAAAAGTGGCGAGTTATATAATCCACATAAACCAAATAATCAGAGATATTGAACTGGGCTAATGTAATTTACACTAGGATCTTAAGACTGGCTGATGGTTGCAAAGATAGAAATCCGATACCTTGAAAAACAAGGTCTTCTCAAGGTCAGCAAAAGTTGGGTTTCCAGATTCTTCATGAAATCCATATAAACATAAAAAATATAACTTTGTTATACAAACCTGTCCAGAATAAAAGATGGGGGCCAGACTTTAGCGACTCACCAGCAATTAGAACAACTACATAATGTAAAAGTAAAAAAACAAAAAACCAAAAACCAAAAAACAAATGGCTTCATTTGTGGAAAGCAAATGTTTCATTCAATGCAAGTAAATGTAATAGACGTTCGATATTGGAGTTAATTAAAGCATATTGCTTGCAAATTTCTCCCTTTTCACCAAACTTCAGACTAACATGCGCTTCAATGTTCAGAATGTCACATGAATTGCAAACGTTTTTTAGATCTCCAACGCCTGGCACTAGTTCCTTCCACAGAATTGAATCTGCCATGTGCAAGCGCAGAAGGCAACACCAACCACCTTCTCCTGCTGATGTCCATCATGTTGTTCGCCTATTAGCAGAATTTCCACGCTATGGGTAACTGCAATTACTTAATAATTTACTTCCAGCTATTCTGAAGGATTCGGTGATTTCAATAATTTCGTTTAAATACTTTAATGGACCTCATTGTTTTAATTTAATGCTCCCAATCAAGTTTTAATGACATGGGACCTTACAAAACTATCAGTTCTTCTTTCCGTATTGCCACATCCATACCGTTTCAAAGCATTTAAAATGACATCGGCTCATTTAACTTGGCCCAAGTTTCAGAATACTCTAACGTGCATACCAGTTATTTTTTAGATTTATTTATATTTCGAATTTACAGGAAAACAAAACGAAATGAAATTTTCTACCGTGAATTTATTTCACTGCCTGAACAAAAAGGAGACATCATTATCTTTATTTCGCCTGGTTTGGAAGGATTGCTGAATAATGGAGACCCACACAATGAAATCAAGTTAAGCATGGATGGCACATTCAAAGTTGTGCCCCAGCATTTCTATCAGCTATTGACAATACAAGCATTTGCATTCGATCATGTAATGCCACTTGTAATTCCATTTGCCTGTATTATTACGCTTTTGTTAATTTCAAATTTTGTATCCCATATAGTCCTTCCCAGTTGTTTATGCTCTAATGACAACCAAACGGAAGGCTGCATACAAGGCCTTATTTCAAGTTCTTTTGGATACATATAATCTTCGCCCAGCAAGCATAATGTCTGATTCTGAGGGAGGTCTGCAGTCAGCCCTTTGAGAAAAATTTCCTGATTCTGAAATCACTGGCTGTTGGTTTCACTTCGGAAATGTAATTAAAAAATAATTCTCTTAAATGTATTAAAAAATTATAATGACAGTGTACTGGTTTATTTCAGGCAATCTGGAAGAAAGTGCAACAAATTGGCTTGCAGTCGCATTATGTGAGAAACCCTGATGTTAAAAGGCTTGTAGGTCTCATAATCAGCCTTCCATTGCTGCCAAAAGAGAGGATTGCAGAGGGATATCAACTAATTAGAAATAATTTTGAACAAACCGATATCGCTGCCGACATCAGGGAGAGATCATCTGAGCTGATGGACTATGTTCGTAGGCAATGGATTCAACACATTGGGCCAGCAATCCTTTCAGTTTATAAGAAATTACATAGGACAAACAATTGCCATGAATCATTTCATAGTAAGCTGAGCCATAGAATAAATCACCACCCATCGATTTGGACATTTCTGGGTAAGAAAAATAATATTGTGTTTATAATTGAAGTTAAAAACTACCTGCCATAATTGCCCCTGAAATTTTCCTGAAAAGTTTAACATTTTATAAATTTCAGAAAGCCTATTAATAATTAACGACGCTGAAACAAGTGACTACTTGCGAATTTCACAAGGAAGGCCCATAGCAAGGGAAAGGAAGCAACGATATTTATTACAAGATAAATATATTGCAAAAGCAACAGAAAAATTGGAACAGGGTAGATATACTGTTTACGAATTTCTGAGGGCAACATCACACTCCTTCCAAGGCTTCATTGATCAACAATTGCGCCGATTGAATATTGTAATACCTAACAACCAAATGAACATTCTGGAGCCCGAAGTACTACCTGACCCACCAATGCCTCTTGCTGCACCTGACCCACCAATGCCTCTTGCTGCTGCACCTGGACTAATACAGCCTTTAGCTCTGCCTGAGACACAGCAAGAAGAACAGGAACTCGTTGAAACTGCAGTTCAACAGGAAGTCCAGCCATTCCCAGATCAAAATGTATTAACCTGGTATGATTTAGATGAAGCAGAAAATGACTTCAGGCGCAGGCAGGAACATGAAGTAATGCCTGATGAGTGGGCAGCTTGGGGTGAAACGTTACTGCAACATGATGTCAATGAACTTCCAACACACGTATATGAGCGTAAGTAGTCATACAGGTCACAAAGGAATTATTTTGTGGTACTACATGAATGAGCGAACAAATACAGATTGGTTTATATACTGTCTTTACATTTCCTAGGGCAACATCGTCTTTTGGAACTTGCCAGGGAAATACATGTAAGCATTGACGAGTTTACAGGGGAAGGAGCTTTATGTGCTTTGTGTTTCACATACAAAGTGAACATATTTCTGAATTGCTGCCATGTAATTTGTAGCATGTGCACAATAAAGATGTTAGAACAGTATGTTGACATGAAGTGCCATATCTGCAGGACTACAATAACCGATGTGAAGAATTTATATATTAATTGAAATCATGAATTAACTTAGTGTCTCATTATGTACAAATTGTTTTTATATGTGAATAAATAATTCATGACGGATTGGCGATTTTATAAACTGCCCCATTTTATATGTATGTGCACTGAATGTAAAAACATCAACTGGAATACATGGTACATAAAATACGATGAAGCCTGTCTGGTGGAAAATTTTAAATATTTTGGGACTATAGACCATGCCACGAGAGTTGCAGTGGGCGCTGCCATATTGAAAATCCGCCATTACGATCGAAATCTGTGCGTAGTTTTCTTAGCCGTTGCACGATTAAAATCGTTTTTCGCGGGTGTTTTGACATCATCCGAGTCACCCAACCACAACACATGTGGTTTCCATTTCGCACACGGACCGCACAAACAAATTAATCGCGCCATAGTTCGATCGTAATGGCGGAAACGACGCTAAAATTGCAGCGCCCTCTGGCGCGAACTTTTTCGGTGGCAAGGTCTATACACTGCATGATGTTTAATTTTACCAACCTTATACATTGCATAATTTGTCCTAGAAAAAGAGCATACCATTATAAACAGCAGTAGATTATTTAGCTTTGTATGATGGCCCTTTATGATGGCCCGTTATGTATGTCGAATTTTGAAAACATTATTGTCAATTAACTTTATTAAATATATTCCATGAACTTTGTATATAGTCTAATAATTTATTGGTTTAAGGATTTACCCCTAAAAAGCAAGAAAACAAGAGGTAATTACTGCAACATTGAGTTGAGATGCACTATAGCAACTGATTTTCCCCATAAACCAGTTTTTGAGGACTGACATTGTCAACTGAGGGGTTAACTTACAAATACAGTTTATTTCTAGATTCCGATACATTCAACTTTTGTGCAAAGTTCCGTGTAGCAGAAGTTATCTTACAAGAAACTTCGGCTACAGTCAACCAATATCGGTGGTCCCTTCGAGTTGACTATATTACGGTTTCGACCGTACAATGGAGTGAACCTTGACTTGAAATATCGAACTTTCCTAAAAAATATCAAAGTCACAGAATTTTTCAGTGGTAAAGTTGAACCAATGAGGTTTGTTGAACCATAGACATATATAAGCTTACGCTCATGGACTGCCAACTCCGACTTGGGTGGTAGAAATGCGAGCTGGGGGGTGTAATCACGTGACATGGCCCATGACAACTTCCATGAGCGATAGAACCAATCAGCTCATTCGTTTAG
>JAVBJR010001204.1:0-30177 GCA_031546965.1 Dysgonomonas sp.
GAGGTTCCTGGCGGATTCGAACCGCCGTAGACGGTTTTGCAGACCGGTGCCTAGCCACTCGGCCAAGGAACCAATTTTTGGCTTAGCGAGTGCAAATATAAGTCAATATCTTGATTTAGCCAAGACAATTCGTTAAATTTAGATCAACCATTTTTGGAATATTAAATAACACCCTTTGTACTAGGTAGTTCGTAATTGAAAATATCCCTTTGTTTTGCCATTTTTATAGATCTAGCAAGAGCTTTAAAAATTCCTTCTATCTTGTGATGCTCATTTGTACCCTCTGCTTTTATGTTCAGATTCATTTTGGCAGCATCACTTAACGACTTAAAGAAGTGTAAAAACATTTCGGTAGGCATGTCACCCACTTTTTCACGTTTAAATTCGGCATCCCATACCAACCAAGGTCTTCCACCAAAATCGATAGCTACAGTGCATAGGCAATCGTCCATGGGCAGACAATAACCGTAACGCTCAATACCCCTTTTATCACCCAAAGCCTTAGAGATAGCTTCTCCTAAAGCAATAGCAGTGTCTTCTATGGTGTGATGCTCATCAACATTCAAATCACCATTTACTTTTATGGTAAGGTCAGTATTCGAGTGTTTACCTATCTGTTCCAACATATGGTCGAAGAATGATAATCCCGTATGAATATCGCACGCTCCCTTACCATCCAAATTTAACGATACATATATGTCTGTTTCTTTTGTTATACGCTTTATTTCGGCTTTACGCTCGCCAGCAAAAAGATATTCACTTATAACATCCCAATCTTCAGTTTGTAGTACACAGTATTCTTTTAATTCAGCAGGTATATCTGTATCTTTTTTCAAGAAGATACCTTTGCATCCTAGATTTTTAGCCAGTTCGATATCTGTAAGCCGATCGCCTATAACAAATGAATTTTGCAAGTCGTAATCCCCCGAAAGATATTTTGTAAGCATACCTGTACGGGGTTTGCGTGTAGGAGCATTGTCTTCGGGGAAACTTCTGTCAATTAAAATATCGCTAAAAGTGATATCTTCGCCGGCTAATATCTTTAGCATTTTATTATGAGCAGACCAGAAAGTATCTTCGGGAAAAGAAGCAGTACCTAACCCGTCTTGATTAGTGACCATGACAAATTCAAAATCCAGTTTCTTTTGAATGAAAAATAAATTCCGAAGAACTTTTGGATAAAACTCTAGCTTTTCTAAACTATCCAATTGATAATCAATAGGAGGTTCTATCACAATAGTTCCGTCACGATCTATAAATAAGGCTTTCTTTTTCATTCCTATTATTCAGTTATATTTTTATAAATCTTGGGAGTGTCGCCATATACAGGTAGTTTTCCATCCCATTTTTCGATAAACATTTTTTGAATTGCCAGCGATGTTATAGCAGAATTCTTTAGCGAATCTTCTTTGCTTTTGGTACTAGCCTCCAGCAATATGATTTGAGCTTCTGCTTCCGCTTGCTTTATCTTGTCTTCTGCCAAAATTGCATTTTGCAAAGTTTGACTACGAAGTGCAATTATCTCCTTTATTTTTTGAGGAATTTGCAGATTCGAATTTGTATTCTTCAAAATCAAACCTATCTCATCCATTTTAGCTGATAGAATGCCATTCACCGAAGCTTCAAAAGCATTTTTATTACTCACAAGCGAATCGGAGCTGAAACTGCCCGATGCTGCGGCATATGAGTGAGTAACTATTTCTTTAAGATAGCTGTTATTTATTTCCGATAAGGTCTGGTTACTGTTTTTATAAAGCAGTGTAACTTTAGACTCGTCCAACTGATACGATATGCTCGGCTTTACAACAAACTCGGTTCCGTCCAAAGCATTTATCGTTATAGAATCGTACGAAGCAGTTTGAATAGTAGTAGGATACACTGTTATCTCTGTATGCAAAGGCATGAAAATGGCATAACCTTTTATTATTTTCAGATCGTAATCATTGGAGCTGTTCGCAAGGCTTCCGATACTCGATTTCACCCCGATATACCCGGACGGAATGTGTTTGATCTGCAAAAAGAACTTAGTAAACACGCCACCTATTACTATTATCAGCAATAAGATGAGTAAAAACTTCCACCTTTTTCCACCTTTTTTTGTCCTTTTCTCTTCTTCTGTTGGCATATTAAAAAGATTTTAAAGCTTTGATTAATGTATCGTTTTCAGCCTCTGTACCAACAGTTATCCGTAGACAATCGTTACATAGAGATATTTTGTTTCTGTTACGTATAATGATACCCTGATCGACCAATTTGTTGTATACCTCATTTGCATCTATAACTTTTACCAATACAAAATTGGCATCCGAAGGATATAGCTTTTCTACAAATGCTATTTTTTGTAATTCTTGTTCAAGATAAGCCCTTTGTTCAAGAATGGTTTTTACCCATTCTTCCTTTAATTCTATTTTATCTAATTCGGAATGCACGAAGTTTTGTGTCAGTATATTTATATTGTAAGGATATTTTACTTTATTGAATAAACTAATTATCTCGGGCGAAGCAAATGCCATTCCCAGCCGTACGGCAGCTATTCCCCATGCCTTAGAGAATGTTTGCAGGATTACTACATTACGAAATTTATCTAATTGCGGTACCCAACTGGCTTCGGGAGCAAAGTCGATATAGGCTTCATCTATAACTACTATCCCCTCAAAGACTTGAACAATTTTCAAAATCTCCTCTTTATTTAATAAGTTACCCGAAGGGTTATTAGGAGAACAAAGAAATATAATTTTAGTATTACCATCTGTAGCCTTTAGAATCGACTCTGCATCTAAACTAAAATTGTCTTTGAGTAATACTTGACGGTACTCAACATTGTTGATATCGGCACAAACTTTATACATGCCGTAAGTGGGATCGATAGCAATAATATTGTCAACAGCCGGTTCGCAAAAAACGCGTATTACAATGTCAATAGGCTCGTCGCTTCCGTTTCCGAAGAATATCTTTTGGATATCTATATGCTTTATTTCGGACACTTTTTGTTTGAGTTTCCATTGCAAAGGATCGGGATAGCGATTATAAGGTCCATTCAATGGATTTTCGTTTGCATCCAAATAAACCGAAGCCTCTCCTTTAAATTCATCTCGGGCAGAAGAATATGCCTTAAGATTCCATATATTTTTGCGAACTAACTGTTGTAAATTCATTTTTTTTGATTTATAATTCGATCTTCACACCTAACAATTTATAGAATTCAGCTAAAATAGCCTGATGCCCGGACCAAGCGGGTGATGTAGTTAAGTTTCCATCCGTTATAGCCTCCGCCGGAGCAATGCTTTTGTATATACCTCCAGCCAACTCTACTTCGGGAGCTACGGCAGGATAACAAGTTAAGGTTTTGCCGGCTACCACTTTGGCAGCAGTCAATACCTGTATACCATGGCAAATGGCTGCAACTGGCAAATTTTTCTCGAAAAAGTATCGTGTATATTCTAATACTTTTTTATTCAAACGGATGTACTCGGGTGCTCTTCCACCTGTAACGTATAATCCGCAGTATTCTTCTAATTTCACCTTATCAAAATCTTTAGAAATGGCAAAGTTATGACCTCTCAATTCGATATAGGTTTGATATTCAGTAAAATCATGTATGGCTGTAGCAAGAGTATCCCCTGTTTTTTTATCAGGACAAACTACATCTACATGAAAACCCAAAGATTCGAGAGCCTGATAAGGAACCATCAATTCGTAATCTTCAACGAAATCGCCTGCTAACATTAAAATTTTCTTGCTCATAACTGTAATATATTAAGGATTATTACTATAGAGATTGAATTTTTATTTTTCGTACGTCGTAACCACAAATATAATTAAAGGTTCATTTCCGGTATTGATAATAGAGTGATAATTATTATCGCCCTTAATACAAGTTACATTGCCTTTCTTTAAGTCAAACTTTCGTGTGATATTATCTTCTCCTAAACGTTCGATATATTCACCTTGCCCGTGTACTAACACATATAACTCTTGTTCTTTTTTGCTTCCATGCTCATGAAATCCGGCTTGGTAGCCCTTATTCATCAATACCATATAAACACCAATACGGTTATTGACCAATTCGTCTTTTTCGAAAAGAGAAAGCATGTAAACTACACCATTTCCGCCGTACATAGGATCTCGTTTTTCGACATCTATGACCGATCTTTGAGGCTTACCAAAAGGAGTCAACGTTATGTCTACGTATTTAGAAACGGTGTCTAATACTTGCTTTTTTTCAATTTCCCAATTATTATTTTCCATTGTTAAGTTTAATGATTTGCACCGCTGTAGGGGCGTATTGCATACGCCCGTTATAATACAGGGCGTATGCAATACGCCCCTACAGCGATCTCGACACTGGGGTTAAAGGTTTAAATTTTGGAATTATGACTAATATTTTAGATAAAATAGTTGCCAACAAACGTATCGAAGTAGAGCAGCAAAAGAAAGAAGTCAGCATAGACCAATTGGTTCAACAAATAGAACGTGTTAGCAAGAAGTCGGGGTTATTCAAGCAATCTCTCATCAATTCTTCAACAGGTATAATTGCCGAATTTAAAAGACGGTCGCCATCTCGGGGTTGGATTTTTGAAGATGCTACAGTAGAAGAAGTTATCCCTCTGTATTCAAATGGTGGTGCAAGTGCTATTTCGGTTCTTACAGATACAGAATTTTTTGGAGGAACTTTTGCTGATTTGATTCAGGCAAGTTCGTTAACCCAAACTCCCTTGCTTCGCAAAGATTTTATGGTAGATGAGTACCAATTTTATCAAGCGGCGGCTATGGGTGCAAGTGCTGTATTGTTAATAGCTTCGTGTTTAAGTATAAAAGAAACGAAGCAATTTGCCATAAAAGCAAAGGAGCTGGGTTTGGATATTTTACTCGAAGTACATAACGAAGAAGAACTAAGTCATATCAACGAATATGTAGATGTGGTGGGTGTAAATAATAGAAATCTGGGTACATTTGTAACCGATATACAGGCTTCGTTTGATTTGGTTGATAAAATCCCCAATGATTTTGTAAAAATATCAGAAAGCGGTATTTCGTCTCCTCAAACAGTTATTGATCTTCGGTCAGTAGGATATCGAGGATTTTTGATGGGTGAAAATTTTATGAAAACCAATAATCCGGGTGAAGCATTGGCTTCTTTCATTCAAGAATTATCATGAAGATAAAAGTGTGCGGGATGAAAAATCCCGAGAACATAAAGGCATTGGCTCAATTACCCATTGATTATATGGGATTGATATTTTATCCAAAATCACCCCGATATATTCAGAACTTGGAATCTAATTTCTTGGACGTTTTACCTGATACTATTAATAGAGTTGGGGTATTTGTGGATGAAGATATTGAAGTGGTTTTAAAACAAATAGAAAAATACAATCTGAATCAGATACAACTGCATGGGCAGGAATCGCCGGGATATTGTGTGGAATGTTGGAATCGGTCGAATGTCGAAGTCATAAAGGCTTTTAATGTTGCTTCAAGTCAAGATTTTGAGGAAACAAAACCTTACGAAGATATTTGTCAATACTTTCTCTTTGACACCAAAACGCCCCAACACGGTGGCTCGGGTCTGAAATTCGACTGGTCTATTTTGGATCAATACAAAGGAGATATTCCGTTTTTTTTGAGTGGAGGCATTTCGGTAGAAGATGTTGCAGCCATCAAAAACATTTCGCATCCTCAATTATATGCTTTGGATCTGAACAGCAAATTCGAACTTGCACCGGGCTTAAAAAATATCGAACTTTTAGAACAATTTATAAATCAATTGAAAGATGAATAGAATAAAACGGCTTTTCGAGGCTAAGAAAAATAATATACTGTCGATATATTTTACTGCGGGTTTTCCCAAAAGAGACGATACCGTTACTGTCATCAAAGAGCTTGCAGCAAATGGGATAGACTTAATAGAAATAGGCATTCCATTTTCTGATCCTATGGCAGACGGACCAACTATACAAGCCAGCGGTACAATTGCTTTGAGAAATGGTATGACTTTATCTGTCTTATTTGAGCAATTGAAAGATATACGAAAAGACGTATCTATTCCGCTCATTCTCATGGGTTATTTGAATCCTATCATGCAATATGGATTTGAGAATTTCTGCAAAAAGTGTCAAGAGGTAGGTGTCGACGGAACTATTATCCCCGATCTTCCGTTTAACGATTATATCAAAGAATATAAGCCCATTGCCGATAAATACAATGTAAAAGTGGTTATGTTGATCACTCCCGAAACATCCGACGACAGAATACATCTGATAGATAAGCATACCGACGGGTTTATTTATATGGTATCGTCAGCAGCCACCACAGGTGCTCAAAAAAGCTTCGACGATCAAAAGCAAGCATACTTCAAGAGAATAAATGCAATGGATCTTCGCAATCCTCGTCTCATAGGTTTTGGTATCTCTAATAAGGCAACCTTAGAAGCAGCTCAAGCAAATGCAAGCGGAGCAATTATCGGAAGCAAATTTATTACCTTGTTACAAGAATCAAAAAACATTAAAGAGGCTGTGTCTGAACTAAAGTCAAGCTTAGAAAAGTAAAAACATATTGATGAATTTATTTATCTTTGGTGATTCATAACAAATTGGAATTTTAATGGCTGGAAAGATATATTTCGTTCTGATTATAAGTATACTTATTGGTGTTAATCTATTTTTTTCTTGCACGCCCGTAGATGATGGTGACCATACCCCTCCTACTATAGAGGTATTCTCACCTGTGGCAAATACACTTATACATGTAACTGCTCAAAATGACACCCTGTTTCCTATCTTTAAGGCGAGATTTACAGACGATGTTGGGTTGTCTTCTTATACATTCAGAATAAGACACGAAAAAGATAGTATTAGCACTGCACCGGGAGGTACTACTGCCTATTTCTATAAAAATTACCAAGGGGTATCTATTTTCGATAGTACTCAAGTAACAATCGTTCAAACATTTAGGATAGACTCTGTTATAACAGTAACAACAAAGGCAACTTCAACTTCAACATCCACTTCTAAAACTTACCCCATATGGGAAGGGGTATATCAGTTAGACGTGTCTGTTGTAGATAAGCAAAGAAATGTAACTAAGCTTGCCCCTATTCCTATTTTAATTAAGAAAAAGAAATAGCTAAAACTGTAGGGGCTGGGCTCTGCCCAGCCCCTACAATGTTCTCAGATGTATTTTCCCTAACCAAAACGTAAGCTCTATACTTAGTCTTTTCATTTACAGGGCAAAGCGATAAATATCCTGATTTTATTTTACCATTGGTGAATACAGTAGGGTATTCCTTTTTCATTTGGATATCTCTATTGTTCTGTTCACCATCCATAGAATTGAAATCTGTAAAAAAAGTACCTTGCGAATCTTTATCCAAGTAATTTTGGCTGAACCGAAGAGCCAATAAACCCATGTTATCCCTTACATTTATTTCTACGCAAGGATGCAGTTTATATTCTTCACCACTTTGATAAATCATCATATCTACACCTATACATCCGGTATAGAATCCGCTATATGTGCCTTTGAGTATGGTAGAAAGTTGATTCTGAACCTCTTCTATGAGATTTGAAGGTATAAAGCCTTGAAGTGTTTTTATTATATTTTCTTGCGAACCGATGTAATTACCAAGATATCCTCCTTTACTGTTTGTCTCAAATAAAGAGTATCCTTCGAAACGGATATCGTTGTTTTCTAGAATAAATTCCATGGCAAAATCGAGCTTCTTGTTGAGAGCTTTTTCTACCGAAACAATCTTTTGCTTGTTTAAAATCCCTTGTAATATCTGACGTTCGGTTTGAGTTAATCCTCCGACAGGTAGCCACAATAATCCTCTTCCGGATGATGAATAGGGGGCTTTTGCCAAAAATTGATAAGGATTTTCGCGAACGAGATTTTCTATCTCATCTAAGTGAGTATAAAAGTGAGGAATGATGTCAGATGAAATGGACGGAATCAGATCACACAAATTTGTTAAGCATTCTTTGGCAGTTTCCCTGCTCGACAATTGCCTTAACTCGTTTTTCCATTCCGGTAATTCGAATTGCAGGTGGTATTTATCGTTCAGTCTCTCAAAATAGTTGATAGATTGCGGAGAGATTCCCCATAAATGAACTTCGGACAATGTTCTATTCATCTGATGTTCGGTAAATCCCTGTGCAATAGGGCATAAATTTTGAGACAGATATGTTTTAAACTCACGAGGCAAGTCGCACTGTAATAACACAAAATCGGACGGGTGCGCATACCAAGCAGACAGATATGCCAAATCGTTTTGCATAACTACCATGTTAGCAGGCGGTGTATAGTAAGGGGATGAGCTTAATACAGCACCTTCGTGTCCGGGATTAAAATAGTAAAGTTTTCCCTTAATTGATGTATCCACCGATTTCAATTATAGTATTAAACGGACCTCACCCCAACCCTCTCCAAAGGAGAGGGGGCTAGATATGAGGCATTTATAATTTCCTCTCTGAACTCCCTCTCCTTTGGAGAGGGCTGGAGTGAGGTGTTTTTCCAGTCTTCGAATATTATCTCTCTTATTTAACATAACTAGCTTTCAATCCTTTAATGACTGCCGCAGTAAATCCGGCATTTTCCATTTCATTTAATCCTTTGATGGTGATTCCACCAGGAGTAGTCACTTTGTCGATTTCCACTTCGGGATGGCTATTATTCGTTTCCAGCAAATTGGCTGCACCTCTAAGTGTTTGGATAACTGCTGCTTTAGCCTGATCAGGTTTCAGTCCCATTTCTATTCCGCCTTCCATAGCGGCGCGTATATATCTAAAAGCAAACGCTATTCCACACGAAGCTAAAGAAGTAGCGGCTGCAAATAAGTCTTCTTTAATAATCTCGGTTTTTCCGAGTTCGTTAAAAACAGACAGAATCAACGCATCTTTTTCGGATGTTGAGTTGTGTGATGCTATAAAACTCATGCTTTCTTTAATTGCAATGGCTGTATTTGGCATCACTTTGTATATGGCACAGTTGGGGATAATCCATTCCGAAAGTTCGTTCAAAGAAATACCGGCTGCAATAGAAATAACAATCTGCCTTTCGTTTAACGCCTTGGCATGTTTGTTCAGTAAATCCTCAATCAACCAAGGTTTAACCGCCAAAACTATGATATCGGCTTCGGGTAATGACGAGTAATCATTTACCGTACCATTTATATTTTTTGATGCCATGAGGGCATCTATTTTCTTCTGATTATGATCTATTACCGTAATATCTTGTGGCGAAAATATGGTGCCGGAGGCTAGCCCCAGCGCTATAGCACCCCCCATATTGCCACCGCCTATAATTGTTATTTTCATGACTAATATATATTTATGAGTTTATGATAATTAATCTTCTTTTGAAAAATGTAAACTTTCTACTTTCTCTAATCTTGAGATAAGCTGATCATACAATCCTTTACGTATTCTTAGTGACATTGCACAATCCATATCATATTGTTGACTTAAAATGATGGGTTCTAAATCCTTTACAATTTTCATGACATCGTTCATAAAAGGATATTCAAACTGAAAATCGATCTCTATATCTACCGTTTTTTCTATAATTTCGGCATTGGCAATGGCTTCAATAGCAGCCTCTTTATAGGCAACAATCAAGCCGCTTGTACCCAGCTTTACACCTCCAAAATAGCGGACAACAACAATAAGAATGTCGGTTAACTCATTCGAGTTTATTTGCCCCAGTATGGGTTTTCCGGCAGTACCCGATGGCTCTCCATCGTCATTCGATCGGTATTCTTCTCTATCGGCTCCAAGCACCTATGCCCAACAAACATGTCGGGCATCATAATATTCTTTTCGGTATTTCTCAATTTCAAGTTTTACATTGTCTACAGTTTTAACAGGAATTGCAAAGGCGATAAATTTACTTTTTTTCTCCGTAAATAATCCTTTGGCAGTTTCCTTAACTGTTTTGAATGTATCCATTTATTCCTCCGAAATATCCTTCTTTTTAGGTTGAATAGCATCTAGCATTACCTGCATTTTTTTAGGCAGAGCCGACGATAATTGTATCTTTTCTTTCGTCTTAGGATGTGTAAACTCCAGTTCGTCGGCATGCAGAGCAATTCGGCGTAAAGGGCTTATCTTCGATCCGTATTTTTTGTCTCCCACAATCGGATGACCTATAAATTGCAGTTGTACTCGCAACTGATTTTTGCGAGATGTAGTAGGGGTAAGCCTAATAACCGAATATCGGGTATTTGCTTTAATGGTTTCGTATTCGGTGATAGCTTCCAAACCTCCATTGTCGGTTTTAGATGCAAATACTACGAAGTTTTTATTTTCTGTTAACCAGTGAGTTATCTTTCCACTGGCTGGTACTAGAGGACCTTCAATTACTCCAAGGTAAGAACGTTTAGGCGGATGTAATATCCATGTGTGTTGTAATTCCTCCTGTATTTCGGGATTTTTGGCAAATACCATCAAGCCTGAAGTTTCTCTGTCTAAGCGAAATAATACATAAGCTTTTTCTTTTGCATTTTTCCCTTTCACATAGTCATTTATAATATTATAGGCAGTTTCTTTCAGCAATTCCTTACCTGTTGAAACCGATAATAATCCTGATTCTTTGTCTACAACTATAAAGTCTTTGTCTTCATAAACAATAGTAAGCCCTTTGAGTTTCTTTTGCTCCAGTTTGTGGTCTTGCTTGTGTATTGATACGGTATCTCCGGGCTTAAGCTGGTGATTATGTTGTGATACGACTTTGTTGTTCACCTTTATTTGTTTGTGAACCAATAGAGACTTTGTCGCATTTCTACTTTTACGTACATTTTGTTCCACTAAAAAATTCAGTAACTCAGCACTTTCGGTTACTTTTATTTCTGACAATAGTGTATTCTTTGGCTTTTCTTTCATATATGTATTATTGACAAAGCAAAGGTACAACATAAAAGCAGATTAATGAAATTTAAGTTTGCAGAACTGTGCTTCAAACAATAAGGTATTGAGCCTCTTCAAAACAATATTACCTGCATAAACGTTATAAGAACGACAATTATAAAATGTTATTTACCGAAAATAATATATCTTTTTATTTGTAATTCAAGAAATATGTTATATTTTTGCTGTTACAAAATCAAATTTAGATTCAAATGGATTTATTCACTCATATTCTTAGCTCTATTATTCTGCTCTGGGAAAATCTTAGAGTGAGTAGTGTTGCGTAATAGTTGAATAATCAAAAACAGATATAGCAATAGCCTTTCTCACTAAAAGAGAAAGGTTATTTTTTTTAATACGATCAACTTTTTTGACAGTAGAAACATACTTAGACAGATTTTATATGGACAAATTATTTATTTTTGACACCACCCTAAGAGACGGAGAACAGGTTCCGGGCTGCCAGTTGAACACTATCGAAAAAATAGAAGTTGCAAAAGCCCTCGAAGCTTTGGGTGTTGATGTTATAGAAGCTGGTTTTCCTGTATCAAGTCCCGGAGACTTCAATTCGGTGGTAGAAATTTCTAAAGCCGTTACATGGCCTACTATCTGCGCACTCACACGTGCAGTCGAAAAAGACATAGAAGTTGCTGCCGAAGCTCTCAAGTATGCCAAGAAAAAACGTATACATACAGGAATCGGAACTTCGGATTTCCATATAAAACATAAATTTAATTCGACCCAAGACGAAATTGTTGAACGTGCCATTGCTGCCGTAAAATATGCAAAACGTTTTGTAGAAGATATTGAATTTTATGCCGAAGACGCAGGGCGTACCGATAATGCTTACCTGGCAAGAGTAGTACAAGCCGTTATCAACGCAGGAGCAACGGTTGTAAATATCCCCGATACTACAGGATATTGTTTGCCTACCGAATATGGAGCAAAAATTAAATACCTGATAGATCATGTGGATATGAAAAATGCCATACTATCGACACATTGTCACCAAGATTTGGGAATGGCTACCGCCAACTCAATTATGGGGGTACTGAACGGTGCCCGCCAAGTTGAAGTGACGATTAATGGTATTGGCGAACGTGCAGGAAACACTTCGCTAGAAGAGGTTGTTATGGCGATAAAGAGCCATAAGGAATTGGATATTGAGATGAATATCAATACTCAAAAGATTTATCCGATGAGCCGTATGATTTCGAGCCTTATGAATATGCCTGTGCAACCTAATAAAGCAATTGTGGGTAGAAATGCGTTTGCTCATTCATCGGGAATACATCAGGATGGAGTACTTAAAAACATGTCTACTTACGAGATTATAGACCCTAAAGATGTAGGTATTGATGATAATGCGATTGTACTGACTGCCCGTAGCGGACGGGCTGCTCTAAAAAATCGATTGGGTATTTTGGGCATTGAAGTAGATGACAGCGAATTAGCCGAATTATACCAACGCTTTTTAGAACTTGCCGATCGTAAGAAAGATATCACAGACGAAGATATTTTGATTCTTGCCGGAAAAGAAACTGATAAAATGCGTCGTATCAAATTAGACTACCTGCAAGTAACATCCGGAATAGGTGTGCGTTGTATAGCTAATGTGGGTATTGACATTGCCGGTGAAAAATTTGAGGCTTCTTCTTCCGGAAATGGACCAGTTGATGCTGCTATTAAAGCCGTAAAACAGATTATCCGCCGAGAAACCATTATACAGGAATTCCTTATCCAAGCAATAAATAAAGGTAGCGACGACATAGGAAAAGTACACATGCAAGTTGAACATGACGGAGTTAACTATTATGGTTTTTCGGCAAATACCGATATTGTAGCTGCATCTGTCGAAGCATTTATCAATGCTATTAATAAATTTGTAAAATAAACGAATAAGAGAATTAGTGGAAACTAAAAAATACGAATATATAGATAGTTTACGTGGGATTGCTGTATTAATGGTAGTAATGGTACATGTTGCCAATTTTTTCAAGATTTCAACAACTGAGTTTTTTCATCCTTTATTGTGCTGGATACTTTATAATGGACGAATGGGGGTTCAATTATTTTTCATAATCAGTTCGTTTACTCTAATGTTATCATTTGATAGAAGAATCGGAGAAAAAAATGGAACATTTAATTTTTTTATACGACGTTTTTTCAGAATAGCTCCCATGTATTATTTGGCTATAATAGCTATAACAGTAAATTACATTCATATAGGTAAATATAATTTTGATATTTTAACAACACCTTGGTATGTGAGTAATTTTCTATTTTTAAATACCCTTACTCCCTATTGGATTAAAACAATTGTACCGGGAGGATGGTCTATTTCGGTTGAATTTTTATTTTATTTGGTATTTCCTCTGATCGCATCTCAAATAAAAAATATAAATAAGGCTGCAATTGGAGTATGTATTAGTCTCATCATTGCAACATTATTTATATATAATACTAAAGATGATTTTTTCTTCTTTCAATGGGATTTTCATCAAATAAATTTTTTCTACCAATTGCCGGTATTTTTTATAGGAATTTTTACTTATTGGTTGACTAAAGAGAGTTATACACAAATAAAAAATAAGACATGGCTTCTATTCATGATCGTGTTATTCTTATTTACCTACACAGTTGTCCCTTATTATTTATTTTATACTATTACATTTTGCATTCTTATTTTTATTCTTCGAGAAAAACCCTACAAACTACTCTGTAATAAATGGCTTTCGAAGATTGGTACAGTAAGTTTCAGCATGTATATAGTACACTTCTTTGTAATAATCTCGATGAACGCTTTAGGCATTGCACATCTTATTCCGATTACCAATTTATTTACATCTATAATCAACTATATTTTATTATACCTTTTGGTTTCCTCCTTGACTTATACAATTTCTTATTTTACATATAAACTCATTGAAGTTCCCGGACAAAATTTGGGAAAAAAACTAATAAAAAGTAGATCAACAAAATAATATTTCAGATGAAAACATTATTCGACAAAATTTGGGATGCCCACACAGTATCAACAGTAGAAGATGGTCCCACTCAGTTGTATATTGACAGACATTTCTGTCATGAAGTAACAAGTCCACAGGCTTTTAACGGCTTACGAACGAGAGGACTTACTGTACTGCGCCCCGAGAAAACAACTTTAACAGCAGACCACAATACCCCAACAATCAATCAAGATCAACCGGTTAAAGACCCGATTTCGAGAAATCAATTGGATACTCTTTCTAAAAATGCTGCCGATTTCGGATTAACATTGTATGCTCTAGGAAATAAGAAGAATGGTGTTGTTCATATCATAGGTCCCGAAAACGGGTATACTCAACCGGGTATGACTATTGTTTGTGGTGACAGCCATACATCTACACATGGTGCTTTTGGTTCTATTGCCTTTGGTATCGGTACATCCGAAGTAGAGATGGTACTTGCCACACAATGTATATTACAAAGCCGTCCTAAAACGATGCGCATTACATTTAATGGCAAATTAAATAAAAATGTAACAGCTAAAGACTTAGCTCTATATATGATTGCAAAGCTTACCACCGGTGGAGCTACGGGTTATTTTGTAGAATATGCAGGAGAAGCAATTCGAAGCATGTCGATGGAAGAAAGAATGACTCTTTGTAACTTAAGTATCGAAATGGGTGCTCGTGGAGGGTTAATTGCTCCTGACGAAACTACATTTGCTTATGTAAAAGGTCGTGAATTTGCTCCTAAAGGCGAAGCTTTTGATAAGGCTTTAGCATACTGGAAAACATTGAAAACCGATGAAGGTGCTAAATTTGATAAAGAATTGGTATACAATGCTGCCGATATCGAACCGATGATTACTTATGGAACTAATCCGGGTATGGGCATGGCTGTAAACGGAACAATTCCTACTTTAGATGAAATAGACGAAGCCGGACGTATCTCTTTCCAAAAATCAATGGATTACATGGGTTTTAAACCGGGAGAAAAACTCGAAGGTAAATCTATTGACTATGTATTTTTGGGTAGTTGTACAAATGGTCGTATCGAAGATTTCCGTGCATTTACCAACTTTATAAAAGGTAAGAAAAAAGCCGACAATGTTATTGCTTGGTTAGTTCCTGGTAGCTGGATGGTTGAACAACAAATCCGCGAAGAAGGTTTATACGACATTCTTATCGAAGCCGGTTTTGCATTGCGTCAACCCGGATGTTCTGCATGCTTGGCAATGAATGATGATAAAGTTCCTGCCGGTAAGTATGCAATATCAACATCGAACCGTAACTTCGAAGGGCGTCAAGGTCCCGGAGCGCGTACCATCTTGGCTGGTCCTCTGGTTGCAGCAGTAGCAGCAATTACCGGAAAAATCACAGATCCGAGGAATTTCAAATAAATAGCTTAATATTTTAATAAGACAATGTGCCAATAATGATGAAAGAAACCGGAAATATTATATTAGACTTATCTCTAAAATTTGCTCTAAATATTATTTCTTTTTCTGAAGAATTAGAGGTGAAAAGGAAATTCGTAATAGCGAATCAGATACTTAAGAGTGGTACTTCTATTGGAGCAAATATTAGGGAAGCTCAGAATTGTGAAAGCAAAGCTGATTTTATCCATAAATTTAAAATAGCAGCTAAAGAAGCCGAAGAAACTGAATATTGGTTATTGCTCTGTCAATACTCCGAAAGCTATCCTTTCGACAATTGTCTTTTAGAAGAAGTTAAAGTCTTACAGAACATCATTAATAAAATTATAAACACAGCTAAAAATAAGTAAGCTACCATTTTTCAACATTGGCATATTGGCATATTTACTTTTTGGCATATTGATTTAAACAATGGAAAAGTTTCAAACATTGACATCTACATACGTCCCACTACCAATTGAGAATGTGGACACAGATCAAATTATACCTGCTCGTTTCCTCAAAGCAACAACCAAAGAAGGCTTTGGCGACAATCTTTTTGCCGATTGGCGTTACGATAAAGAAGGTAAACCTAAAGCCGATTTTGTGTTGAATAACTCAACATACAAGGGTGAAATTCTTGTTGCCGGAAAAAACTTCGGTAGCGGATCGAGCCGCGAGCATGCTGCTTGGGCTATCGTTGGATACGGATTTAAAGCAGTAGTATCAAGCTTTTTTGCTGATATATTCAAAAACAACTCATTGAATAATGGTTTGCTTCCGGTTATTGTTAGTTCTGAATTTTTAGCTGAAATATTAGATAGTGTAAACAAAGATCCTAAAGCTACTCTAACAATCAACCTCGAAAAACAGACCATTACAAATAATGCCACAGGAAAATCTGAATCTTTTGAAATAAATTCTTACAAAAAAGAATGTCTTCTAAAAGGCTTGGACGATATAGATTATCTTCTATCAAAGAAAGATCAAATAGAAGAATACGAAAAAGATCAGATATTATAAATCGAACCCCTACCAAAGAGAGGAGCTAAAAAACGCCCTTTCTGCACCCCCTCTCCTTTGGAGAGGGCTGGGGTGAGGCTTTAACTTACGCCTATGTTAGAAATAATGGATACTACCTTGCGTGATGGAGAACAAACTTCGGGAGTTTCGTTCTCTTCGCAAGAGAAATTAAGTATTGCCCACTTGCTACTGGTTGACCTAGGTGTCAATCGGATAGAAATTGCATCTGCTCGCGTATCGGAAGGCGAATTTAAGACAGTAAAAAAAATCACTGACTGGGCTAAAGCTGCAGGTTATATCGATCAAATCGAAATACTTGGATTTATCGATAAAGGAGCTTCTTTACAATGGATTAAAGATGTAGGCTGCAATACGGTAAACCTTTTAACAAAAGGCTCTTACAAGCATGTAACCGAGCAATTACGCAAAACTCCACAAGAACATCTCGATGATATAAAAGCCGAAATATACTTGGCTCAAGAGATGGGATTGACAGTAAATATTTATCTCGAAGATTGGTCTAACGGCATTTTAAATTCCGAAGAATATGTCTATTTTATGATGGATAATCTAAAGGATATGCCTATCAAGCGATTTATGCTTCCTGATACTTTAGGCATACTCAATCCTCACACCACATGGAGAGCATGCCGAAGGATGACCAAACGATATCCAGATTTACATTTCGATTTCCATGCACATAACGATTACGACTTAGCCGTAGCCAATGTAATGGTTGCAGTAGAAGTTGGCGTACATGGTGTACATGTTACCATGAATGGTTTGGGTGAACGTGCCGGAAATGCCAGTTTATCGAGTGTAGTTGCCGTTTTGCACGATCATTTACATATAGAGACTTCCATTGTCGAAGAAAAACTCAATCGTGTAAGCCGGGTGGTAGAAACCTATTCGGGTTTAATTATTTCGGCAAATCAACCGATTGTGGGCGAAAATGTTTTTACCCAATGTGCAGGCATTCATGCAGATGGAGATAACAAAAATAATCTCTATTATAACGACTTATACCCCGAACGATTTGGCAGGGTAAGAGAATATGCGCTTGGAAAACTGTCGGGCAAGGCAAACATTCGCAAGAACATCGAAGCCTTAGGTATAGAATTGGATGAAACCGAAATGACAAAAGTCACCAATCGGGTAATCGAATTAGGCGATAAAAAAGAAGTCATTACTCAAGAAGACCTTCCTTATATAATTTCGGATGTACTGAGAAGTAGCGAAAAAGATAAACATGTAAAAATTCTTGCTTTTGCCTTTCTTTTATCTAGAGGTGTGCGCCCCTCTGCCTCTGTCCGCATCGAAATAAACGGGACAGAATACGAAGAAATTGCAGCCGGCGACGGACAATACCATGCCTTCTCGAAAGCTCTGTGGAAAATATACACGAGATTGAATAAGCCCAAGCCCGAGTTGGTAAACTACTCCGTAATTATTCCTCCGGGGGGACGTACTGATGCCTTGGTACAAACGGTGATATCTTGGAGATTCAATGGAAAAGTATTCAAAACAAGAGGATTAGATGCCGATCAGACCGAAGCTGCTGTAAAGGCTACCGAAAAAATGTTGAACATTATCGAAGATATGTAAGGTCACAGGTGATTGTGATTTATTTCAAAAAATAACAGAAAACGATTTTAAATTAATAATAGTATGAAATTAAATATTGCAGTATTACCCGGTGATGGTATTGGTCCTGAGATTATTGGACAAGCTTTAAGAATAACGGAAGCTGTTTGCGAAAAATTTGGTCACGAATTATCATACGAATATGGTATTGTAGGAGCATGTGCCATTGATGAAGTAGGAAGCCCCTACCCTCAATCTACACACGAACTTTGTATGGAATCTGATGCTGTTTTATTTGGTGCTATCGGAGATCCCAAATACGATAACAACCCGTCGGCAAAAGTAAGACCCGAACAAGGTTTGTTGAAGATGCGTAAAGATTTAGGCTTATATGCTAATCTGCGCCCAATCAATACATTTCCCTCATTAATACACAAATCGCCTCTCCGCGCCGATCTTGTAGACGGTGCCGATTTTATGTGTATACGTGAGTTGACAGGGGGGCTTTATTTTGGACGTCCTCAAGGAAGAAGCGAAGATGGAAATACCGCCTATGATACCTGTGTATACACTCGCGAAGAAGTAGAACGCATACTCCACCTATCTTACAAATATGCACGTCAACGTCGCAAAAAAGTGACAGTTGTTGATAAAGCAAATGTACTCTGCACATCTCGCCTATGGAGACAAGTTGCCCAAGAGATAGAGAAACAATACCCCGATGTAGAAACCGAATATATGTTTGTTGATAATGCGGCTATGCAGATTATCCAGTGGCCCAAACGTTTTGATGTATTGGTTACTGAAAACTTATTCGGTGATATTCTTACAGATGAATCTTCGGTAATTACCGGATCGTTAGGAATGCTTCCTTCTGCATCTATAGGTATTCACACATCAGTATTTGAGCCTATCCACGGGTCATATCCACAGGCAGCAGGTAAAAATATTGCAAATCCGGTGGCTACCATATTATCGGCAGCAATGATGTTTGAGTATGCTTTTGATTTGCAAGAAGAAGGAAAAATAATTCGTGATGCAGTAAATGCTTCTCTGGAGGCAGGTATTGTAACCGAAGATATTGCTTCGGGTAGCAAAGCTTATTCAACCTCCGAAGTTGGTGATTGGATTTTAGAATATGTGAGAAGATAAAGAAGTAATATAGAAGGTCGATAACCTAAAATGGTGGGCTCTGCCCTACCTACAAAAGTGAGGAACAGTTTTTGTTGCTCACTTTTTTTGAATAATTTCTCCAATTCAATAGTCGCTTGCGATTTTATTCATTGTATGGTGTTCTATGCTTTGCCTATTTTTAAAGCAAAAAGTCACTTTATAAAAAATTTAGTTATTTTTTTCTTGCAGTCTCAAAGTTTTGGCTAACTTGCATCTCTCAGCATTCTTAATTGTTTTATGGACTTATACGATATACACACGCATGACGCTCCTTCGCCGAATCCGGATGATGAGGAGAGTCTGAGGCAAAGCATTACTACTATTGTAAATGTGTATCCTCTTGGTTTTGAATATGCTAAAGACAACAAAAACTGCCCGTGGTTTTCCTGCGGAGTACATCCTTGGTATTCGGAAGACGCAGAACCCCAACTCAAATTTTTGAAAGAGATTGCAGACGATCCTCGCATTGTAGCAATAGGTGAAGCCGGACTTGATAAATTGAAAGGTCCCGATTTAGCCATTCAACAAACCATATTTAAATGGCAGGTCGAATTATCGGAGCAACTCCAAAAGCCTCTCGTCGTTCATTGTGTGAAAGCATGGGACGAACTTCTGCACATCAAAAAAACATACCATCCTCGTCAGCCCTGGATTATTCATGGTTTCAAAGGAAAGGTAGAGTTGGCTGAACAGTTATTGTCACACGGCTTCTACTTTTCGGTAAACGATCGATTCAACGAGGAAGCTATCCGCACAATACCTTTGGACAGATTATTTTGTGAAACAGACGTTTCGGAAGTACCTATCGAAGACGTTTATAATGAAGTCGCCAATGCACTGGACATACCTGTTGAAATATTGGCTTCTCAGATAAAGGAAAATGTAAAGAGGATATTTCCGTTGGTGGTGGGGTAAAAATAATTATGGCGAAATGTATTTATTATCTGTCGGGCGAATGCAATTCGCCCCTACATAGGTTCTCTATAAATCAAAAATAACTATTTTTACCATCCGAAATAAAAATAAATGGAAACAGATAATCTGATAGAAATCAGAAATGCGGTTCCCCGCATCAATACATTAGCATTTTTTCAACCTATAAACTGGGGGATAAAAGACAATCAACATTGGGCGATTATCGGACCGAATGGAGGAGGTAAAACTTTACTTATCGACATTCTTTTAGGCAAGCATGCTTTGAGGTCGGGAGAGATAATCAGTAAAGATAATATCAGTATCAATACCCTTGTGAAATGTGTGGCTTTCCGAGACATTTACAGTCTAGCCGACATACAGAACAGCTATTACCAACAACGTTGGAATGCCGGAGACGAACACGAAGTACCTATCGTAAGAGACTTGTTTGCAAAAGGTGAAAAAGAATGGGTGGAAATGCTTATTGAAGCATTCAAGATTGAAGATCTTGTCGCAAAACCCATCAATTTGCTTTCGAGCGGAGAGCTTCGCAAAACGCTCATTGTAAGATCGCTTTTATCGAAACCTCGCATTCTCATATTAGATAATCCGTTTATTGGGTTGGATGCAAAATCGAGAGAAATGCTCAATGAGGTTCTGACTAAATTATCACGGTTAGAAAATCTTCAAATTGTACTTATCTTATCTCATCCTAAGGATTTACCGGCTATTATTACTCATATTTTACCCGTAAAGGATAAATCTTTATTACCTATAATAAGTAGAGAGGAATTTTTGGAAGATAAAAATTTGCAAAAAAATCTCTTCAATACCGAAAATAAGGCTGATATTTCGGCTCTTACAAATAATGTAACAGATCATTTTCTATTCGATAATACTCTCTTATTCAAAAATATACATATACGATACGGAACACGCTCGATACTAAAAAATCTCGATTGGCAGGTAAAACGTGGCGAAAAATGGGCTTTGCTGGGAGAAAACGGATCGGGTAAATCAACCCTGCTCAGTTTAGTATCAGGAGATAATCCGCAGGCGTATGCCAATGACATTACTTTATTCGACCGTAAACGAGGATCGGGCGAAAGCATTTGGGACATAAAAAAACATATCGGATATATTTCACCCGAAATGCACCTTTATTACTTGAAAAATGTGTGCTGCCTAGACGTTGTAGGATCGGGATTTTTCGACACCATAGGTCTTTACCGAAAGTGCAGCGACGAGCAAGAAGCCGTAGCTTTGGAATGGATGAAAATATTCAATATCCAAAACATAAGGGACACATCGTTCCTCCATATATCAACTGGCGAACAGCGTTTGGTGTTATTAGCACGAGTTTTTGTAAAGAATCCCGATTTATTGATTCTTGATGAACCGTTACACGGATTGGATGCGGCAAACAAATATCGAATCAAGAAAATTATAGAAGATTTTTGCACTAACGATAAGGCGCTAATATACGTAACCCATTACGAAGACGAAATACCCGATGTGGTAACACAACGATTGGTATTAACTAAACGAAACTAAGGCAGCAGACGTTTTTATGAGGGCATCGCATGTAGGGGCGAATTGCATTCGCCCTTAAAAACAGTAAACGGGCGTATGCAATACGCCCCTACGACGAAATAATTCACTATTATCAATAAAACCAACAAAAAAATGAAAAGAATAAAAATTTCGCTCCTTCTGATACTTTTTGTAAGTATCCTGTCAGCCAATGCACAAGGTGTTTTAGGTAAATGGAAAACGTTTGACGACGAAACCGGCGATGCCAAATCGATTGTAGAAATAACCGAAAAAGACGGCAAAATCTATGGGAAAATAATAGACATACTCAATCCGGCAAAAAAAGCTGCAAAATGTGTCGATTGCCCCGATTCGGACAAAGACAAACCTGTATTGGGATTGTATATCATTAAAGGATTGACGAAAGACGGCAAAGAATATTCAGATGGGAAAATTCTAGACCCCACTTCAGGAAAACTGTATAAATGTACCGTTTCGCTCGATGGAACCGACAAATTGAAGGTGAGAGGCTATATCGGTATTTCTGCTTTTGGCAGAACTCAAACATGGACTAGGGTAAAATAATACCCTAGCCTCTTTTGTATATTTGTAGGGGTGGGGTTCTACTCCACCCTTATATTTGTATTCCTATTTTACGGGCAGAGCAGAGTCCTGCCACTACCCTCAATGTCTGTTATTAATTTTTATTGAGGATAAAACGTCTCGCACCTTAACTACAATTTAGAAAAAACACTTCTCACATTTCTCTTTTTTATGTAAGTTTGTGGCGATGAAAAGAATCGCCTTAACCATTATATATATTTGTACGTTTGTGCTTGCAATTCAGGCACAACAACCACACTTCATTTTCAATAACGACAGTACCAAAACTGCTGCTCCTGCTCCTAAAAGCAGTGCGACAAAAGCAGAGAACGAATTATCATCTCAAATGCTCGATTCTTTAAATAAGGTTCCGGCAAAAGTTCCGGCATGGAATATCGACCGTCTATTGGGCGAACGCATGCCTATACCTATGGACACTATGTTGTATGGTTTCCACCAAGAAAGCCTTGTTGAGGGGCAAGGGCTGTCGATGGCGTATTTGGGAAACTGGGGATCGCCATCTCAATCGAGACTTTTTTTCGATAACAAAGAAGCTTCGTTATTTCCATTCCTGGATCCCTATAAACCTTATTATAAAACTCCCGGAAATCAACGTTTCTTAAGTACTAAGCAACCTTATTCGAACATTTTGTACCAGTCGGGAGGAAGCCGACAAAGTAAGGAGGAACGATTTACGGGCGAAGTTTCGTTAAGTTTCAACAAACACTTAACCATCGGTTTTGATATAGATTACGTTTATTCACGTGGTTATTATCAATACAATTCGGATAAACAAATCAGCTACGATTTTTTTGCTGCCTATGTAACTGATAAATATCAGATGCACGCATTTGTATCCAACAATAATTTTACACATTCCGAGAATGGAGGGCTAGACCCTAAAGATGCTGATTTCGAAGGTTTAAACAAAGGCAATCCGATTAATTTCTTGACCAACCTGTCTAATACCTGGAATTATTTGAGAGGACGAAACCTATACATGACCAACAGATACAATCTTGGATATCAGAAAGAAGGAACCGAAGAGTTTATCCCCGTTGCCAGTGTTATCCTTACCAACGATTATACCGATCAGAAACGCAAATTTAGCAGCACAAACAGCAATGCGTTAGATAGATTTTACGATTATAAGGGAGGAAGCAGTATACCTGTGAATGACCAAATGGCATATTACTCGTTCAAAAATACATTGGCAATATCTCTAAACGAAGGATTCAGAGAATGGGTAAGGTTTGGATTAACGGCTTACATCTTACAAGACAACAGGGTGTACCGCATGCCAATGGAAAAATTAATCTCGTTTGGCACTGTCGATCAGAAAGAATCATCGACATCCATAGGAGGTATTCTTGCAAAGGAAAAAGGTGAAGTTTTACGGTATAATCTTTCGGGCGAATTGGGTGTTTTGGGATACGACGCAGGTGCATTTAAAGTAAATGCCGATATCAGCACAACCATCAATATAAAAGGACAAAAAGCCATAGTAAAGGCAAACGGATATATCAAGAGCTTAGTACCACAATATCTACAGAAGAGTTTTATATCCAAATACTATCAATGGAAAAAGCCCGATTTAAAAAATACCCAACGGGTATATGCCGGAGGAGAAATATATATACCATTTACTGAAACCCGCTTAAGCGGAGGGGTCGAAAATATTACCAATTACATTTATCTCAATAAAGAAAAAGGTGCATATACAGCACAAATCTTACAAGATAAGGAGGATATAGGAGTACAGATGATGTCGTTACGCCTCGATCAGAATCTACATTACGGAATACTGCATTGGGACAATCAAATCTCTTATCAGAAAAGCACCAATGAGGGAGTCATTCCCGTACCCGCTTTTAGTATATACTCCAATCTGTACATTAAGGCAACTTTAGCCAAGGTACTAACTATGCAGTTGGGGGTAGACGCGCTTTATCAAACCAAATACTATGCACAGGGATACGATCCGGCTTTGGGGCAATTTATCAATCAAAACGATGTAGAGATTGGTAACTTCCCTTTCTCTACGGCTTATGCCAACTTCCATCTGAAAAAGACAAGGTTCTTTTTGATGATGTATAATGTAGCTCAAAATTCGGGAAATTCAAATTATTATAGTGTGCCTAACTATCCTGTGAATCCTATGATTTTTAAATTCGGGCTTTCGTGGAACTTCACCAATTGACATAACACTATGCTATGAAAGGAAAAGTGCGATTCGGAACAATCCTTATATCTATATTAGTATCAGCAGCTATTATCGGATATATAGTTGTGCAATATAAGAAAATGCCTGTACATCGCGATTATCCCGAAATAGCACAAAAAGGTACTTTACGTATTGTAACAGATTTGAATCCCATTGGGTATTTCGTATCATCCGACACCATTGCAGGGTACAACTACGAACTTCTTAGAGCTTTGCAAAAGCATACCTCTATACCATTCGAAATATCGGTAGAAAACAGTCTCGAAAAAAGCTTCGATGGACTTAAATCAGGAAAATACGATCTTGTAGCCCGAAATATCCCCATCAACTCTAGTCTGCGAAATGAATATAGTTTCACCGAAGCAATATTGAATAACCGTTTGATTTTAGTTCAACGAAAGGCTGCATTCAACAATGGAATTGAGCCTATTAGAAATCATCTCGACCTGGCAAAAAAAACATTACATGTATCTGCAAACTCGCCCAGTATACTACGGTTAAAGAATTTATCGCACGAAATTGGCGATTCGATATTTATTGTCGAGGACGATACGTATCAGGAAGATCAGCTGGCACTTATGGTAGCTGCCGGTGAAATTGACTATACCGTATGCGATCTAAAAACAGCCGAAAGCTTATCCGCAAAAATACCCGAACTGGATATTAAAACCGATATCGGTTTTACACACTTCGAGGGTTGGGCAGTAAGAGCCAACTCCCCCATCCTACTGGATTCATTAAATACATGGATCAAAAGATTTAAAACAGTTAGCAGGTAACAGTTAGCAGTTAGCAGTCAATAAGTAACTGATATTTGAGAACTGTTGACTGTTAACTGATATTTATTAACTATTGACTGATTACTGTTAACTGATTACTTTATTATGATGAAAATAGATTAAAAATGCTATCTAGACTTTGCAAATAAGACAAAAAAAAATTACCTTCGTAAACTTAATCGTAAGATTGTGGAATCCTTTTTCAGAACGCATAAATATTTAGTAGAGCACTTGGGCAGCACCGTCGAAAGGCGTCTTATGAACGAAGTTAATTGGAACGATCGTCTTATTGCTGTTAAGGGGACAAGAGGTGTCGGTAAAACTACGTTTTTGTTGCAATATGCAGCAAAATTCAGTAATTTAGATGGGCGAGATTGTTTGTATGTAAATATGAATAATTTTTCGTTCACTTGTCGTACCATATACGACTTTGCCGAAGAATTTTGTTTCAAAGGAGGAAAAACCCTTCTGATCGATCAGGTATTTAAGTATCCCAATTGGGCTAGCGAACTTAGGTCGTGTTATGACAAGTTTCCCTCGCTCAAAATAATATTTACCTGCTCTACTGTTATGCAATTGGACGAAAGTCCCGAAATTGCATCTATTGTGAGTCACTATAACTTAAGGGGATTTTCGTTTCGTGAATTTTTGAATATTATAACCGATAGTAAACTCGAGCCGGTATCTTTACCCGATATTATTACTAATCACGAGAAAATAGCTGCAGAGATTTGCTCAAAAGTAAAACCTCTTGCCTATTTCAGAGATTATATCCATCACGGGTATTATCCGTTTTTCTTGGAAAAGCGCAACTTTTCGGAGAACTTACTCAAGACTATCAATATGATGCTCGAGATAGATGTTCTATCCATCAAACAGATAGAACAAACGTATTTATCAAAATTGAGAAAGTTACTTTATTTACTTTCGATAACAGCACCCGGAAAACCTAACATTAGCCAATTGAGCGTCGATTGCGAAATATCACGTGCCACCGTAACTAATTATCTGGATTATCTAAAAAGTGCCCGCTTGATAAATCTGTTGTATCGAGAAGGGGAAGAATTTCCGAAGAAACCCGATTTGGTATATATGCACAATACCAATCTTATATTTGCTATGAAACCGGGAGTTGCCAACGATCAGACATTGAGAGAAACCTTTTTCTACAATCAACTGCATCACAACAACTCTAAGTTAAAAAAGGGAAGCAAAGCAGGCATTTTTTTGGTAGAAGACGAAAACGAAAATTATACATTTAAAGTAGATAATTCGAAAACAAAAGGAAGTAAGAAATCTGACATCTATAATACAGCCGAAATGATGGAGGTGGGCGAAGGCAACACTATTCCATTGTGGCTATTCGGGTTTTTATATTAAAAAATGATTTAAACCGTAGAGACGCAATGCTTGCGTCTAAAGAATATAATGTTTGGAAAGTAGACGCAAGGCATTGCATCTCTACAATGAAATTACATTTTTATAACAAGGTTCGATAAAACAACTAAATAATCAACTATTACCGAGTATGGCAAAAGAGAAAAAATTTTTAACCTGTGATGGTAATCAAGCTGCAGCTCACATATCATATATGTTTAGCGAAGTGGCTTCGATTTATCCAATCACACCATCATCAACAATGGCAGAATATGTTGATGAGTGGGCTGCTGCCGGACGAAAAAACATTTTCGGCGAAATAATTAAAGTGCAGGAAATGCAATCGGAGGCAGGTGCTGCAGGTGCAATGCACGGGTCGCTTCAAGCAGGAGCAATGACTACGACATATACTGCATCGCAAGGTCTTTTATTGATGATACCTAACATGTACAAAATTGCAGGGGAACTTCTTCCTTGTGTGGTACACGTTTCGGCTCGTGCATTGGCTGCGCAAGCGCTATCTATCTTTGGTGACCACCAAGACGTAATGGCTGCCCGTCAAACAGGTTTTGCCATGTTCTTCTCGGGATCGGTTCAAGAAGTAATGGATCTTTCAGCGATATCTCACTTGGCAACTATAGAGTCTCGTATCCCTTTCATGAATATATTTGACGGATTCCGTACATCTCACGAAATCCAGAAGGTAGAATTGATGAGTCAAGAAGACCTTATTCCTCTTGTAGATCAAGAAGGACTTAAAGAATTCCGTGAAAGAGCTCTTAACCCTGAAAATCCCGTAACACGTGGTACTGCTCAAAATGATGATATTTACTTCCAATCTCGTGAAGCATCTAATCCATTTTATGACAAAGTACCCGGTATCGTAGAAAAATATTTGGAAGAAATCTATAAAATTACAGGTCGTAAATATGGCTTATTCGATTACTACGGAGCAGAAGATGCCGACAGAGTAATCATCGCTATGGGATCTGTAACCGAAGCTATCAAAGAAACTATTGATTTCTTGAATGCTAAAGGCGAAAAAGTAGGTCTTATTTCGGTACACTTATACCGTCCGTTTAAGGCAGAAGCTTTCATGGCTTTGATTCCTAAAACAGCGAAAAGAATTGCAGTACTTGACCGTACTAAAGAACCGGGAGCTCTTGGACAACCTCTTTATTTGGATGTTAGAGACTGTTTCTATGGAAAACCCGATGCTCCAACCATCGTTGGCGGTATCTATGGTCTTTCTTCAAAAGATACCACTCCTTCGCAAATTATGTCGGTTTACGAAAACTTGGCAATGAACTTGCCTAAGAACGATTTCACGATCGGTATCGTAGATGACGTTACTTTCAAATCTCTTCCTCTAAAAGAAGAAGTTTCGGTTGACGAAAACAACTACGAAGCCAAATTCTATGGATTAGGTTCTGACGGTACGGTTGGAGCAAACAAAAACTCGATAAAAATTATTGGTGAAAACACCAACAAATATTGTCAGGCATACTTTGCTTATGACTCTAAAAAATCGGGAGGTTTCACTGCATCTCACCTTCGATTTGGTGATAAACCGATTCGTTCTACCTATTTGGTAAATACACCAAACTTCGTAGCATGTCACGTGCCGGCTTACCTTCATCTTTATGATGTAACTAAAGGGTTGAAAAAGAACGGAACTTTCCTTCTTAACTCTGTATGGGATAAAAACGAAGTAGGCAATTATCTTCCTGATAATGTTAAGAAATATTTGGCAGTTAATAACATCAATTTCTATATCATCAATGCAACTAAAATTGCAACTGAAATTGGTCTTGGTGGACGTACAAATACTATCCTGCAATCGGCATTCTTCAAAATATCGGGTGTAGTACCTTTCGACCTGGCAGTAGAGCAAATGAAGAAATTCATTGTAAAATCTTACGGACGTAAAGGTGAAGATGTTATCAACAAAAATAATGCTGCTGTTGACCGCGGTATCGAATTAGAGAAAGTTGACGTTCCTGCTGAATGGGCTAACATTACTGTTGGTTCTGCATTGGCACACGACGATGCTCCTGACTTTGTGAAGAATGTAGTACGTCCGGTAAATGCTCAACGTGGATACGATCTTCCTGTATCAGCATTCAAGGGTCGTGAAGACGGTACTTGGGACAATGGTACTACCGAATACGAAAAACGTGGTGTAGCTGCATTCGTTCCTGTTTGGCACATGGATAACTGTATTCAATGTAACCAATGTGCTTATGTTTGTCCTCACGCAACAATACGTCCTTTCGTATTAGATGCTAATGAGCAAGCTCACTCACCCGAAAGCGCTTCTTTGTTGAAGGCTCAAGGAAAACAATTCGACGGCATGGGATTCCGTATCCAAGTAGACGTTCTTGACTGTCTTGGTTGTGGTAACTGTGTGGATGTTTGCCCTGGTAAAAAAGGACAAACAGCTCTCGAAATGGTCGAAATCGGAACTCAATATCCGGAGCAAAACAATTGGGACTTTATGGTTAAAAACGTAACCAGCAAAGCTCACTTAGTAGATATCAAACAAAATGTGAAGAACTCACAGTTTGCAACTCCATTGTTTGAATTCTCGGGGGCATGTTCGGGTTGTGGAGAAACTCCATATATCAAACTTGTAACTCAATTGTATGGCGACCGTATGTTGATTGCAAATGCTACAGGTTGTACATCTATCTATGGTGGATCGGCTCCTTCTACTCCATATCGCAAAAACGAAGAGGGTAAAGGTCCGGCTTGGGCAAACTCATTATTCGAAGATAATGCGGAGTTTGGTTTAGGATATGCCTTGGCAAATATCACTATGCGTGACAGAATCGAAAGATTGATGAAGCAAGCAATTGCAATGGACGGAACTTCTGAAAGCACGAAAGCTGTATTCCAAGCATGGGTTGAGAACAAAAACGAAGCTGAAAAAACTAAAGAATTACATCCTCAAATTTTAGCAATCATCGAAGCAGGCGCAGACAAATGCGATATTTGCAAAGAATTGCTATCATTGAAACAATATATTATTAAACGCTCGATCTGGATCTTTGGTGGTGACGGATGGGCATATGACATCGGTTTCGGTGGACTTGACCACGTGATTGCATCGGGTGAAGATGTAAACATACTAGTACTTGATACTGAGGTTTACTCAAATACCGGAGGACAATCTTCTAAATCGACTCCTGTTGCTGCTGTTGCAAAATTTGCTGCTGCCGGTAAGAAGATTCGCAAGAAAGACCTTGGTATGATTGCAACTACTTACGGTTATGTATATGTTGCTCAAGTGGCGATGGGTGCTAATCAAATGCAATGTTTGAAAGCATTTAAAGAAGCCGAAGAATATAAAGGACCATCTTTGATCATAGCTTACTCTCCATGTATAAGCCACGGATTACGCAAAGGTATGGGACAAGCTCAAGATGAAGAAAAAGCAGCTGTAGAATGTGGATACTGGCACTTGTGGCGTTACAACCCAATGTTGGAAGAGGAAGGCAAAAACCCATTCACGATGGATAGTAAAGATCCTGACTGGACTAAGTTCCAAGCATTCTTAGGAGACGAGGTACGTTATACTTCACTTCTAAAATCGAATCCCACAGAAGCAACTAGTTTGTACGAAGCTGCTCAAAACAATGCTACATGGCGTTGGAAAAGCTA
>JAVBJR010000472.1:0-11117 GCA_031546965.1 Dysgonomonas sp.
CACCCGTTAGTCCCACACCAATTCGGTGGCGGCATATCGACGGCACCCATTTGGTGGCGTCCATTCGGCTGTGGCCATTCGGTGGCGTCTTAACTAGCGCCCTCTATAGGGCAATAATCCAAATATAATTCCTTGAACTGCAGCCTTAACAACTCACCTTTTCCAAAAATCTGCATCTTGTTTTGCGTGTTCTCGTGAATGAAGGGCTTGATAAGGGAGTAGCAAATCTGGACAGTCTTCGGTGCTTATTTCAGTAATCATTGATGCATTTCGCAAGTTATAGTCATACAAAAGAAGATAAACGGACATATTTTGTGAACTCTGTATACAATATAGGTGTTAAGCCTGGTTCACGTATTGGCGACAATGCCGCGACTGCGACATGCGACCTGTCGCAATTGTGCGTTTACTACATGTCGCAAAAAGTCCAACATGTTGAACTTTTTGCGACTTGTCGCAAATCAGTTGGGACTCGTGTGTTGTGGCCTATAAAGGGCTCTATTTCACGGATTGCGACAAGTCGCATGTTGCAGTCGCGGCATTGTCGCCGATATGTGAACCAGGCTTTATGGTGTTGTACCATTAATCCAAAATGCTGCTTTCAGCATCTCAGGGTAATTATTGTCGTGTGTATAGAAGAGTTGTTTGATGAAGTTGAAAGCTGTAAGGAGCATAAGTTGGAATATATTTCTTTTAAATGTTTGTGTTTTAATATTTACCTGGCCTGGACATAAAGTGTGACATCCCAAATTGCTCCATATCACCAATAATAATATGTTGTGTAATAGGTCGACCGAGCTGGTAATTTATTTTAAATTACGTATAAGTAATAATAAATAATAATCCTGGTGCTAACGGGTTCTATATACACTATTAAGTCAGTGTGTTAACCCGGGGGCACCCTCCTATCCCATTCATTAACTTTGCAAGCAAGCAAGCAAGCATGCTAACCCGTAGTCCGAAGACCCGCATGGATTGCACGCAAGCATTTTTAATGCACAATTTTTGAGGGCCCACAGCGAATCCCTATGAAGGTATTCTAGTTAATTAGAAGATGGGGGAAACCGGAGAACCCGGAGAAAACCCATTGCAAGCTGGCAGGGTAACTAGAAAACTCCTTTGCACAAGCTTGACCCAGGATCGAACTCGGGCCCACAGAGGTACAAGGCGAGTGCTCTAATCACTGCACCACCAGCCCCCCGAATTACGTATAAGTATGTACATTGTTTTTGAGAGAGCTAAGATAGTATATTCGCATTAATTGAAAATACCTTTTTAGTTTGTTGTTGCATACGAGAGAGAGATTTTTCCACTTGAACGACCATTATTTGAATCAGATCATCTTTCTTGAGTGAATGGAGAAGACCTGTCAATTAAATTATAATCAGCTTGTTCCACCTTCGATGTTTAATTAATTACGTTAACTTGCCTCGAATATCATAATACCCAAATGGAACAGCCCAAACAGGACAACCTTCTTTGTCGAAGCCCCATTGACCAATAGGGCTATATCTTTTACAGAACTTGGAAATACATAATAATAATTATAATTGCCAGTAACAATCTCTAATACTAACAGGTACCTCGCTTGGAACATAACCGTTTAATATGTTATCAATATTCTTCTGTTTTCTCCATTGCAGGGACTAAATGTAAATAAACCAATTTGTTGGAGTTAGCAAAAAATGTGGGATTTTGGGTGTAAATACAATTGAAATGTTTTTGTGCCACATAACACATGTTATTACTATTTCAAAGTTTAAAGTATTTCATTTTTCGAGGAAAAACATGATCTGTTAAATAGTTAAGCTACATTTTAAGATATACCAATTGTTTTGGAATTATACTTTTTACCTTGCGAAGCATTTGCTCGGCTTTTGCTGCATCCAAATTCCGGGCTATAAAACATAAACTTTATTTACGGTAATGTAAATTGACATTTATCTTCTTTGCAATAATTCATGGACAATTGCTGTAATAATTGAAGCGCGGTGTAGAATAATGCACGAACCTCATTTTGACGGTTTTGATATAAATGCTAAAAACAGAACCGCATAACGCAGAAAACAATTTGCAAAGTAAAAGTTCTGTGTATTAATGCTCTGAATCATAATCCGCTGCAAAAATTAGGCAAGGGAATTAGAGTTCCAATATATTGAAACAAAAGCAGTGTATTTTGGGAAAGTTGTGAGACACAGCGACTGCATTCTTCCACAAAAGTGATACCTATCATAAAAACAGTTTGGAAATGCTCAATATTCGGTTAAGGGTCCAGGTTTTTTGAGTTGAAGATATTATACATAAAATACTAGGCTACTTACATGCAGGTTACATGCACTCCAGTGAAAGAGGTGGAGAATGCAAATAAATAGTAGCCAAGATAGGAAAGCGCTATCATGCAAATTTAATACAGAGAACATTTTTCCATACATACTTCAGATGGTAGCGTTTTTCCAGGTTACTTGACACCATTTGTGCCCAAATACGGTTGCCCACAATCCTTCGAGGTCTTTCGTACTATGTGCTGATATTTCATCCCATTGCGTAGTTTTGTTTGGCCACGCGGTTAATTGACAGATTTATGGATGGCGGCCGTGGTAAAATAATCCGTTAGAAGCGGCCATTTTCGAACGTTTTCAAATATTTACGCCGATTTCGAACGTTTGATCGCAATAGAGGACTTGCACACTACCAACAGCTGACCGCAGCGCCATACCTAGTGGCAATTCGGTAAACTACGTGTTGGAGCAAATTGAGCAAATAGAATGGAGCACAATGGAATAAAATGCATTACAATGTAATGAAATGATTTAGAATCCACGTCAATCTTGCCGTTTGATTAATAAGAAAACTGTTCCAGGTAATGTTAGTTGTGGATTTATCCTCCTTTTTGCGATTTCTGCATATAGGGACGCAACAAAGCGTACGACCCATTGCTGAAATAGCATTTTGCCTTGGTTTTGCCGCGTTCGTGATCCAACACGTAGTTGACCGAATTGCCACTAGGTATGGCGCTGCTGTCAGCTGTGATAGTGTGCAAGTCCTCTATATTCTAACCTAAATAACGATTTTCCTCCAAAATCAAGTTGGTAGAAAGGTGCACAAATATTCAAACAATAATTTGTGGCAAATAACTGATTTTCGTCTTGGGAAAGAGAGGGAGTGTTTACTGGGTAGATTTAAGAAGTTGAAGGGGAGAATGGGGGAATAACAATAGGGAAGAAAGCGGAACTGAAAGTTGTATTTAATTGAGGTGCATTAGTTTCGAATGTGTAGTGTACTTTGTGTGTTAATTAATGTGTACTAATTTAGGTACCGTCTCGCAGTTGTGTTAATGTATGGGTGTGTGTACCTCTTCTTATCCCCCGAAAGGGGGGAGGAATAAATAATTGATTGATTTGATTGATGGAACTCATTTTCGTCAAAATGTTGGTTAAGCCCTTCTACTGCGTGCTTCAATTATTGAAAGTATTTTTTGAGAATTATGTAAAACCTCACCTCGCAACCATCTAAGGAGAAATGCGTCATCATGTTTTGCTTCCAAAATATCTGTTACAGATTCCCGAAGCTGAATTTATAATTGATGCAAATTATTAGACAAACATTAACAGTATACTATTTTACTTGCATATTTCTGTTCATAAACCCAATATTAAAATTATAAATGAACGGATTATTTATGCTATACCTTTTGCAAAGCTTCCACTTCTTTGTCATTTACCGTGTTGCTCATAGTTGGTGTTTGCTTGCATGTGTTCATATACGCATACAGTATTATGTCTTCGTAATTACTGAACGCTTATCGTACCGTGCATCTTCAGTTTGCCTGGTTTCATTATTGGTGTGTTGCCAGGCATATCTTTGTCCATGAAACTTAATACGCATTCTCTCGGACGAATAATAACTGATATCATTTGTGGAGGTTACTTCTAATGTCCAGTGAAACCTGTGTATGTTGACCATTCACGGTTGAAAAACATCAACTCCACTTATAACGAACTCGCTTATAACGAAATTCGCTTATTATGAACTGTTTTGCTTGCGTTAAACTAAGTTTTTCCCTATGTTCAGCTCCGCTTATAACGAACTCCGCTTATATCGAACCTAATTGGCTTGCATTTTTGACTTTGTTATAAGCGGAGTTGATATTCTAATACAATTCGCAGTTTGTTCAATTTAATTGAGGATTTCTGTAGTATTTTTCTAAAAATTACCATCAAATTGAATAAATTTCAGTTTTCTTGTAGTTTGAGATTTCTGCGGAGTTGCAGCTGTTCTTCCATTCTGAAATTCCCTGACAATGTCCAACATTTCCAGACAGACAATTTATGCGAACTGCTCATTATAAAAAAGTACTGTATGGATTTACTTGAAGGTGTTGTCTACTGCAATAATGAGACAAACAATTGAACATTTCATTTTGAATTGAAATAAATCTACAAATTAAAACTGTTAAAAGTCTGCAGTATCTGGATGTGAATTTACTTTTAAAGATAACTGCTAAATTCATTTCTGAGGATCGGGAATTCCCTGACTTATCCGTGATGTTTATTAAAGAATTGTTACATTCCCTGACTTTTCCAGGTATTCCAGACGAGTGTCGATGCTGCCTTACTCTTTTTGTAACTCTCTTGTAACTACTGTATTATTTGTAAATGTGTTTTAGACGATGGTACCTTGAGGCAAAGGCAGGAACAACTGGTTCCGCAAGAACTGTCGCGGTGAGGCGAGGAGCCCTTGACCATCTCGGGCACCGCGTCTCTACCGCGGGCCAACGCATCCTCTGGGACCTGGAACGACTCCTCCCTGACGACTTCCCTGGACAGATTCGGCAGTTTGCTTTCCTCTTGGGTCCTCGGAGGTCGTGGCAGTTGTTGCTTCGGTTGACCGCCGACGTTGGGCAAGATGGGCACGCTACCGGCCAACTTGGCGCCGCGACCCGTGTGAGGGTTTGTCGCCGCGGCTTCCAGCGAGGAGACCTTGGAATGAACGGACCCTGCGGATGGCGGAGGAGGAGGTTTGCGACAAGACACCGCTTTCCTTTCTTGAGGACCTCCGTATCCACGTCCTTGAACTTGACCTTGCGTGAAGCGTAATTACAGTTTTCTCGTATTGTTATTATTCTCGTGGTGAATTCTGTCTATGGTGGAATCTTAAGGGGCTGGAAAAAGTGTCCACTATAGACAGGTTTCCCAGCGCACAGAGGTTTATAACATGGGGAATGTGCTGGCCCAAGAAATACACATTTTCCACAATATACAGGTTTCAATGTGGATATATTTACACCATTGACAATATTATCTATGCTAGCATCGTTTTTACCCGTCCCTTGAGAAACCGCTATACACAGGTTTCCACTATATACAGATCTACATAGAATGTTTTCTTTTCAGCTCCTTGAGATTCCACCATACACAGGTTTCTACGATAAACGGATCCACATTGAAACCTTTATTGTGGACAATTTTACTTTTCTTGGACCATTATATGATTAATGTTTGATTCATGTTAAATATCTCACTGTGCTGGGAAACCTGTCTATAGTGGACTCTTTTTCCGGTCCCGTCAGATTCCACCATAGACAGGTTTCCACTATAGACATCCACATTTAAACTTTTATATTGGGGAGAATTTTACTTTTCTCATTAATTTTATGATTCATGTTTGATTCATCATGTTAAATATCTCACCGTGCTGGGAAACCTGTCTATAGTGGACATTGTTTTTCGGTGTCTTCAGATTCCACCATAGACAGGTTTCCACTACAGACAGATCCGCAAATGTTTAAACTTTTCTATTGGGGACGAGAATTTTACTTTGGATCATTAAATGATTCATGTTAAATATCTCACTGTGCTGGGAAACCTGCCTATAGTGGACTCTTTTTCCGGTCCCGTCAGATTCCACCATAGACAGGTTTCCACTATAGACAGATCCACATTTAAACTTTTATATTGGGGAGAATTTTACTTTTCATTGGATCATTAATTATACGATTCATGTTTGATTCGTGTTAAATATCTCACCGTGCTAAGAAACCTGTCTATAGTGGACACTGTTTTCAGTGTCTTCAGGTTCCATCATAGACAGGTTTAACCGCAATAACGCACCTGATGCAGCTCTTCTCTTGCCGCAGTCTTGCGCTCTGGGTGCTAACGTCGGTGGCGCCGAAGTTGGCGGCGGAGGAGGTTTGAAGACCGGAGGCTCGTCGTCCACCCCTTCCAGGCTACCTTCCCGCAGCAGTCTCTCGATGGTCTCGAACGTCCTGGAACTGGTCTGCGACCACTTGTTGCCCGGAAGCTCGGTCTGGGTGGCCACGGACGTCGTGGAAGACGCCGCGTCCAGCTTCTTCGCGCGCCGCCGGGTTCATTCACCGGCGAATTACGTTGCATGAGAGGTAAAGGTATTTGAAAATTGCAAACCTGGGCCGTGAGGGCCAGCAGAGTCTTCCTGGCGGCGTCTCCCTCGATGAACCTGGCCTCGGTGAACGAAGTCTCGGCCATCAGCTCCTGGGTCAGTTCCGAGAGGTACTTGAGCAGCTCGGCGCACACGTCGAACTTGTGCTCCCTCTGGCGGCCGGACTGAGGAGACGTTTTGGCACCAAGGGTGAGGTTGCGGTTGGAGGAGACCTTGCGGTCCTTCCTAGATGCGCAAGGACTGGAACCGGTGGCTGCCGTACGTCTTCTGGAGTTTAGCGCAGAGCAAGACGCGGTCCCTGTCAGACCGGTCAACCTCGTGTTTGGACTCCTTTTCGGGATCGGTGGTGGTCTTCTGGTCAACGACTGTCCGAGTAAACGTTTCAAGTACTACACCGATAACTTGAAAACTACATTCCACAGAATTCCTCTATTTTTGAACATCTAATCTCTCATAATTTCCCACTCCATGGAGTGTGACCTTGAAGATCATCTCTGATTATAGTTTTATAACTATTGAAGGTACGTTTTAGATTCCATAAAGTAATAATACTCGATTCAATGTCCCTATTGGGAAAGTTCTTAGTGATGTGTGTATTGGAACTGTGGTATGAAGGCTCTGGTTGATGGGATTGTAATCTAGATTCTGAAATTTAGACCTCGCAACGCCTTTCAAGGAGTTTAAAGGCTACCTACTGAACCGGCAAACCTGGAATGATACTGTTATTTTAATTTAAACCTTCAAATCTTGGAATTCTTTCTGATATCCTGGAAAATTTGGAAAACCTGGAATTGTACTGGGATATACGAGGCTCATTTCAAAAGTAAGGACTGATTGAGTATAAATCCAATACCAATTAATGGGAAAATATGTGTCGGTTGGAATTTTATGCGGTGGCCTTTAAAAACATTTTTCACGGTGTCCAAGGTGTTTGGAAAATTATAGTGACTACACTGTAAAATAAAGCGGTGATGTATATGTTTGAAACAACAGAGACGTATTTTTCCGTTAATTGGTTTTTGATTTCTACTTAATCGGCCCTTATTTTTGAAATGAGCCTCGTATAATGAACTGCTGTGTTTTTGTGCTGGCAAAACATTCCAGGTTTTACAAGCAATGCATTAGGTAGTGTTCCGGGTTTTTGGTTACCTGGCCCTGTAGAGCTAAGCCTAAAAGAGCACATGTTGATATTTGTCACAGCATTTTGTCATGGAGCTTTGGAAAGAGAATGAATGTTTCCAGGCTCGTTTTCTTGAACTTGTAACTCAAAGCAAGGAGTTATAAGGTTATAACTCCTTGCTCAAAGCTACCAGCACAGAGAGATTTTATTATACATGAAAAATGAATTTCCTGTTTATAAATGGAGGCAAGTATACTGGTGTGAAATTAATTACTTTAGCTATACTTGCTACTCTTGTTGTTATGCTAATGAATTGATGTATTGTCAGTCTACGCACCTTGCAAAGAATGTTGCAATACTTTAATATTTCGCTCAATGATGGAAGTGTTGCTCCAAAAGACCTTTTTGAAGATGTGGAAGTCAGTATTAACAGACATTGAATCATAAATTTGCAAAAACCGACATTTTAACTGTATGCAAAAATTCTTATTTTTTAAATTGCAGTGTGAATTGCATTGTGCAGGCCAACTTCTGGGTTATAGGGCTCTCCATCGAAAAATTCACAATACTCATGGACTGCTGGTGAAGAGGTGTAGTATACTCGATTGTTTAGTAAAATGTATATGTATATCTATAACCAACCTTTTAAAAATCTAGACAAGATGTGTATGAAACTATGAATTTGATCTGTCCAGAAAAGTTAGAGGAAAGACAATTAATTGGACACTGGAGAAAATTTCATAGGCGGGAATTCAGATCAGAGGTGACTGTGTTACGAGCATGTAATAGTTTTCTTGTGCAACAAATGCTTGGTCAGTATTATTATCAAGAGTAAAACTAAACCTTCATATACTCTTGTTATTAGAAATGGTGTGTGCGAATTACATTGTATTTTAAATTTTAATATGCATGGTACAGCTTCACGGTTTATTGCAATTTCAAAATTGTCATAAAAATGTTGAACATTTGTGTATAACTAATGGTCCTTTATAACTTTATAATAGGCAACAAACATTGTATCTTACGGTGTGATTTAGGATTTCCAAAACCATGAAAAGTTCATTAGAGGTCGAAGGTCACATGCTTATTTGATCTGCCCAACCTCATTACTAATAGGTATGTGAATCAGAATTTTAAATACAATTTTGTAAAATATAAAATCTTGTTATGTTGATTTAACTGAACAGTGAGCTATAAATTGTGTTCAGGAGCATAGTAGTAGTAGTAGTTCCATGTACAAACGTACCCCATTCCATTTTTCTGTAATAATCCTGTAGCTAACGGGTCCTATACACTATTGTGTCTTAACCCCGGGGGCCCCATCCTATCTTAATCTTTAGCCTCGCAAGCAAGTGTGCTAACCCACAGTCCGTAGACCCATTGGATTGCACGCAAGCATTTTAATGCACCATCTCAATTTTGGGCAATTTTTCTGTATGATTGCATTTATTTTTCCTAGCACTTTGTATAGCTTTTTGAGGCTCCTCAGGCCACAATTATGACACTACTCTACCAACTGGGCCACAATTATGACACTACTCTACCAACAGGGTGCCACCTGGTTGGCACTGTCCAGAAGAGTAGAGAGTAGCACGCATCATAACCTTGGCATGAGGAGTCTGAACTAATGCTAACTGCTGTTATGCTATGTACTATGAAGCAGGCTTTATAAAATCTAAACTACATTCCACCGCACAGAAGCCTGTGAAGATACATAAGGAGTAATTTGATCTTACCTTATATCGCAGCAACCGAATATCATTTCTTCCTGCACCTCAAAAACAATAAGTGGCTTGAATCTGTAAAATTTGAGGAACATGAGATGCTGAAAACAGCAGGTGGTGAAATTTTATGTGGAAGGTTTAAAAAGTCTTTGTTCCTCAAACAAATGTGCTTGGAAATCATAAGGAAATTTTATGAAGATGGTGTAGGGACACACATGTTTGGAATCACTAATAGTTTTGGTTCAATTGTATATTTTGTCCAATCAATTCGCTGTTATTTTGAAATATGCCTAGTATATGTATATTGACATAGTGTACATTCATGCATGCGTACCTACATCTTATAATTGCATATTAATTGGACAGGGGCCCAATTGGCTATGGTCATTAGATGGCCATGACAAACTGATGGGAAAACGAAAATCTGAATTCCCACTAGCCATACATGGTTGTATTGATTCCTTTTCAAGGAAAATTATATGGTTACGAATTTGGCCTTCAAACTATCACCCAATTTTACCCGCAAAGTTATATTTTGAAGCAATCATGGAGTTTGGATGTTAGTTGCAAGAAGATTGTGTCTGCAAATTAGCCAAAACATAATAAACACTAATGCCGGTTTTTAGATGTGCCAAACTTGTTGCGTTCGGATCGTGGCATTGAAAATGTAACTATTGCTGCAATGCATAATTATTTGCACAATTTACCTTCGGATGAAAATAAGCATTTGATGGGATCATCTACAACAAACAAGGTTCAGTCAGTTGTAACAATTTCTGTATGTACTAGGGCTAACCGGAAAGTAACTTCCGTTGTCTATTATTACATACAAATGCTGTTATTTGTTTTTATAAATTACTTATCAACAAGATTATTTAACATGCAATTTTCAATTATAATTTCTAAATATATTGCCCTAAGTAAAATTAATTCAGCAATAAGGTCTGCCAGTGTGTCTTAATCAGTTTGTTACTTAGAAGAGCGATTTACAGAAAAAGGAATAAATGACTGTCTTCACGAATTAATTTATATGCCAACAAAGTACTGACCATACAGCTACATTAATAGCACTAGATGCGACATGAGCCTGCCGAACTGTGTCGCGCAAGGCGCCATCTTGGATGGGTCAACTAAGAGCCCTCTAGGTCAAATAAACCATTTGGTTGTGTGGGACAATCGTATTTCCAGCGTGATTATACAGGGTGGGGCAGAATAATGAGCAATTTTGAAATGGCTGTGAAAAAAGTATTAAAAATTTCCCAAATTTATTGTCACCACATTAAAATACATAAAAAGCATTTCAAAAAACTAATTTGTCATAATTTACTTTCAGAAAATTACATCTGAAATAGGACGTCCTTTTGAACACAAGCATCCCTTACGGAAAATTCTTAAATCCGATGCATGCTTGCACCCTTACAAAAATATACTGCAGTTTTATTTTTTAAAAAAACTACAGTTACCCCCCACCATTTTATGAAACAAAACTGCTGTTTTATAAACTGCCATTTCAAAAACAGCAGTCACAAGAATTGCCGTTTCGAAAACAGAAGTCGCAAGAACTGCAGTTTCGAAAACAGCAGTCGCAAAAACTATAGTTTCAAAAACAGCAGTCGCAAGAACTGGAGTTTCGAAAACATCAGTCGCAAGAACTGTAGTTTCGAAAACAGCAGTTACAAGAACTGCACATTCTGAAACTACATTTGTGAAAACTACAATTTCTGTAATGTATGTTAATAGCATTTGCAAATACAACATTCGCAGAAATGAATTGCACGTTAAAACAAGCCGTGACAAAAACTAAGTTTTTTTAGTACTAAGTGTTTTTATAAATGGAATTTGTGCTTTTAAAGTCC
>JAVBJR010001133.1:0-8564 GCA_031546965.1 Dysgonomonas sp.
TCAACTTCGCTCAATTTAAGCAGTCTTTCTCTTCCATAAATTATACTTATGAGTAATGTTATTTGGGGGTCTACCTCTTGCTAATTTGGGAGGATCAGCAATCGGCAATGCAGCAATAACGGGTTCGAAATATGGAGATATAGTTGACATATGTTTGATTGGGTCGGTTTTAGCATTCGTTTGCAAGTTTCGTAGGCGGACCACGTTATCTGAGAGGACTTCTGAAACTTCAAAAGGACCCTCTCTTAACGGCGCCAATTTTGCCGAAAATTGCTTTGCTGCATCCGACAACACATGTTTTTCCTTCCAAACTGTGTCGCCCACTGCATATTTTTTGTTTTCTCTGTTTGTCATAATTTCGCTTTTGCTTTTCACTGGCTTTCTCTAAATTAGCCGAAACGAATTGATAAATACCGGCCAATTTGTTTTGCAGAGCTTCGGCAAAAACTTTGAGGTCCTGGTCACTAGGTGGCGCCCACACACTGTCGGGCCCATCTAGCTTCCATGGGAACTGTAGTTTTCGTCCCAACATGACATCACACGGAGCCACGCCTGTGGATTCACTCACTGCAGAATTAATAGCAAATTGCAATGCACTCAATCGTGCATCCCAATTTGTATGTTCTTCGGTATATGTACGTAACATTGACACCAAACCCTATTCACTCTTTCCGTCAGGTTTGTCTGCGGATGATATGGGGTGGTGTGTTTGGTTTTCATTCCATTTCTTTCCCACAAGGATTCCCACACCTTGGAAATGAACTGAGGACCGTTGTCCGAAAGGACTGCCTCTGCAAAACCAAAACGACAACATAAATCGTACATATGTTCCCCAATCGGATGGGTTTTTGTCGACTTGAGTGGAACCAAAGTGACCCATTAGGAGAAATAGTCAACAGAGACCAGCAAATATTCATGGCCTTTAGAACTTCGGGGAAGAGGACCCAACAGATCTGGGCCAATCAGTTGCCATGGCGCCGTAGTTTTCGTATGCTGCATTAGCCCAGTGGGTGGCTTATTTGAGGGCTTTGCCTTTTGGCAACCCACACACCCATGGCAATAACGCCATACATCTTCTTTCATACGGTTCCACGTATATTTCTCCCTTTGCACTACCCATGTGCCCTGCCAGAGGTGAGTCGTGGTGTAATCAGGTCAGCTCAGAGCACAATGCTTTGGGCACAACTACCTTCAAACAGGGACCAGCGCACTAGTCTCCCTGTCGGCTCTTTTAACATCTGCAACCACTTGAGAGCTTGGTGGTCGATTTGGATCGTAAAATGCATATACTCAATGTATTGCGCATATTTATTGATCGCCCAAACCACCGCTAGACATTCCAGTTGAGGAACGGAATAGTTGGCTTCTGCTTTGGTGAGGCCTCGGCTGACGAACGCAACCGGTGTTAACAGGCCATCACGGTCTTGCAAAGGGACCGCTCCCAGTCCCACTCCAGAAGCGTCCGTCTGGATCGTGAACTCTTTGTTCAGATCCGGCAATGCAACTCCCGGCATGTCCAACAAGAGCCGTTTCAACTCTTGGACTGCGACTTCTTGAGGCTCACCCCAATGCCACTCACTGTCCTTTCTGAGTAATTGATGCAATGGCTTCGCCACCATCGAAAAACTCGGCACGAGTCCTTGATAATAACCAGCCAGTCCCAGAAATTGTTGGACCTGTTTGACATTTCTGGGCGTAGGGAAATCCACTACGGCCCGTACTTTGTCCGGGTCCGGGCGCATAACGCCTGGTGCAAGGACATGTCCCAAGGAAGTAATCTCTGTCACACAGAGCAGCAACTTCTCGGGATGTACTGTAAGACCCGCTTTCGCCAGTCTGTCCAGTACGTCCTTGATGTGGGCCAAATGTTCCTCGATGGTCTCGGAATAGATGATAATATCATCTAGATATGCCATAGCATATTTCTATGCGGCCTCTCCCAGGACATCATCCATCAACCGTTGGAATGTCGCTGGAGCGTTCCGCAGTCCGAAGGGCATAACTCTAAACTGCCAGAGTCCCCGATGGATCTGGAATGCAGTTTTCTGTTTGTCTGCCTCGTCCATCTGTACTTGTAAAGACACACGAAACAAATCGAATGTAGTGAAGAAACGAGCACGTCCCAACCGGGCCATAATCTCATCGATGCACGGCATCGGATAGCGATCGGCCACGGTGATCGCGTTCAGCGCTTTGAAGTCTCCACACAAACGATAAGTTCCTCCTTTTTTTGTCACGATCACAATCGGAGAAGCCCAAGGACTTTCCGAACGTTCGATGACACCCTGCTCGATTAATTCATCGAGCTGCGCATCCATTATCCGACGCTCCGCATCGGTCATGAGGCGCATCCGAATCTTAACCGGCGGTGCATCTCCCGTGTTGATCACGTGTTTCACCGACCTAGCCACTCAAGGTCGGCGTTGAAAGGTAAGCTATGTGCCTCTAGGATGGCCATCTGCTTTCGCCAATGTGAAGGAGGGCAAGCCGATTGCTCAACTCGCGCCGTCCAAACATGCATCTCTGCCGCAAGGCACTGCATCACGGTCATCGGCCGTTTGAACGGTGTTTCCACTCCTGGAGTCTTTCTAGACATCCACGTTCCCTTAGCCAAGTCCAGAACAATTTCCGCATTCCGCAGAAAGTCCCGCCCTAAAATGATGGACGCTTTAGCTTCGTCCACAACCACGAACGGCTGAACCCGGTAACCTCCGGCCCACCGTACGCGGATGCGGGCGACACCCACCGCATCAACTGCGGTCGACGCCTGCTCGATGAGGACGCGTTTTGTTCTATCGATTTCTACACTTGGCAAAGATTTGCACAGGTCTTCATCGATAATACACCCTGAAGCACCGGTATCAATCAGGGCTTGAACCGGTTTCCGCTCCAAAGTGACGCGGATCAGAGGAACGAGGTCTTTCGAGAATTCCCCGAAAAGAACGCGATACGCAGAGACACCAGACGACACTGAGTTCTGCGTTTTTACCCCCTTTTCTTCGTTTTTGTCAAAACGCTGCTGGCCGTCGCCGGCCAGCCTTACGCGTTTTTTGCCGGTTGAGACTTAGGATGGCTGATTGTCCGGACAAACCTATGTCCCTCCTTGTCACAGGTGAAACATCGGTTGTGTTTCGGTGCCGGGTTTTTGGCCTGGGCAGATCCACTGGAACTAGGCTTAGACTGTTTATCGGGTACCTTAGTCGCTTGGCCGGTTTGTTGGTGGGGTTTTTTATGTTGCCCCTGGTGCTTGGGATGGTTAGAATGCGGCGCCGCCTTATGCGACCCGTCTTTCTTCCCATTCTCATCACTCTTATGTTTTTCTCCACCATCCGGCCGATTCTCGGTTCTGGGAGGTCGGGCAGCGACCACGTGGGCAAACGGGTCATCACTCTTCCTACCCATACAAGGGGACGTCAGTTGGTGGGGAGGTGGGGGTCTTCTGTAGTTCTGCTCCTTGAGAGCTATTCGCTCAATCTCTGGAGCAGCTTGCAGTAACTCACCCACGGTAGCGAAAACCCTTCCTTCAAGAGCACGGGTGGACCGTGGATTTGCTTGTTCCACAATCTTCGTCACTCTCTCTAGTTGGGAAGCTTCCGTCTCGTTATGTGAGCGAAGTGAGCGATGGGCTCATGCGTGTCCTGAAAACGGAGATCCATCTCCGTACACATTACTTTTGCATATTTTAACGGAAGGTAGGCTTGTAAGAAAGCCACCTTACAGGCTTGCCAGTGAGCGAAGTAAATCGCTTGCCACCACTCTTTGGCATTGCCTTTTAAAGTAGTCAGAAGAACGACTCTCATAAACTCGGCCTCCGTGTACCCACTGATGGCGGCGTACTCCTGCAGTTCCTCGATGAAATCGTAGGCAGCCACACTGGGTACTCTGTCGAAAGTTGGTACCACGGGTTTGGCGCGGTTAATGAGCCTCGTCCCTGGTGGTGCAAAAATTGCATCTAGGGGCTGAGCAATTGGTGTATCCACCACTGGCTCGGGAGTGAGAAGTGGTACGCGAGCCACTGCTGTGACCTCCTCTACCCGAGCTGCTACGTATGGGGCAGGTGCCATGGCCGGGACCGGCGCCGGTACTGGCGTCGGAACTCTGGCCTGGTTTGCCTGCACCAGTTGGCGGACATGGGCGAAGACAGCTTCACGATCCGCCATTGGATCTAAACCCAAATAACCGGAAAGGCGTTGGAAGCTCACGTCGGCACTCCGAGGTCTTCCATCACTTCTTACCGATGATCGTATCGAGAATACCTGAGAGGCTGCTTGAGAGGAAACTCTAGAGGAACCTCTAGATGAAACTCTGGAGGACGCTCTTGAGGAACCCCGGCTGCTCAACGTAACGTTGGCCGCCAACGATCCTTCCAATGTGACGTCCTCGGCATCGCTGCCGATGGTGGTGGACGCCACCAAGGATCCAAATTTGTCGATGGCCGAGGCCGCACGCGAGCGTATGGACGCCGGCGATGCATGTCTCCTCGAGCCACTGGAGGTACGGGATGAGTGGCTACCAGCTGAGCTAGCCGACCTTACGGCCGTGCTTGCTCGAGAACGACCAGAGTGTCTCGATGACACCCGTTCGCTTCTGCTGCTGGCATCGAGCTGGGAGCCGCTCGTCGCAGACCCACTTGCACTTCCACTCGCACCTCGTGGCATCGTTGCGGGGATGCCACTGGGGGGAATATAGTAATCTCGACTGTCGTTACTGGTCGCCACTCGGCCGTAACTATGGTCGTGATTAGTAGAAGAAGGGTCTGCCGGGGCTTCCTCTGCAGGAATGTCCTGTTCAGCAACCACGTTCGCCGCGCTTGTGCTGTGCACCAGCGAACGACGGGTCTGCTGCGACCTGGTGTTCATAGCGGGGGGTGATCTTGTGAGACCAAACATTCCACCTTCTGAACCTGGTTTCTTCTGTTAAACAGTGCTCCCTTCTGCGCACAGAAGCGAAGCTCGCGGTTTCGAAGCGCGCTGTCAACCAGAATAACAACCTGGAGTAATACGAGGTTTATAGAAGGCACCTCGCTTAAACTACTCAAGCAGGTTCTAGACTAGACCTTCACTATAACCCAGTGTTATATGAAAGTCCTGCCTCGGTCGCCAATTGTAACGATCGGTCCGTGCGCGATCGTACAAACGCGAATAAAAGCGCGCAAACAACAAACAAGTAAATAAACAAGTCTTTATTCGCACACAACTTATTCATTCTTTAATTGTAGAAACTATGGTTTTATCTAAATAGCACAATGCAACTAGGCACCAAAGTTAGTGGTGACTTATGATGAGTGAGAGCCTTCCCAGTGGAGGTCTGCACTCGACTGTAGCCAGCCACAGACTGAGGGCTTGCTGGCTGGTCGTTTCCTTATATAGCCGAGAGCGCCCCCTGACCGCCACCAGGGGCGCTGTTATCAACGGCTGACGTGAGCGCTGCCACTATGTGAGAGAGCGCACTAACGGCGCTCCTCATGGGGAATGGACCACTTCCATTCCCTGTTCATAGTGAGGGGGGTGGTGGGTAAAGCGTCATTGCTTTCCCACCTCCCCATGCTGCGATCCGCCACTTCTTGAAAGGGGTGCCAGAGGAAAGCAAGTCTTTGGCCACCAATCTGCAGCGAGCCCTGTATAGGGACAACTGTGTTACATCAGTTGATACAGTTGAAGAGAGAAATACCTTCAGGTGCCAATCCACTCAACTGTTGGCTCAAGTGAAGTTAGAACTTAGGTTGTGGGAGGATAATGTTGTCGAGAGTGGTGAGGCAGAGATAGAGCCCACTATGGTGTTAGGTCTAATGTGGGACAAGGGTAACGATACACTCTGTTGCCCCGCCAAGGTGGAGGTTCCGACCGTCGTTACCAAGAGGTCGATCCTGGCCACAGCCCAGAAGGTTTTTGACCCCATGGGTTTCCTCAGTCCTGCACTGTTATTACCAAAGCTACTGTTGCAGGTTGGGCATTGCAGACAGGGTGGGATGCGGAACTCCCAGAAGATATCAGGTCTAGGTTTATGCATTGGGCGGAGGAGTTAAGGGTGTTGACAGCAGTTAAAATTCCTCGGTGGATGACAGGAGGGCCGTCCTCGCGGGATTCTTGGAGCCTCCATACCTTTTGTGATGCGAGCAAGTGTGCCTATGCGGCTGCAGTATATCTGAGGTGTACTACGAGTCAGGGGGTGTCGGTCCAACTTCTGCAAGCCAAGACGCGAGTGGCTCCCCTGAAAATGTCAACCATACCTAGGTTAGAGTTACTAGCTTGTACGATAGGGAGTCGTCTCACCGCAATGGTCAGGAAAGCTTTGAGCATGGAACACATTCCATCCACATACTGGAGCGACTCGACAACGGCTATCACATGGATCCAGAGGGATAGCAATTGGGGGGTGTTTGTTGCCAACCAGGTTAGAGAAATCCTCCAGATGACCAAGGTGTACGAATGGAGACATATTCCTGGGGCGGATAATCCCGCAGATCTCCCTTCAAGAGGTTGTAGCCCACAACAATTATTGAGATCAAGATGGTGGGAGGGTCCGGTTTGGTTGCACCAAGAACAAAGTGCCTGGCCCACAACAGACTTAAGGGTGGAGGAGGATATTTTGGCATCCGAAATGAAACGGTCTACAGTCATGACACTCCAAGTGCAACCACACACTCCATGGTACATGAGGAGGTTTTCCGAATACTTTCAAATTTTGCGCCTGGTGGCTTGGGTAAATAGGTGATCCACTAAGAAACAATGCATTCAGGACCGGGTGTTGCCAAACAGCAGTAGGGAGTTAGAGGTGCGAGAAATCAGAAGAGCGGAAATCCTCTGAGTCGGCATGGTACAGCGAGAAAGCTTCAAATGTTCAAAAGACAGGCATGGCCTCAGTGTAATCAAAGATGAGGAGGGAATCCTACGGGTAAAATCTATAATTACCGGAAGAAATGATTCCTACAACTTCAGGTATCCTTCCGTTCATTGATCTCAACTCTAATATCTCTGCCTCTTACTACCAAGTCATCACACCCTTCTTCTGAAAGCCCAATCTTACACCATTCCTTCTCCCTCATCTCTCGCCATCTCCCCTTCTTTCTAGCTTCTTCAACTCTCCATCTCGCACAAGCCCTCCTCCAAGAGTCTTCTTCCGATGCCAACACATTTCTTGTATATGAATACGCTCTCCACCACGTTCTGCTCCACATTATATCCTCCTTTACTTCTTCCTGTATTAAATAAGTTGGGGTATTCCATCTAACTCCTAACATCCATCTCCAATATTTCGTCAGTAGTTTCTGTAACTCTGCCTCCTCTCTCCAGCCCCATACTTCCACCCCGTACATCAAAATCGCCTCTGTGATAGCATTAAATAACTTTAACCTCTTTCCTACTTCGTTCTTGAATAACCTCTCGCCTATTCCCCAAACTGCCCCCATCCCCATCCTTGCTTTTTTGCATATATATTTTATACGTTCCGAGTTCCCATTATTGCTCTGCATCATATAACCCAAGTACTTAAAGCACTTCACCACCTCTACTTCTTGACCTTTCCAATTCCACTTCTCCTGCTTTGCTCTTCTCCCTCCTTTCTTAAATATTTGCATTTTCGATTTCTTCAAATTCAATATTAACTTTTCTTCTTTAAATATTTCTCGAGACATATTAACATACTTTGCATTTCCTTGGATCAACTGCCAATAACGTCATGTCATCTGCTTACACAAGCATATAAATCTTTTTGCCCATTATTACCAAACCACCTTCCTGATTTCTCCTTAACCACTCCTCTAAATCCGCGATAAATAGGTTAAATAGTAACGGGCTAGGCGGGCCCATAATTGGGGAAGAATTATAGAATCAAGATATTGCCCTCATTACAAAATTTTGAATGAAGGGAGCCAAAGAACTAGTTATATTATGTCACAAAAAATACCGGGAAAAGATAAGATACATTTAGCGCGGTTCCGATTGGGGAACGAGGTTAAAGCAGCTGAATTTTGGAAGAGGAAAGAGCAGATATTGTGCAGATTATGTGGGGAGGGGTTAGAAACAATGCAACATATCATGCAGGAGTGTGGAAAGATGAGGTGGAAGGATAGGAAATGGACAATAGCAGAGTTATTGAGTGAAGATGGGGTGGGATTAGATGGTCTAAGGCAATTAGAAGTATTTAGGAAGGAATGCGAGAGAAAGGAGGAAAGGATATTGACAGCAAGACAACAGGGAAGGACAGTGGTGAGCAAGGACGGAGGACAGTGACAGAGGGTCGTGATGGAGGACAGAGACGGTGGGCGGTGACGGAAGATGGATGTTGTGAAGGAGGGACCCGATGGAAGATGGAGACGTGTACAGTGTGGGAGGGTATTGCTGAACGATTTCGACGGAGGACAGAGATGGAAGGCAGTCTTGGAGGACAGCGAGAGATGCAGGGATGGGAAATCAGTGATGGATAGTGACAGTGTCAGTGACAGTGACAGTGACAGTGACAGTGACAGTGACAGTGACAGTGACAGTGACAGTGATAGGATAGTGTCAGTGCTGGGAGAACGGCGGCAATACGAGACGGGTAGATGTAACAGGAGTGCGCAGTAG
>JAVBJR010000746.1:0-2575 GCA_031546965.1 Dysgonomonas sp.
AAAAAATGTAATTTAGATATATTTTCTTGGAAAAGTTCTAACGTTCATATTACCTGATTCATGTTGGCGTCGGATCCCATCGTAGCAGAAACGGTGCAGCACAAGGTGTAGAGATACTTTAGCAGTACCAGCAGTACTAGCCTCTGTAGTGATGGTTTGCTCTGTTCCACGCACGGTTTATGTACCCTCTACACACAAAGGCATCGTATCCCAGCCAATCGTGTTCGATAGGCGTGGTTTACGCTACGATCATCAGTTTCATTGGTTAGGAAGGTCACGTGATGTTACTTCCGTTTGCAATAAATTATAACAATGAATGTATCCAACATAAAAAACAGAATTATGACTCACTTCCGTTTCCTGTAGAAGTTTGAGGTATCTAAACAAGTTCAGACATGTATGAATGTATATTGTTTATGGGCATGTCACTTCCGGTCCCTGTAAATCATATTGCACCACATCCTGATTTGAATTCTATATTAGGTATAAATATGTAATTAGGCCACGCCCACTTCTGGGAGGTTTTGTTCAAGGGTAGGAGGGTAATAAATCACAGTAGGCCACGCCCACTTCCGGAAGCCGGTGTTCAAGGGTAGGAGGGTAATAAATCATATTAGACCACGCCCACTTCCGGGAAGCAGTTTTTAGGGGGTGGGTGGAATAGGGGGGAATATGCAAATGACCGGAAACGGATATGACGTCACTTCCGGTTCCGGTATGACGTCACTTCCGGTACGCCACTTGACCCTGCTATACTACTTTTACTTATATTTTTTTATTTCCAGTTGAAATAAAAACCAAGCTGTACGCAACCGCGTGGGTGTTGGATAATGTTCATCAAAAGGTAAGAACAGAATTTTTTTTTTTAAATATACGACTAACATTACTTTTTTTTCAGGCCATACAACGTGCTTCAAATGAAGCCGAACAGGCAGCCAGACAACGAGCAGCCCAACAAGCAGCCGGTCGCCTCCACCCAACCTACGGGGGATTGATTGGTCGAGGGAGACAACTCGCCACCATACCTCCACAAAAACGTCCGGCTTCACCGGAAGTGGTTTTCATTAAATCTGTTTATCGTGCAAAATAAAATTATGAAAATTTCTGTATGCGTTTACTTTTTTTGTTCTTTATTTTATTCTTAACATTTATTTGTTGTTTATTCATTGATTTTTGTTTTCAAGTTTGTTTGTTTGTTTGTTTGTATTTTTTTGTAATTGTTTTGGAATAAAAATTTTAGTTTTTTTTTTAAGAATTGTTACAAACTTTATTTCGAACACATAAAACCAAAACACCTATACATTCACAATTTTATAATTGAAGAAAACAATATATAACTAAATTAAGTGTAGATATAATTGTATAAAATAAAAATAAAAAGTAACATTTGTATAAAATAGAAACAAATGAAATTAATAAATATTTAAATAACTACATGCATAAATGCATAAATAAATAAATAAATAAATAAATAAATAAATAAATAAATAAATAAATAAAATAACATATTTGTAGGACCTACTTCCGGTCAAGTGTTCTGTTTTATGTGAATTAGGTATAGTAATCAGCCACGCCCACCTGCTTCCGGTAACGTCAGTGATCCCATTATGTTAATTAGGCCCGCCCACATTCCGGGTGGTCCGTAAAGGGGTTGAGGGAGGTCAATAAACCGTAACAGATACTTAGCCACGCCCACTTCCGGGTGGTCCGTAGGGGGTGGGGAGGTCAATAAACCGGAAACGGATAATTAACCACGCCCACTTCCGGTTTGTGACGTCACTTCCGACGCTCAATGACCCTGCTATACTACAGTTAACATAGTCAATTAATTTGGAATAATGACCAAATGGGTAGAGGGGTACGCGGATTAAGTTCGACATGGACTAATCTCTACAAGGATTAAATTCGATACCCATTTCGATAATAAGGAATAAGTTCAACGACTCATAACATTAAAACGGAACAAGTTCAACATGGAATAAGTTCCACACGGAGCAAGTTCAACATATAATAGATTCGAGGTGGAACAAATTCAACAACATCTGTATTTGCTCGAAAATGAATAAGTTCAACATTTCATGACTCATTAGTTTTGTCTGGATTTATTCTACAATTCTTTGGTTTACATGGAATTTTTCATCATAGATTAAGTTCCTAAAATTAACACCTCCTCCTCCTCCTATTGTCAAATTTTGAGACCCCCACACACCGAATTCATATACACTCTGAAGCTGGTGCTCCACTTGCAGCTATGCAACACGAATCGTGTAGCTTTAGCGACTCTACGCCCCGTTTCGGTGACATCACTTCCGTATAGTGTCGCTGTATAGTACTGTTGCGATACAATAAAAATAGCTGAGACCACCGCAACTATTATTGTAATTGTAGCTGCATTCAGCCAATGAGTATGGACATTCATTGTCTTTGCCCAGTCAGAGAAAATGTGTCCAGTTATATGGCCTTGAATCCAAGAGAGTTTATATTTATACAGTATATAACCTGCGGTTAGAGGAGGAGCATGCACTGTGGTTTGTTGAAAATTCATGCGCTTGCTTCTTGGTGCAAGCGTTGTGAC
>JAVBJR010001168.1:0-3771 GCA_031546965.1 Dysgonomonas sp.
ACCAACTGCCGTTAAAATCTTGCAAAAACGGGATTGTAACGGCAGTTGGCAGTAGTGGATCGCTGAAACTTAAAAATCATCGAAATTACAATAAAATTTCACTTGTGATACTGTATTTTCCGTTACAAAATCGCAAAACGACCAAAATGTTCCTTGGATTGTCGTATCTTAGGTCGTATCCCATCGTAATTCCGAAACGATAGCAAATTTATATATTGTAAAACTCACCTGATCAGATCCGTAACCTTTTTGTGGCGTCCTGATTGGCCACGTCGCCAACCCGCCTTTCCAATTGGTCGACACATCCCGAAGCGACGAATGTTGACTTCGAGTCAATTCGAGCGCTGGCAAGTTAGGCACACCATACACTGCATTTGGTGATACATTAATTATGTACTTCCTGCCGCAAGGTCCTACAGTTTTGGAAACTGCCTCAATTAAAAAAACTACTGCTTCAAAAAATTTGAAAAATTCACGGATCATTCAAAACATGGCCACAAACTTAGTATTAAATTGTCGTTGCAATCGCTATCATCGATTTTACCCCTGTCACTTCTCCTTTAAATTTAGCGAGGTTTTAATTTTAGCGGAATGTCAAAGAAGCGCAAAATGCGCGAAAATAAAGCTGCGCTAAACATTACCACTTTTACAGTACTTGGTGTCGTTTACTCTGCTGATTGCTGCGGGGAATACCGGCAGCTATGCACTTTTTACTTACAAAAACTGGTTATAGCTGCGGGAAATACCGACAGCTGTGTTTCACTCTTGCTCTCTGTCTCTGTATCCTTAGCTCTCTGCTTTACTGGGTTTTTATATAATTTTGATGCAGAATATGCACCAATTGGAGGTCAACAAAGTTTCTCCAATACTGATTTTAGCCTATAAGGGCCAGTTGACCCTGCTTGACCTGTCCATTTCACTCCCACGGCACGACACTTTGTGGGAACACCCACTTAAAGGAGACCTGACACCGAAAAATTTGGCATGTCAGATCTGGTTGAAACGGCAGGAATGAGTTTTTAACTTGGTCATAAAACGCTGTGAAAAGTTTCAGATTTTTCGATCCAATAGTTTTTAAGCTGTGATCAGTTGAAATCGGGCGAAAAATGTGACAGCAAGTAGGTAAATTTAAAACCGTTACCTGCTTGCCGTCAAATACGTGCGCTGTCCGTAACAGTATTGTTCCAGAACGCCGCAACAAAAAAAAACGGCGGCCGACGTACGACGCTCTCACGATCGTTCGACATTCCACGCAGGCGTTCCATACACGACGTCGGCGTAATCGGTGGCAAAATTACGTTTCAAATTGCGTTTGAAAGGTCTACTTGTAAGATCGCATGTAATAAATGTTTTTTAATTAATCCAAAGGAACTCGTAGTTTTATTTTTAGTCATTCTAACGTATTGTAGTGTTTAAATAGGACCTTACAAAACGGTGTCAGGTCACCTTTAAATACAGGGGTGCTTTATAATGTATGTACAATAAAATTAGTTAAAATTCATTCTGTAGATAATTTTGAAGCATGTAAAATAGTTTGAAGTTGAAAAGATACGTTATATAAAGCACCACTGTATTTAAATACACTTGTGTAATTTTTAAGCACAATAAAAACAATGTAAACACATAATTAATGTGATTGCATATCTTCTAGTGACGTCACACAGCAAACCTCCCCTTTCTCATAACGTTGAAAAGCGACCCCATTTTGATGCAATGATTTTGATGAAATCGGTGAGAATGATTCTCATTGGTCGGATTTCTGCGGCTAGCCGCAAAAAATCTGCCCGGTTTGATCGTCTTGCGACAGCCGCAATACCGTCGCAAATGAAAAGCGGCTGCCCGATGCGTCGCTGCCGCGTTTATGGAAATGTCGCAGCCGCAGGCCGCATCGCAAATCGCAGCCACAACAAAACGGAATCGCCTATATATGGAAACTAGGCTTTACCTTCGCAAGCACGCAAGCGTGCTAACCCGTAGTCCGTAGACCCATATGGGCTGCACGCAAGCATTTTTTAATGCACAATTTTGAGGGCTCATGGGGAATTCGTTTGAAGGTATTCTAGTTACTAGGGAGTTAGGGAAAAATCCGTACGGGACGACATAAGAGATGCATGACGTCATTCGACGGCAGCTTAAGTGTGAGAAGATTGCAGGTGAAGCCTGCCAGATGACGTCATACATGTGTTACGTCGTCCCCTACGGATGGGGGAAACCGGAGAACCCGGAGAAAACCCATCGCTGACTGGCAGGAAACTAGAAAAACTCCTTTGCACAAGCTAGACCCAGGATCGAACCCGGGACCACACAGGTACAAGGCGAGTGCTCTATAACAACTGCGCCACCAGCCGCCCATGCATTTATAAATCTCTTCACAAACGGAGGGTAAAGTACCGCTGTTTTCCATCCAGGTGGCGCCACTTATTAACGTGCCGCCACCGATGTGACACCACCAATATGACGCCACCGCAATGGTGTCGCCCATTGAAAAACACCCACAAATTTCCAAATAAATATAATAAAAAACCAAACTTCTTCAAACGAGTTCAAATTTGGAACAGTTTGATCAGAAACCCAGTGCGTGCGGAATCTTCATGTTTCCAAACAGGTTGTCCGCCATCTTGGAAACAAGATGGCCGCCACGAACCAAACTTCTTCAAACGAGTTCAAATTTGGAACGGTTAATCAGAAACCCATTTCATGCGGAATCTTCATGTTTCCAAACATGTTGTCTGCCATCTTGGGAACAAGATGGCCTCCGAGAAACTAAATTTCTTCAAACACGTTCGCAATGGGAACAGTTGCTATGTAACTTATTTCATGCATGGTGTACAATGATTACAGACAGGTTGTACGTCTGCGGGCTGGTGTAAAATGCATGGTACTGGTACCTCTTGGGGTATGAAAAACCCGGATATGTTGCTTCTACTTTCTAATAAAATGTCTGGAGTGTGCAAGCGATCATAAGCACCAAAAATTATTGAAAGTATTGAACTTCTGTTTATACCGTGTTACCTGTATCGAAGGGGTATCAACCTGCATGGATGCAGTTTTTACATGTATCGAACATTATAATAGTGTATCTATGCAGTTTTTATGTGTATTTTAAGGGTATCGAAATGTATCGATGCAGTTTTTACGTGTATTGTAAGTGTATCGAAATGTATCGATGCAGTTTTTACGTGTATTGTAAGTGTCTCGAAATGAATCGATGCGTTTTTTAGGTGTATCGAAATGTATCAATGCAGTTTTTACATGTATCGAAATGTATCAATGCATATTTTACGTGTATCGATGGTTTTTACATGTATCGAACTGTCTTTATGTTTATATGCGTATTGTAAGTGTCCCAATGTATTTATGCTGCTTTTGCATAGTTTCTGATGTACTGTATAGCAAGTTGCAGTGTTTTTTTTATTAAATATCACCGAAATGGTGGTAGCTATAACTGTTGTTAATTTTGAAAGTTGTACAGGAACATTAGTCCTAAAGAACAAATTTTATATTATGCTAGGCATCTCATTTGTAGAAGTTTTGTTGAACTGGGGATGCCTATTTGCATGCAAACATATGCTTCAATGCCTGGTTGCTTGTAATAGTGCAACTTGGAATTCCTAGCTAGTAAATCAGTAGCCCAGTTCAATATCTTGGATTTTGTCGATTTTATGGATTATACATAAAAAGATTTTGGATAAGTGAAGAAGATCTGCCAGAAACCAAGTGAAAAGCACCAATAATCCATGAATTCATTCAATATTACAAATATTGCAGCTT
>JAVBJR010000271.1:0-3866 GCA_031546965.1 Dysgonomonas sp.
TAGAATATCGGTGAGTAAATGTGAACAACGACCCTCAACCCGAGGATCTGTCACTTGTCTAAAATAATGTGAGATATCTTGCTTCATAAACCCAAAGATAATCCATTATATATAAACGAGATTTTGATGCGTTTGCCCTAGAAAATGTTAGCTTTGCTTATTTCTTCAAATAATGGGGCTAAATTTGGATTTTTCGAGACTGAGTTTAATCGTTTTGAAGCTAAAAGTAAAAGCTGTTCTACAGGTTCATTAAATGTTATTTCTTTGAATCGCCCCTTTACCTTATCCCATTCATTAATTTGAGTTCGAGATAAACCATAAGAGTATGAAATAAATCCCTGATGAAGTGCTGTGACAAATATAATTTTATTGTCAAAGTTATTTATGTATTCGGCTAGAAGTTGAATGAAATATAATTCATTCTCTGGATTGTTTTTTGTTGCGTATTCTAAGAATTTGCCAAACTCATCTATTGCAATAAAGAGTCCTTTATTTTTTCCCCTTAGAGTATCATAGTAATTAGAGAATGCTTTAACTATATTCTGTACTGAAGTTCCCTCTTTACAGCCGAGGATTTCAGAAAAAGTTACCGAAATAGATTCGTAGCTACCAATGATTGGCAAATATTCGAAAGAATTTACTTCATCAACAAATTTATTTGTGTCCGAAAAATACGATTTCTTACTATTTAGATGTTGTTCCAGTGCCCAAATAAACGAGGATTTTCCAGTCCCATATGATCCTATAATATTGAATGAATGGATACCAGACCTATAATTACTTAGAATCTGATTATATAGCTGTATTGTATTGGGAGTCTGAATGTATTCGATTTGCTTGTTCAGATCCCTTACAATGTTAACAGAAGGTGAATAGTTATTTGTCATAATAATTGCTTAGTACAGACCATTTGTCAATATGCTTATTTATTTGCAGAGTTTGCAGTCCAGCAGTGGACGAAAACAAGATATTGGAGTTATTCTTCTCAATATCTTCAATAATTGAATACAAACCTTCTTTTGATAAAGAAAAAATCATTCCTGGGGAATTATAACTACTAATTAAATCATTAAAGTTTATACTTATATTCTCTTTGTATTCATACTTGTCTAATATAGAATATAAGACAATTTCAGACGGTAAATTTGCTCTATTTTCATAAGGTATATTATATCGAAGTAATGCTTTATTGCCTTCATGAATAGTTGTTCTGGTCAACAAACTAAGCTCCGAGAATATGCTGGAATATATATCTTCAATATCACCCTGCTCATCTTGTGGTTTAGTGTACATTCGTCGAAAAACAGAAATATCATTAGAAATTGTATTTTCATTATAAATATTATTCTGTTCAGCCTCTTTCTGCAAATAACCATGTAGCTGACTTTCTGTAAATGATAACGTATTAGTTTTTCTAAAACCGTTGAAAAATAAATTATATATTGATGCGTAATCTGATTTTACAAGATGGTAATGCAAAAGCCATAAAGTTCCATAATCTTCCAAATACGAATCTCTACCATCTTCTCCAAATAGATAATTAGACAAATAACTCAATTCCCATTTGTCATCACACAAATCAAAAGCTTTCATCCAATAGGCAATAGAACTTACCATGTTTTTTCCAACACCTAAGTCAATAACAGCTGTGTCTGATGTAAACTTATTTCGTTGATTAAGAAAATCATAACCCTTTTTAAGCCAAGGTTGTTTACAGACAAATGTTTCGTGTCCCGAAAATCTCATTCTTTATTCTTTTATTTATAGATAAATTCATACAAAGATACTAAAAAACGAGTGCATCTCCTTCTATTAAGCCAAGCTTTTTGAGGTACTCATAAACACAGATAAAACTTCTGTGTTAATATTTTGCATTCTTTATAATCGCCTATTAAACTAAGATAATAAAGGATTTGATATTGAAATTATTGTTATTTTTGTGTATGCATTCTTACCAAAATCAGAGCATAGTTATGACAAAGAAAAACACAATACAGCTATTTGAGAACAAGAAAGTTCGTACCGTATGGGACGAAGAACAAGAAAAATGGTATTTCTCCATTGTAGATGTGGTTGAAGTATTGACAGATAGCCCAAACCCTCGAAAATATTGGAGTGTATTGAAAAACCGTCTTAGAAAGGAAGGAAGTGAGTTGACTACAAATTGTAGTCAACTGAAAATGCAGTCAGCTGATGGTAAATTTTATAAAACTGATGTCGCTGATTCAGAACAACTTTTTCGATTGATACAATCCATCCCATCCCCCAAAGCAGAACCATTCAAACTATGGATGGCACAAGTTGCAGCGGAGAGATTGGATGAGATGCAAGATCCGGAACTAACGATAGATAGAGCAATGGAGCAATATCTTCGCTTGGGATATTCAGAGAATTGGATAAACCAGCGACTCAAAAGTATCGAAATCCGTAAAGAACTGACAGACGAATGGAAGCGGAGAGGGGTAAAAGAGGGAATGCAATTTGCAACGCTGACTGATATTATTACACAAGCATGGTCAGATAAAACGACAAAAGAATACAAGCAATTCAAAGGGCTGAAGAAAGAAAACCTTCGGGATAACATGACCAATACCGAACTAATCTTGAACATGCTTGCTGAAGCATCCACCAAAGATATTTCGCAAGCCACTGAACCCGAAACACTGGAAGATAGTGTACGAGTAGCCAAGCAAGGAGGGACAGTTGCACGAGTAGCTCGTGAGGAATTAGAATTACGAACAGGTAAAAAGGTTGTTTCTCCCATCAATGTCAAAAAGACTTTGGGTATAGATAAGCATGATAAACAAGAAGATAAGGAATAAATTCCATCCTTATTGTGTGCACTTTGAGGATAAATTTGTATCTTTGATTCTATAAGAATATAAGTCAACTCCAAGCCAAAAGGGGTATTTTGAGAGACAGTAAAAAGCCAAAAACAACTACTAAATCACTACTGACTGAGTGGAAGTCTTTTGGTAAACAATTAAATAACATTAGTTTAAGATATGATTCGGGCGTTCCTATCCGGATCACAAACAAGTAAGACAAATCTAGGTAAAGCCTAGGATAAACCTCAGAAAATCAATGTTTTCTGAGGTTTTTTTATTTTATTCGGTAACACATCAGAGACAGATAAATGGCATATTAACGCATAAAATCGTTACCAAACCGTTACCCATTTTATCTCACTCAAAAAGGGTAACGTTAAAGTAATAAGTCTTTGATATTACGCTGTTTAGTCAATCATAATATTCAATTATTTACAATTCAAAAATTAAGTTTGTAATTCAAAAAATTGATGATCTATGAAGACAACATTTAAAGTCTTATTTTATTTGCGCTCCAACAGAGTTAACAAAGAAGGAAACTCTTCGATAATGATTCGTATTACCATTGACGGAGAAAATACCCAATTCAACTCCAAACAGGAAGTAAACCCCGATCTTTGGGATAGCAAAGCCGCCCGGGTAAAAGGCAAGAACAATGAAGCCAAAGCTATTAACTCAGAAATAGACACTATCCGTGCTGTACTAAGCGAACATTATCGCAATCTTTTCCAAAATAATGGTTTTGTTACCCCCGAAAGCTTGAAAAATTCCTACTTAGTCGTCCCTTAAGAAGCATATAACGTTCAATTATTCAGTAAATTATATAGAAAAATGTTTGTGTAAATCTGCAAGAATATGTATCTTAGGGTATAATTTCTTGCAGATTTTTATGCTAACACCAAGTAAAAAAGATTCACAAAAAAGTTTATTCTTTTCTCTAGGAGATAGTTTAGACCAAAATCATCCACTCTATATTTTAGCAGACAAGGTGGATTGGAGTATGTTTGAAAGAGAGTTTTCTAAGTTGTATAGTGCTGA
>JAVBJR010000516.1:0-3434 GCA_031546965.1 Dysgonomonas sp.
CAGATGGAAACATCATTATATTTACTAATATTCACTCCAATTTCGAGATATTAGCAAAAAGACCAGACTTTCCGGACACCCTGTATATGTTCCGTATGGGCTGTACTATATAATGGAAACTGGCAATTTAATATTCCAAAACATATGGATATTTCACAATTACCCTGCCACTTACTTTTGGCCCTGCTTAGAAACATTTGTAAATGTATTATATGAACTGTAAAAATCTATAAATTTAAATGTGATGGATGTGCAGCAGCATGGAGAAATGTGTGAAAGTGCTTGATAGCTAACGGACAATATGGCTGCTCTTGTAGTTTTCATTAACGTATTACGATGAAAGATTTTTGTGCTACCGTAAAGTGATGTAATAGTTTCCGGTGGAATTTATTTGGTTTTTGTTTTTTTAGCCCTCAACCGAGAAATCCAAATAATTTTCCCCTCCAAATTTTAAGAGTTAATAATCAACCCTCGACCTGATCTATGGTCACTATAATATTGAAAACTGTCAAGAACCGGTCACCTCCGGTCCTCGCCACGAGATCCAAGTCAGGATTACGCAGCCAGTCAAAGTCCAAGGCAACCAAGCACTCATTTCCTGGAAGTGTTACATCACGTAGGGGGCGCCCTCTGTCACGTAACCGGCTATAAAAGGAGTTGCTGCCTTGTATCTGGACCACTAGCAACTCCTCCATCCATCAGGTATCATCACCATAGTCTCCAAGCCATCTACAAGCCACTAGCAACTCCTCCATCCATCAGGTATCATCTCTACAGTCTCCAAGCCATCTACAAGCTCTCATCACTCCTCCATCCATCAGTATCATCTCTACAGTCTCCAAGCCATCTACAAGCCAGCATCATCTCCTCCATCCATCAGGTATCATCACCATAGTCTCCAAGCCATTTACAAGCCATCATCATCTCCTCCATCCATCAGGTATCATCACCATAGTCTCCAAGCCATCTACAAGCCATCATCATCTCCTCCCTCCATAAGGTATCATCACCATAGTCTGCAAGCCATCTACAAGCCATCATCATCTCCTCCATCCATCAGTCTCCAAGCCATCTTCAAGCCATCATCGTCGACTCCATCTCTAGTCTCCAAGCCATCTGCAAGTCCTCATCTCTACTCCATCCTTCAGCCATCAAGCCATCACCCCTCAACTAAGTCACCAACCATCAGTCATCAAGCCATCTCCACCTACAGCCTCCCACGTCCCCACGTCTCTCGCTCTGGCCCATGACAGATTGCTAGTGGTGCACAAAAATCAAGTCTAATGTACCCTACAGAGAGGAGATCGGAAGTCTTTATATTTAGCACAAGGCACTCGCCTGGATATTGCATATGCCATTTCGAGATTGGGACAATTTGTTTCATGACCATCAGTCGAACATTGGACTGCAGAAAAGAGGATTTTTAAGTATCTCAAAGGAACAAAGAGCCTAAAGTTGACATTCGAAAGAAAGGACAGTTGTTTGGAAGCATTTGTGGATGCAGATTGGGGAGGAGATGGAACCGATCGTAAATCTCATTCAGGGTTGTGTCTTTACCTGTCCGAAGCCCAGCAGTGTGGAGATATATAAAACAATCCTGCATTGCAACTTCTACAATGGAGGCAGAATACATCGCCCTTGCAGAAGGGGTAAAGGAAGTTAAATAAATGGTGTCGTGCCTTACTGATAGAAATTGGTCTGGATGATATTGTTGGCGGTCTGACTGTAATCAGGTGTGATAACCAAGCGGCAATAGCATTTTGTCAATAACGTATATCAAGAGGTAGAACCAAGCACATTGATGTTAAATTTCACCTAGCGCGAGATTCGGTTGAAAAAGGAGAGATTGTGCTCGAGTATGTGGCTACGACGGACAATGATTTATTGACAAAAGGAATGCACGGCCTAAGGCTTAAGTACTTGGTGAAAGGTTGGAATTCCATATTGACCATTGATTCTATGAATGCTCGTCTCGAGAAGGGGTTTGTTGAGCAATCAAAGTCAAGATTTGCACCAGTGTCAACGTCGACCCTTGAGCTTGTTGCACCAAGGGTACTGGAACCTGTTGCTGATGTCATCGCTCTGGAAAGTTCCAGTCATGAACCCCTGGTGGAGGACCCCGTAGTCGAGTCTACCTGGTAAATCTCAGCTGTTTAATTTCGTACTTGCTAGTAAGTAGCTGCACTGAGTTCTCCTGTTTTCTGCTTGCACATCCCTGTAACAGAATACAATTGCTAAAGAATCACATCCTTGATTCTTATAGGTAATACAGTTTTTCCTGATACTTATCTGAACGGCGCTGCACAGAGTGCAAACCTTCCAAGGGCCTGAATTTTGTTTTCCAACTGCTGATGTGGCTTCACAGCTGAGACTGGCTGACCTGTGGGTGTGGCTGCTGAGAAGAGAAAAGCAGACGAGTTTTACAAGCTTGTTTTATGCGACGTTTTTGTAAACAAAGTGAAAATAAACTATTTGAACTTACAGTTATATCTATATACATTGATTGGCAAGCATTGCAAGCATTCTATACTGATGTGACTACGTCATCATCAGCAATGAGGGCATATGCGCAACCGGAAGTTGGAAACAGTGTTTTAGTTTGGTCATATCTCCGTGAATATCTTTTTAATCTGCCATTTTCTCTATTCAAATTGTTATTTTATAGTCGATACTTTTACACCATTAAACGTGACCTGACACCGTTTTGTAAGGTCCTATTTAAACACTACAATGCCTTATAATGACTGAAAATAAAACTACGAGTTCCTTCGTATTAATTTAAAAACATTTATTAGATGCTATCTTTTTAGTAGACGTTTCAAACGCAATTTGAAACGTAATTTTGCCGCCGATGCCGCCGACGTCGTGTATGGAACGCCTGCGTGGAATTTCGAACGCTCGTGAGAGCGTCGTACGTCGGCCGCCGTTTTTTTTGTTGCTGCGTTCCGGAACAATACTGGCACGGACGGCGCGCGTATTTGACGGCAAGCAGGTAACGATTTCAAATTTACCTACTTGCTGTCACACTTATTCCGGCCGTTTCAACAAGATCTGGCATGCCAAATTTTTCGGTGTCAGGTCTCCTTTAAATGAATGAATGCATTTAAGCGTTTAATGAAAAATAGAAAACTTAAGACACATTCCCACGATATGCACCAAGGTAAAGCGTATAAAGATGTGCAGGGGAGCAGGCTGTCAAGTGAAAAAAAATTCAAAAATATAGGAAATATAGGAATTTTCCCCAAAAATATAGGAAAAATATAGGAAATTTTTTCCCAAAATATAGGAAAATATAGGAATATTATGGTACACTCAAAATAACATTTTCTGTAATGTATTGATTGCACATTTATAATTCTGTGACAAATGTACTACCTAAAATCGCATGAAAATATACTTATTTTATTATGAATGAAAGCATTACAGAAACCAGT
>JAVBJR010000147.1:0-4274 GCA_031546965.1 Dysgonomonas sp.
GCAACTTCAAAATATGTTTTGCAGTGAGAGCCTGAAGGAACGTGCTGCACTGCTTACGAAAAGCAGTAATGAGTTGCTTGTCCAAACCCTTGTATCCTTGCGTAGCAAGAAAGCCACAGTCAATACATTCTGGAATCATGATTTTCAGTTTTCAATACATCAATTTTGCTCAGCATACCGCTGCTTTGTGCTAAAACACTTTTCTTGATGAACCAAGCAATGAGACTTCGGAACTTCGCAGGAGACTGCACGTTTCATCATATATGTAAGGCAATAATGGGTCATTGCTTTGATAGCGGGTCAAGTATTCCTCAAGTTCAAAAGTAATTGTTTGAAAAAACCAAGTTCGGCATGTAATAACTTATCTCCCAAGAAGGTCTTCAACTTTGTAAAGTTATCGGTTGCAGGAGGATTTTTAGCAACCTTTTCTACATACGGCTTCAAAAATGGTAATTGCAGTAGTTGGACGTTACTGTACGATATACACACATGCATTACTGTACAATACATACTTGGCGCGTCCGCTGCTCCCACCATGTTTCTCAAATCTACACATAGGCGAGTCGTCATTATAAATTTCAGAAGCATATACATAACAAGTATAAGAGGATGTCATAATGTATTTATGTATACATTCCCACTTTGACATATTTGTCATCGTTGTAAACCAAACTAACCATGCTCTTGAAGCACACCCTCGCTTCGTCGTCTGCACACCTTCTGGGAGTTCTGTCACACTTTGTCCTGCGTTTCCTGTTTTATCGGCCATGTGTTTTGTTTGTGCTAGCATGCATTAGTCGCAAAGTTGAATCAAATAAATTGACGGTTGATACATAACAACACAAGGTAAAAAAATTGGTTGTTACAAGCATCTGGGCCCTTTTCTGTTGTCATGTGCGGTTCATGCTGAGCACCAAATAATTCCGCCTCGGCCTTTCCGTTTGCGATGCGAATTCTGTCCAGCAAACTCGCCGTGACATTCACTCCCGTCTGGTTTTCTTTAACCCGTTTGACAATGATGTCTTCGAACAAAAACATTGATCTAAGCATCGCGTCCGTCACGTTTCACAACATGGTCGCGAAATTCTTTACGGCTCCCCTTCTGAATAATTTGTTTGAAGGCGGGGGGAAGGGTTTGAACGCAGTTCGTTTGACATTTTTTGTGACAGGTTTACGAATCTCTCAGCCAGTTTGAGTTGCAGCGCGTTCACCGCCTCTTTACACACCCCGCAAGGTTTCCACAAGTCCTAAGAACACGGTTTTTTATTTATTGTATAATTTTTGAGGTTAAGAAGTACGTGGAATTGGTATTCCGTTATGATTACCGTATTGTCGGAAATACCTTCAGGTTCATGCACAACCACGTGCACGTCCAACGGATCCCTTGACGGGGGGGTCTCGTCCCCAGCAATGGCAGCTACCCATTCGTGTGCAACATCGTCGTCGCTGTCGATGGTAATCACATCAGATTCTGCATTTTCAAGCGATGGGTCCTTCCAAAGTTGCTTGTCCCACTCCGCCATGGGACGATGCAGTTCGTGAGCCGATGTTTCGTTGTCGCCGGAACGACGCGTCGCTCTGGCCCCTAATGAATAACATTCCATTACTAAAGTGAATAATTATACGCACAAATACAGCCTTATCTAAAACCACTCACTAGGTGAATCCGCCCACAGCCTTGCACGATCTGCGGGTGTTAGCCATTTGTAATTGTTCAGGTTATTGAGGACGATTCGTATGTAATGATTTTTTGTTGCTAGCTAGGTGCGGGATCCCAGGATCTGTTCGCGTTTAAAGGAGATGTACAGTACTTTAATGTTGTTGCAGGCGCACATAAATGTATGTAATTGGCCAAAAATAAGTTTGACTTACTCCGTCCCTGGCTAGCCTCTTCCAAATCGCGTTACCCGCAGTGTGTTTAATGACCTCCTCTTTGAGGATCTCCGTCAGCCACTTCCGGACCTCAGCATGAGTAATGTTTGGGCCACTAAAAGGTTAAACAGCAACAAATTAAGACATTGTATTTTATATGGTTACGGTGACATAAGTGCACATAAACCACATTAAACAAGGAAAGGTAACCCAATTACCGTAAAGAGCCTTCATTTTCCTGAACGGGACACTTCGAACGAGACGGGGATGAAGGACCAACCGTCGAACGGTCAGCGGCGGCCTTTCCAGAACCTGCAAAATACAGGAAAACAAACGACAATAAACGTTCCTGATGGTTAACAACAGGAACAAAGGAAACCCACATTTGTTATTAATGGTGGTCTGGTACGGCTACACACTCACTCAAAACAAGTTTGTGTGGACATTAACACATCTGGCATGTAAGGAATAGGGCCCCCAAAATATACAGGTGTATCCGTATTCACCTGCACATGGGTTTGTTGTAATAACTTTTAGTATCCGTATTGCGTAACCATACGTATTACAAGTTGACAAGTTTGAGCAACATGTTTCAGCTAACTTAAACTGTTTGGAATATCAGTTATTGCTGTAAGAGCAAGGGGCACCATCTGCAGTATAAAAGGGACAACAACGATAGGTTTATGCCAGTGTGGACCGTAACAAGTAGACTGGCAAGACATAACGTCATCATACCTTATAGGGGTAAATATATATATCAACAAATTTATAATCAGTGTTAATAATTAACTCCTCCTACAAAATATTTTGATTAGCAAAACAATGAACATGAAATGCAAGTGAAACGTACCTGCAACGGTGTTGGAAGACATTCTCAACAATTGAATTTTGGAAATTAACAAACCTGTGTGCAAAATCACTGAAATCTGTTAGAAAAATGCATGTAATTATACACCAATGGTTGTTAAAACCGTTACATAACACATAACACATGTTAATGAATGAACCATGCTTGGAAAAAACCAGCAATGGGCCCTAATATTAGTAAAAATCCACATAGAAATTTCAAAACCTACCTTTTCTCCAGGGGGGTGCAGGTTGATTCCAGGTCTCTTCCAATTGATCAACGCCTTTATACTTTAATACGTCACCAGCAAGGTTACTATGGTTGCCACACAGCCAAGCAAGGTGTCCTGCTGGTGACGTATTAATTTATACAGGACTTGATCAATAGGAAGCGACCTGGAAGCTAACCACACCTTTTTTATATAGGCTTTTTATATAGGCTTTTTATATAGGCGACCTGCAACCCAACTCCGCCAAACTGGCCGGCTAGTGACGTCACAACTAACAACGGGCAATTCGCGCCAAAGCGCCTTTCACACAGCCTAGAGTATATAGTAACCTTGCTTTTCTCAATAGAAGTGTTGCAGAAAAGAAATACCGCACAATATAATGCCGTAAGCTACACGGAGGTGGCGCTAATCGCCATAATTATAGTATGTTTTGTACTATATTGTGTTGTGATATAAAAGGCTGGAATAATTGTGAACTGAAATAGGTGTATGACAACAGGAAACATATCGCAGGCATAGTAGTTCAGTGGTATTGTCATGTACTGCAGACCATGGGGTTGCAGGTTCAATTCCTGTGTGGTGTGGCCACTTTGCTTTCAGTATGTCTGACATTGTATCTGTGTATTAAGTATCAATTAAACCTTGGGGCATTAGTTAACGTTGTCAACTGGGTGGGCTAATCCGTTGGCCCAACCAATCCGTAAGCCCTGTTAACCACTTATACAGGGTGATTCACAACTGCGGTGCATTGCTAATAACTATTTAATTTCGTAATATTTGCCACAAACAAGTATGCCAATATGGTCTACAGCACGTGTGCCACATGCTCATCTGTGTGTCCATGTTTTTCGAACGTTCCAAAGGTGATTTCGAAAAGCTAAATTTTTTAATATTCAAGATAGAGGGGTAGTTTAAATTAGAGAAATGACTAGGACAACCAGCTGATTCCAAATCACTCAAGACATCCAGAATTAGTCAAAACCAAAACGAGTTATGAGTGTTAGAATAATTAACACGCTCCCTAATTTTTTGCTTCACAACAATGCTTTGCTGCATTGCAGGGCGAGGAGCAGAGTATAGGACAACGTACAGTGAGCAATGTGGAATACATAGAATGAAATGCAACTTAAAATGTAGAGTGGTAATATTCATAAATCCAGAAAAACATGAAAGATGATGTACGGAAACAAGCCGTGGAAAAAACTAAGTTTTTTGAGTACTAAGTTTATTTCAGTAATTATTTTGGTTATTTTGTTTGGTATTTTTGGTTTATTAAAAAAATTTGCGCAAATGTAACCAAATGTGGAGTTCTTTTGACATGATAAA